>CAWVYB010000062.1:0-11126 GCA_963934215.1 uncultured Flavobacteriales bacterium | reverse complement strand
TGACCCAACAAGGATCTCTGCAAGTCAAATCAATGAAATTGTTGGTGTGGCTTGGGAGAATGGATTGAATGATGGCTTCAATACGGTGAATGTAGCTGTGGGTTTAACCAACAATGCATCGGCTCAATTACTCATTGGAATAGAGACTGAAATGGGAGCTTTGTCTTCAGACATCAGTGATGTTAAAAACTACCTACTTCAAAAGAAGCATGTTGATTCAACCAATGATGGAGGGCCAAATTCTTCCAAAGAGCAAGTTTACAAATTCAAAGATTGGAAAGCAGAATCAGTTGCGCATACAAAAGAGGAACGTCTGTCAAAGTTGAGTAAACCCGCAGACCTTGCTGTCTCATCAAATACAAATGATAAGCCTGCAATCGAATACCCCGAATTCCATGCGGAGCAATTGGCTGCAGAGGAAAGTGAGGATGCGAGTGACATTTACTACGAGATGTACATTGAACAAACTGCTGCCGCATTGGACGGGTTAGCTTCGATTGATGAAGTTCAATCCTTCGTTCAAAAGTTTTCCAATGAGACTAGTTTTAATCCTGTAAATACAGTCGAACCAAGTGTTTCGGCATTTGCACAACGCATTACGGAAAATTTGTTCTCAGCAGAAAACATCACGAGTGAAATCCGACGCAGTGTCTTAGGAGCTAATAGCTTTGGGGCTGTTAAAGGCATTCGACCGGGGACTTCGGCAGAAAAGATTTTTGTTCAAGAGGTCCAGAAAAAAATAATGGATGCGCTAGTAGAAGCGGAAGGCTATTAATCAGGACATCTCGTCTGTGTTGATCGATCCAGGACTGACTCCAAGCTTTATGCTGTGATGGTTTTCGACGAAGGAGGACAGAATGAAGTGGTAAACCTCGCTACGTAGGGCCGTTTATACAATTCGTATGCGGTGGATGATAATTGAGGTCTGTATCCAAGCGGTTGGCGTGTACCTAGGGATAGTGAATTCACGCCCGAAGCTACAGTTCCTTGAAGTTGTTGGGGCTGACAGTGTAGTTGCGGTGTTGAGCTAACCTTTGGACGAGGCTTCAGTGTATCTCACAAAACGGGGGTACAGATAGCCTGTAAACCAAGGCTTCACTGACGTTTAAGAGCAGCTAGAGTAATACCGTTAAAAGGTCGACTCAATAGAAGCTCGCAACTAGCTTTTACTTGACTAAAAAACAGGTTTCAAAACCAAACCCATCCAGTTAGTTTTCGATAAAAAATGACTATATCTAGTCATTTTCTGCTATTTTTTGGCTAAAATGGATGGAGAACCGATGAAAAGCCCTACTACAGTGATAATCTGAAACAGAAATTCTTGAGCCCAAATTCGATGACTAGAAACCACCTGGCATACGGTTCTGTGTAGCTTTAGAATGAAGTGTCAAAAAAGGAAATCGGATTGCCACAAGCCAGGAGAATACAGAGCCCGAGAGCGATTCTCCTTTTTTTGGCTTTTTCATCAAAAAGACTGACACTTTTACTATCAGTTTTACCCATAATTCCTGTCAGTTTCGGTTTCCTTTGGTCTTTGACCGTGTCAAGATTTGCACGGAACGACGGAAGAACCACAGGCAGACGCACTTGAATGTACGCTGGAAAGCCGCTGACCTTGAGTGCCTTAAACCAAAAAAGAGCAGCCATTTCTGGTTGCTCTTTTGAGTTGCGGGGGCCAGACTCGAACTGACGACCTTCGGGTTATGAGCCCGACGAGCTACCAACTGCTCCACCCCGCGATTTACCACAAACTCAGAGAACTCTGCTTGTTTGGGACGTCAAAGATACGTGTATCCTTTCGTTCCAACAAAGAAAAAGATGCTCTAAACAGGAATTGAATTTGACCCGATGCTCTTCACTGCTCCCAAGCGTACCTTCGCAGTACCGACAGCATCATGCAAACCGTGGAATCGAACGAAAAACAACCCCTACCGGAAGGTGTCCCAGAAGGACACCGTGCCGGATTTGTGAACATCATTGGCTCGCCCAACGTTGGCAAGAGCACCCTGATGAACCAGCTTGTAGGTGAGCGCATTAGCATCATCAACCGCAAAGCGCAGACAACCCGTCACCGCATTATGGGGCTTGTAAACGAGCCCGATTGGCAGATTGTCTACAGCGACACCCCCGGTGTTTTGGACCCTTCATACAAAATGCAGGAGGGCATGATGAAGTTTGTCAAAACGGCTTTGCAAGATGCGGACCTCATCCTTTTGGTGACCGATATCTATGAAGACGATTTGGCTCATCCCGATACGTTCACCAAGATCGCGGCGATGGACATCCCTGTTTTTGTCCTCATCAACAAGATTGACCTCACGGATCAGGAAAAGGCCATGGAGCGGATCGCATTCTGGCAAGCGCGTTTGCCGCGTGCCACCGTGGCACCGATTAGCGCGCTGCATGGATTCAACGTTGACTCCCTTTTGGAGCGAATTGTTGAGAAGCTGCCTGTGAGCCCGCCCTATTTCCCAAAGGACGAATTAACGAATAAGCCGATGCGCTTTTTCATTTCTGAAATCATTCGCGAGAAGATTTTAACGCACTTCAAACAGGAAATTCCGTATTCATGTGAAGTGGTGGTTGAATCCTATGATGTGGAGCCCAACATCGTGAAAATCCGAGCTGAGATCCGCGTTGCGCGTGACAGTCAAAAGCAGATTGTCATCGGTAGCGGAGGCAGTATGATTAAACGCGTAGGCACCGATGCTCGCAAGGACATTGAGCAATTCATTGGACAGAAAGTCTTTCTCGATCTTTACGTGCGGGTCGATAAAGACTGGCGTGATGATGAAGTTAAACTCCGTCGTCTCGGCTATCTCGACTAAAGTCTTAAACAGGAATTGCTGCCATGATCGCGTTCACCCCTGCAAAAATCAACATCGGTCTATTTGTGACGGGTCGCAGGAACGACGGCTTTCATGACTTGGAAAGTATTTTCATTCCCATCCCTTGGAAGGACGCATTGGAAATTCAATTGCAGGAAGAACCGGGCATCCAACTCACCACCTCAGGATTGCCTATTCCAGGAGTACCCGAAGACAACCTCATCGTCAAGGCGTACAACCTCGTAGCTAAAACGCACGAGCTGCCTGGAGTGAAGGCATGCGTCGTCAAAAACATTCCCCTGGGCGCAGGACTCGGAGGAGGAAGCTCAAACGGAGCGCACATGCTGCGCCTTTTAAAGGAGTCCTGTTCTGTGAATGCAACACCGGATCAATGGAATCAATGGGCGGGCGCTCTGGGATCAGACTGTCCGTTCTTCATGCAAGACGAAGCGGCGATGACTTACGGTCGAGGCGAACGCATCGAGCCCAACCCTTCCATTTTGACCCACCTCAAAGGCTGGACCATTGCCATTCTTCATCCGGGAATCCACGTTTCCACCCGGGAAGCATTCGCTGGGATCAAGCCTTCACCTGCCCCTTTCGACTTGAGGGAATTGACCACCCATCGGGTGGAAGACTGGGGAAGTCTCATTCGCAATGACTTCGAAAAAATCATCCGGGAAAAGCATGATGCCGTGAATCAAGCCATCGTTCAACACCAGCAAGCTGGTGCATCGTACGTGCAAATGACCGGAACGGGGTCTGCTGTATTCGGGTTGTTCCGAAACGAAAAAGATGCCGCTAAAATTGCCCGATGGGGAACGGAACGAGGTTGGCGAGCGCATTGCAGCGCCTTTTAATCCAACCTACTTGGGTGCCTTCCAGACAATCAAGCCTCCCAAAATCGCGAAGAGCATATTGGGCAACCACGCCGCTAGCAACAACCATTGATCCGTTGATACCGGAGCATCGGCAGGCAGAATCATGGAAGCGGCATATACCGTGATAATTTTGGACGTGAACACAAAGAAGAAACCGATCACGACCGCGAGGAACAGGTGGTACCCCATGCCCCCTCGCAATTTTCTGGATGCAATTCCTACCCCGATCAAGGTCAACACATAAATGGAGAATGGGCTTGACGTTCTCGCGTGCTTTTCCAACTTCAACAAATTGACAGGCGCCCCCCGTTGTGCTTCGCGTTCAATGTGCCCGCTCAATTCCGGTGTAGACATCGTCGACACCAAAGCGGAACGTTGTCCAAAGTCACTAATGCGCATGCTCAGTGCCGTATCCAACCGCGTCAAATAGTTCAATCGCTCCTTGCCATCCGGTTCTATATCCCGGATACGCGCATTGACGAGACGCCACGTGCTGTCTTCAGTATTCCACGTAGCCTTGGCCGCAAGAATCCGTTGTTCCAGACGACCGCTCTCCGACCAACGCTCCAATTGAAAGCGATAACCGGTATTGCGATCGACCGTAATGCTCCGGAAATAAACCACCGTTCCGGGAGAAATCTCCCGGTACATGTGTTGATCCGAAATATGGAAATTCACATGTACATGCTGCACTTCAAAATCCACTTTCCGTTCATTGGCTTTTGGAAGAATGATGTGAGAAATCACCAATGACATCACGACCAAAACAGTTGCCGCTATAAAGTAAGGGCGCATCAACCTTCCAAAACTCATTCCTGAACTCAGCATAGCCACAATCTCTGTCTGCTGCGCCAACCGACTCGTGAACCAAATAATGGTCAGGAACACGATGAAGCCACTCAGTAAATTGCCAAAATGAAAGCAAAAACTCAAGTAATACATGATGGTTCCTCCCAACGGCGCATCGTTGGCCAACAACCGACCCACATTTTCCATCAAATCGAATACCACCGCAATCACACAAAAAATACCCACCATGAAAAAAAACGTGGTCAGGAATTTTTGGATGATGTAGCGATCCAATCGTGGCAAACGGAATGGTTTCATGCAACGGGGTTCAAAGCCTCTGATTCAATTTTGGAATAACCTCATCCTTCCACGTGGAAAAATCTCCCGCCACAATGTGCTGTCTTGCCTGGCGGGCAAGCTCCAAATAAAAGGCCAAATTGTGAATACTGCAGATGGTCAGCCCCAAATACTCACTTGACTTGAGCAAATGCCTCACATAGGCTTTTGAGTAAAATGTGTCCACATCAGCGGTTCCATTGGCATCCAGAACACTGTGGTCATTGGACCATTTCTCGTTCTTCATGTTCATGGTTCCTTCCCACGTGAACAACAACCCATGACGAGCATTGCGCGTTGGCATGACACAATCAAACATATCCACTCCCAAGGCCATGTTTTCTAGCAAATTGGCCGGCGTCCCCACTCCCATCAAGTATCGGGGCTTATCCTTTGGAAGGATATCGCAGACCAACTCGGTCATAGCGTACATGTCTTCATGAGGCTCTCCAACGCTCAAACCTCCGATGGCATTCCCTTCAGCTCCACGATTCGCCACCTCATGGGCCGCTTGTGATCGTAAATCTTTAAACGTCGATCCCTGCACAATCGGAAAGAGGGCCTGATGGTGACCGTACATCGGTTCAGTGGTCTGCAGTTGATTGATGCAACGGTCCAACCAACGATGGGTCAGCTCCATGGATTCACGGGCATACTTGTATTCACTGGGGTACGGCGGACATTCATCAAAGGCCATGATGATATCAGCCCCAATGCTTCGTTGAATGTCCATTGAGTTCTCCGGACTAAACAAATGCTTACTGCCATCAATGTGGCTTCGAAATGTGGCCCCCTCCTCCGTGATCTTTCGACGGTCGGCCAAGCTAAACACCTGGTATCCCCCACTGTCTGTTAGGATGGGACCGTCCCAATGCATAAACCGGTGTAAACCACCTGCAGCCTCGAGAACAGACGTGCCTGGCCGGAGATACAAGTGGTAGGTATTGCCCAATATAATTTGGGCCTTGATCTGTTCTTTCAGGTCACGCTGCGGAACCGCCTTTACACTTCCGACCGTGCCTACAGGCATGAAAATCGGCGTTTCTATTTCGCCGTGGTCGGTGGTTACACGGCCTGCTCGTGCACTTGAGCCCGGGTCTTGGGCTTCGATATCAAACGTAAGCGGTGGCATGGGAATCAAGAATGGGTTTGCAAATGTAACTTCGGAGCATGGTAGGAACCTTCTACAATGCGGTAGCAGTTGGTCTGGGAGCAACATTGGGGTGTGCTTTGGGCTCAAAAATCCCAGTTGGGCTCAAGAATTCAGCTTTTACGACGCTGGGTTTATTCACTTTAGGAATTGGCATCATCATGTGTGGGGACATGAACGAACCCTTTGGCGTTTTTCTTGCGCTAATTGGAGGTGGTCTTCTAGGGCATGCCATGGACTGGGACCAATGGGTACAAAAACGCACTCAACGACTCGGCGCTGGAACCGGGAGTGCGTTGACCCAATCCGTGTTGCTCTTTTGTGCCGGGGCCATGACGCTCATCGGATGCATGAACGATGGCCTCCACGGAGATCCGACCATTCTTCTGATCAAAGGGACCATGGACTTTGTGAGCGCTGCATTTCTGGCCGCTGCATTGGGCCGGGGAGTGTTACTCGCTGCTCCAGTCGTATTCATCATTCAAGGAGGCCTGACATGGATGTTCCAAGGCATCGGTTCGAGCTGGTCTGACGAGCTCATCCAGGATTACACGGGCTTGGGTGGGATCTTACTTTTAGCCCTTGGATTGGACTTGTTGGGCATGCGGTCTTTTAAATTATTGAATCTCATTCCTGCATTTTTGCTCTTGCCTTTCACCAAGGCTGCAGCGGTGTGGCTCCAGGCCTTTTGGCCTCAACTTTTAGCCTGATCAATGACACGGTTCAATTCATTGACGTCTCAGGGATCCGGAATATCACGAAGCGTGCGCGCCTTGGCGGCCATTTTCATCTTGGGCATTCTGGGCTGGGGAGGTTGGGAAGTCCAGCGTCGGGTAGATGGCCAATGGACAGGCCCCGGCGACTGGTGGGGAGTTCGTGCAACAAAGAGCCACTACAGCGACGATGTTGCAAAATATGCCGAAGAGTTTGACTTGCCTTACGCCTACCTCATGGCACTCATCCAGTTGGAGTCAGGCGGCAGGAAGCCCGCAGGAAAACGATTCGAACCTCATGTATTCGAGCAATTAAAAGCCGTTCGAGATGGCTTACGACCCGCCTATGAAAATGTCACCGCAGTGCATTTAGCCGACGCGAATAATGATGCTTTGAAGAACTTAGCGACCTCATGGGGACCCTTTCAGCTGATGGGATACAAATGCATCTTGCTCGAAGTGCAAATTCGAGACATTCGAGGAAATGAAGCCATCCAATTTGGTACTGACTGGATCAACCAGACCTATGGCGTTCAGCTGAGAAGACAGGCCTATCAAGATGCCTTTCACCTCCACAACACAGGAAGACCCTTTCCTAAATCTGGAAAACCAAAGACATACCATCCCGATTATGTTCCGCGTGGAATTCATCTTATGGATCATTACTCCGCGGAAGAATAGATAGAGCCATTGGATTTGACGATTCCTTCGTAAACTTGATTGCATTGTCACGCCATGCCAGCCAATAAATACGCACTCATTCGTTATCGGACCATCGATCGGTGTCTCACCAATCGATCCTACGTATACCCGAGTAAAGAAGACCTGCGTTTAGCCTGTGAAGAGGCCCTCTATGGGAGCGCGGGAGATCGGATCAGCGTATCAACCCTTGAAAAGGACCTCAACGCCATGCGCAATGATGGCGCACTCGGGTATTACGCACCGATCGTTTACCACCGTGATCAACGCGGCTATTACTATGAGGAAGAAGGGTATTCGATTGAAAACCTGCAGCTTAACGATGAAGAGCTCGATGCCATTCGGTTTGCGGCCAAGACGCTCGTGCAGTTTCGAAATGTCCCCATCTTTTCTCAGTTTGATCAAGCAATCAGTAAAATTGATGACCGTCTGAGGCTTGCTCCAGATTTGGACACGCAAACATTGGATGCGGTCGTTCAATTTGAATCCGCCCCCTCAACCCGCGGTTCTGAGCATCTGATTCCCATTTTGCAAAGCATTCGCAAGCATAAGCGGGTGATCATTTCCCATCGGAAATTCATCTCTACCGATGCAACCGCATACTGTATCGACCCCTATCTACTTCGGGAATACCGCAATCGCTGGTACGTGATTGCTTGGAATGAAGACAAAGGCGAGTTCAGAACATATGGTTTGGATCGCATTGAAACGATTGAACTATCCGATGAAATTTTTGACCAACAATCGAATTTTAATGCCGATGAATTTTTCGTTCACAGTTTCGGTATTTCTAAAATTAGCGAGCACCCCCGTCACATTCGGGTCCGTTGCGGCCGATTGCAATACGAGTACCTCGCCAGTCAACCTGTACACAGTAGTCAAGAGCTCATTCAACTAGATGAGGACCTCTTCGAATTAAAACTGCATGTATATCTGACGTTCGAATTGATACAGTTTCTAATGGGGCTAGGACCTGCCGTCGAAGTTTTTGAACCCGAGGAGTTGAAAGACTTGATCACAACTCAGCTTCAAAAAACGCTGAAACAGTATCAATAGACCTCTTTTTTACGCACCGTAAATCCATTACGGTGTGCCTTCATTGATTTGTCATGTCAACAAATTTAAAAGAAGGAACAACATGTCTATCCCACTGAACCCTGCAGCTTTTCAAGAGCATTCGAGCATCACTACAATGGCAGAAGCTCAACGTTGGATTGATGGCTTCCCCCGTCCGGAACGTTTCAACGCACATGCTTGGTCTACTACGAAAAGACTGGCTCTTTTGGTTTGGCGATGTTACCTCGAAAATCGGCACTTCAACCGCACTGTGAATTTCCTACATCCCTCATTTTACGACATGATCCAGACTCCAGAGGGGATTAACATTCTGAATGAGAGACGATTTAGACGCTTCGTTTCTTCCTCTTCATGAGCTCCTATTTAAAATGATAAAACTGAACTAACTGACTATCAATTCCCCACAATACAATAAGTTCATGTAAATGGTTGAAAACATACGTCGGCATCAGGTGTCAAAACCATTCTGCCCGTCATAAATTGCGCATGTTCGACGTATTTAATCTAATTAATTTGCCGATTAGTCGATTAAATGTCTAAATTGAACTGCCGAATCGCGCCATGAGCTTAATCAAACAACCCCAACTCCTTCGTGAGCTGCAACATGCCTTCAAACAGCAAGTTGGAGTGGATCAGGACGGAAATATCCTCTTAGGGTATTCGGGTGAATTGAATAGCTCCGTAACAGACTCATTGCTTCTCTTGACTGAAAATGCCGTAATCGGTGCTGGAGCAAGTCGAAAACAAATGCGCCGAATCGGAAGCGTCCTCATTGAATGTCTGCAAAACGTTTCCCGGCATGGATGGATCAATGACGAAGGAAAGTTAGACCTGTACCTTACTGTAGAGCTAACACCGCTGGGATATCAAATCCAGTGTGGCAATTTGGTCGACATTGAGATGGCAGCTGACCTACGAAGCCGCTTGTCGGAGGTCAATGGCCTCACGCACGAAGAACTGAGAGTGCGTTATGTTGACGTCATGTGTCAAAATCAATTGAGCACAAAAGGTGGCGCAGGCTTGGGGCTAATGAGTATGGCCAAGAAAACAAATGGGCCACTCGACTACCACTTCAACGAAATACAGCAGGAGATGTTCCTGTTCACGTTGGCTGTAATGGTCAAAAACTAAAATCAGGTCTTCCGTTCTTTTTTCCTGGCTGCAGGGAAAAGAATGTTATTTAAAATCAACCGGTAACCGGCTGAATTGGGGTGCAAGTTTAAATCAGTCGGAGGGTCGTTGACCAAGTGGCGGTAATCTTCGGGATCATGGCCTCCGTAATAGGTCCATTGTCCCTGTCCCAATGTTCCATGGATGTATTTTGCAGAGCGCGTACTCTTGGTCTCACCGAGTATGGTCACATCAGGTCGTACAAACCGCTTCCTAAAAGCCGTAGTCTGACCCATAAATCCAGGAATCACACGTTCATGGCTTTGAGTTAGCATCGTAGGGACGATGTCCCACTTGGCACTAAAATCAAATAGAGTGAAAAAGTCGTTGAGCTGCTTCACCTTGCCATGCTCTTCAGTTGCGTCAATATCCGAGAACTCATACACCATGGGATCCGTGACGATCTGATACTCATGAAACGCTAGACCGCGTTCAAAATCCAATTTGTTTTGTGCTCCAGGACTGATGGCATCCCCATCAAATACGGGGGCGCAAATGTCAGTTTCTTCAGCGGCCAAAGCAATGTCAAAGGAATCCGTTCCTGAACACATGGTAAACAGAAAACCTCCTCCAAGAATGAAGTCTCGAATCTCCAGGGCGACATTGCGTTTCATCACACTCACTTTTTCAAATCCCAACGTCCTGGCCATTCCTTCTTGTCTAACTACTTCATCTTGATACCATGCCGCACTGCGATAAGAACGATAAAACTTACCGTATTGGCCTGTAAAATCTTCGTGATGCAGATGGAGCCAATCATAGACAGGCAATGTTCCGGCCATGATTTCTGCATCGTACACCACCTCGTAAGGAATTTCAGCGTAAGTCAAAACCAAGGTCACCGCGTCATCCCAAGGCTGCTTTCCTGAAGGACTATACACCGCAACTTTTGGAGCGACTTCTAACTTCACACGTTCAGTATTGGATTCGGGATCAGCGATTTGTTGCAATATCTGGCTGGCTTGAACATCCGCAATGACCTGGTGACTAATTCCTCGAATCACACATTCATTCACCGCTGAAGGCAAATTTGGAAGCATAAAGCTCCCTCCCCTGTAGTTCAGTAACCATTCAATTTCTACCTCCTGCTCCAACAGCCAAAATGCCAATCCGTAAGCTTTCAAATGATTGGATTGACTATCGTCCATGGGAATGAGCAATTGTGAGGCACGTACACCTGTGGCTCCCCATAAACAAGCTAATAAGAGCAAATACCTTCCCCAATTCCACGGTTTCATCATGGCTTCTAAGTTACGACCATCCTTGACTTGAGGGGACTCAAAGTTCCATCAGAATGGAGAACCTTCTTCCTCTGAGTCGTTCATTTTGGATTGAACCGTTACGGTTTGTTGGTCCGATATAAAGTCCGCATTGGGACGCAATCCCTCCTGGTGCTCTCCACGGTCAAAGACAGGGTTCGCGAACGTATCGTAATTCGTGAATTTCGCAAGACGCTGAATGAATCTCATTTTGACCGTAGACA
>CAWVYB010000061.1:0-11146 GCA_963934215.1 uncultured Flavobacteriales bacterium | reverse complement strand
TGTTTCGGAGGTCTCAATTCATGACCAATCCGTATCTCAGTAATCCTGCGATTGCCGGTACCTTGCCCGAGACTCCCATTTCGATGTCGTATCGGAACCAGTGGACAGGTTTTGAAGGTGCGCCAACAACCATGACGTTTAGCGGCCATACGTCACTTCCCAACAACATTGGTGTCGGTGGTATCGTCTATTCTGACAATACGGGAGGAGCGATCAAGCAAACGGGTGTGGAATTGACCGGGTCGTATACCATCGATTTGAACAACTACGATGCCGTCTCATTTGGATTGAGCTTGATGGCAAAACAATGGTCGTTCGACAATGCCTCTCTTGATGTGTGGGATGTCGAAGATCCAGCATTGCAGTGGGGCATGGAACAGACGACCTCATTGGATGCACATTTTGGTATGATGGTCTTTAGCGAAGCGTATTCATTCGGTTTTGCCATTCCAAATTTGCTTCAATCATCGACGGGATTGGAAGCCAGTCCATTGTCGGGTGGTCAAGAGAACATCGGAGTGCGTCATTTTCGATTCATGGGAACGTACCGCTATCAGGTTAGTGATCTCTTCTTGTTGGAGCCTTCTGGAATTGTGCGTTTGACAGAACGTACCCCAGCTCAAATGGACATCTATGTGCGTGGCTGGTATGCACGCATGGCTTGGTTGTCTTTGGGGTACCGGACCAACGATGCCTTGATTTTAGGCATAGGTGGAGAGTACGGTTCATTCGGTTTGTCATATGCTTATGACATAACAAACACGGGAGCTCAGTACTTCAGCCCGCATACGCACGAGATGACTTTAACGTACTTTGTTCCTCGTTCAAGTGGATTTAATTCGAAATCCATGGGAAATCGTCGTATTTTAGGTAGAAATCGTCTGGTGAAATAAATTTGCCCGGCCGAAGAAAAAAATGATCATGCGTTTGAATGCCCTTGCTTTTGCCCTGTTGCTTTTGCCCGTTTTAGGGAGTGCTCAGTTCTCTCATTTAGAGGTAGAGCCTGTGGACAATAATGGTTCTGTTTCTGGAAGTACGTATCGAGTCTACGCCGTCATGGAAAGTGAGGGCGATGTCATTGACGCCATTTTTGGAGAGGCCGGAAAATCGCTCTACATCCGTTCAACAAAACCGTTTTATCAGCATCCCAAAGGAGGGGAGTTGGCATCACAAGTGCAGCGATTCGATGTTGAGAATGATGCTACGTTGGCTTTTGATACTTGGGTAACGATCGGTTTGGAAGACAACTACATGAATTCATTGACGGGCTTCCTCATGGATTTCACGGAGTTTGAGAAGGGGAATGCCTTGGAAACAGACAATGGAGCGTGGTTTGTGACTCCGGACAAGCGTCAGGCTCTAGCGCCGGCTGACAAGCGTATTCTCGTCGCACAACTCACGTCTATCGGTCAAATTACCGGCATGATCAACATCCACGGTCGAACGAAAGCGACGCAAAAGGATGACGGTACGATTGAGGGAGGTGACATGATCCAAGCGGAAGGTGTGACCTTCAGCTGCGGACAATAACTCCGACATAGTTTACTGCTTCTCTCCCTCGGGAGACGCTTCGTTGGAAGCAATAGAATCGTGTTCGAATTGTAAAGAGACGCTGTTAATACAGTAGCGCAGTCCACTCGGTTCGGGCCCGTCATTGAATAGATGGCCCAAATGCCCACCGCAGGATTGACACAATAATTCTGTCCGAATCATTCCATGTTCACGATCGACACGTGTTCGGATATTGGAGGAGTCTAAAGCCCCGAAAAAGCTGGGCCAACCGCTACCGCTCTCATACTTCGTCTGGCTGCTAAAAAGTGGCGACCCGCATCCTGCGCACTGATAGACTCCTCGTTCATGGTGGTCCCAAAACTCACCTGTAAAGGGCGGTTCAGTCCCACATTGTCTTAGAATGCGGTATTGTTCCGAAGACAGTTCGGCGCTCCAATCAATGGAAGATGTTTGCATTTCATCCTTTTTTGTGTCCTGCTGTGCGGATGTACAACCGGAAAAAAGAAGGGCGACGCAAAAACTCAACAGCATAAGTGGAGTGTGTTTCATGAAATCAATTTGGGGCGAAGATGTTTCGCGGTTTTGGAGTCCTTGCAGTCCAGCAATGCTTGCGGTGTGCCTTGAAACACGCAAGTGCCTCCTGCGTCACCGCCGCCGGGTCCCATGTCAATCAAATGGTCTGCATGGGCCATGACATCCAAGTGGTGTTCAATGACAATGAGCGTGTGTCCTTGGGCAAGTAACGCGTGGAAGGTCGTCAGCAGCTTCTGCACGTCGTGGGCATGCAGCCCTGTTGTTGGTTCATCGAAAACAAATAACGTGTGCACTTGCCTGTCTCCACGCGAAAGAAAAGAGGCCAATTTGATACGTTGGGCTTCACCGCCACTTAGGGTGTTGCTGCTTTGTCCCAAGGTGACATAACCAAGGCCGACTTCACACAGGGGTGTGAGCTTGGTGATGAGCCTTTTTTGTGCAGCAGGGACCTTCTTGGCTGTGGGGTCGGGAAGAAAAAACTCCATGGCATCGTCAACGGTCATCGCTAGTACCTCCGAAATGTTTTTCCCGTTCCACTGGACTTCCAGTACCTCATCTTTGAAACGCTTGCCATGGCAAGCATCGCATTGCAATTTTAAATCGGCCATAAACTGCATGCCGATGGTGACTTCGCCTTCGCCTTCGCAGGTGTCACAGCGTCCTCCGGTGACATTGAAGCTAAAATGGGCAGGTTTGTAACCGCGTGCTTTCGCCGGGACCGAATCGGAAAACAAACTTCGAATTTCATCGAACGCTTTGACGTACGTTACCGGATTGCTCCGCGATGATTTACCGATCGGGTTCTGATCGATGTATTCAAGCGCTCCAATCGATTCAACTTTTCCTTCGAGGGAACCATGTGCATTTTTCAATCCACCCAATCCCTCCAGATGCTGGCGTATCAATGGAACCAACACTCCGTTGATCAAGGTGCTTTTTCCTGATCCGCTGACTCCCGTTACGGCGGTAAGTGCGTGCAAGGGGAAGTTGACATCAACTCCTGTGACGTTGTGCAGATGAGCACCGCGCAAACCGATGTGCTCTTTGGAGTGGGCAGTTCGTGTTGGAATACTGACACGTTGGCGACCACTGAGATAGGCGGCGGTCCAAGAAGGGTGGTCGAGGTCGAGCGTGTCCAATTCGTGATGGCTCCCAGCGAAGACGACTCTGCCTCCATGTGTTCCTGCTTCAGGCCCCATGTCGATGAGGTGGTCAGCAGCTTTCATGATGTCCTCATCATGCTCCACAACGACCACGGTATTGCCCAAGTCGCGGAGTTTTTCTAAAATGGAAATCAGGCGGGCGGTGTCTTCTGGGTGAAGGCCAATGCTGGGCTCGTCCAGGATGTACGTACTTCCCACAAGGCTGCTCCCCAAGCAAGCGCTCAAGGCGATGCGTTGAGCTTCACCGCCGCTCAACGTTTTACTGGAACGATCCAGGGTCAAATAGCCCAACCCAACATCGCATAGGTAGGAGAGGCGTTGTTCAATTTCTTGGAGCAGACGCCTGGCAATGGACCCGTCATTGTCGGTCAATTCAAGGGTGCGCATGTGATTCAAAGCTTGCTCTGATGTCAGTCGCAATACATGGGTCAAATTGACGCCAGCTACATGGACATGCTGGGATGCGATTCCAAGACGAGTCCCATGGCAATCGGAGCAGATGGTTCTACCGCGATACCGGCTCAGCATCACACGGAATTGAATCTTATAGCTCTTCTCCTCGAGGTAGGAGAAAAAGGCATGCAACCCCTTGAACCCGGGTCCTCCGTCCCACACAAGCTTTCGCTGGGCGTCAGAGAGCTTATTCCATGGCGTGTGAATGGGCAGGTCGGCCTTGTTGGCATTCAAGCATAGCTTTTCCTTCCACTTTCCCAAGCGATCTCCTCGCCAACAGGCAACGGCATCTTCGAAGATGGAAAGCCGAGGATCGGGAACCACACGTTCCGGATCGATTCCAATCACATGGCCAAAGCCCTCACACTTTTGACACGCCCCGACCGGATTGTTGAACGTAAACAAGTCCGGGGTCGGCTCGATAAATGTCATGCCATCGCGTTCGAATCGATCGGAAAAAGAGTGTTGCTCGATGACTCCATCTTCAATAGTCACAATTTTGCATTCTCCTTCTCCTTCGAAAAAAGCGGTTTCAACGGAATCCATGACCCTCGCCTGAAATTCGTCATTTTCACGTTCTACGACGAGGCGATCGATCAGGAGCATCCAAGAATTGGGGGCGTTGGACAGGATGCCGTCTTGCTCGTCTGAGGCAAGGATGTCGTTGATGAGTTGCGGCTTTCCTGCGGTGTCGATGACGCGACTGAACCCTTGTTGAGTAAGGATTTCCAATTGCTGTGCCCACGTGCGCCCTTCTTTAAGTGAAAGGGGGGAAACCACCATGAAGCGGGTGCCTGTGGCGAGCCGCAAGGTGAAGTCAAGGACATCTTCGGGACGGTCTTTGCGGACCTCTTCACCTGAAATCGGAGAAAGGGTACGTCCGATTCGAGCGTATAAGAGCCGCAAATGGTCATGGATTTCCGTGCGGGTAGCAACGGTGGATCGCGGTCCTCCCGAGGATGACCGCTGTTCAATAGCAATAGCCGGGGAGATACCGTCGATGGAGTCAACGTCAGGTTTGTCAAGTCGTCCCAAAAACTGACGGGCATAGCTGCTAAGGCTTTCTACGTAACGTCGTTGGCCTTCTGCATAGAGTGTGTCGAAAGCGAGAGAGCTTTTTCCCGATCCCGACAATCCGGTAATCACCGTCCATTTCCGCTTGGGGATGGTGACGGAAACGTTTTGCAGGTTGTGCACTTTGGCACCTTTGATCTGAATGTCCATTCTCGTTTGTTAACACATCAAAGGTACCTGTGGTTTCATTTCATTGAAATTTAGTTGTATATTCACAATACACGAATCAAAAAGCACGCGATCGACACATTTTACGCTTCAAAGTAAGGCCCCAGAATTGACTGGGTTTTGTATTATCCTTAATTGCGTGAATCATGCGTGCATCACTGACGGACCGTCAATTGATCGATTTGTACCTCTCCGGTGACGAGAGGGCATTTGAGTCCTTGTTGAATAGACATCAACAACAGATCTATTCTAAAATTTACTTCATTGTTCGAGATGCAGATCTTGCCAATGACTTGTTTCAAGACACCTTTATTAAAGTGGTCAATACGTTGCGCAGCGGCAAGTACAACGAGGAAGGAAAGTTTCTTCCCTGGGTGATGCGCATTGCACACAATTTATCGATTGACCATTTCCGAAGGAATAAAAAGATGCGCATGGTGCGCGCCACAGACGAATTCAATGTGTTCGACACCCTTCACAGCGACGACCTGCACGCTGAGGATGCACTGGTCCAAGACCAAATTTATCATGACGTGCGTCACTTGGTGCAATTCTTACCAGAAGACCAGCAACACGTGGTGGCCATGCGGATCGAACGGGACTTAAGTTTCCAGGAGATTGCAGATGAAACAGGGGTTTCAATCAATACCGCTTTGGGCCGTATGCGCTATGCGCTCATCAACTTAAGGAAGTTGGTGGATGACAATGGTGTGCAGCTTACAGCGCGCTAGGAACGTTAAATTCGATGTCAACACAATAGTCGAAAAGGATGAGCGTTTAGGGAGAGAATCAACTCTAAAACAAGAGCCCATGGCACATGTTACCCTCAGCGATTTGACTTCTGATTGGTGTGATGACACGATGAAAACAGGCGGCCTAATGCCACGCCCGAGTGCGGTGCGGAACATCCTAGCGTATTCAGCTGGAACCCGCATGATTTCAACCGAACGTTTAGGATCGGTTTGCACCCCACTGAATTGAAGAATCAAATAATCGAGAAAAGCTGCCTCACAAGGGTGGCTTTTTTTGTACCTAAAAATCGGGTGCTTAGGACGTTGCCGTAATTCGCGGGCCGTTATGGGGCAGGCGAAACGATTTGAAACGTTGCTTCTCCTGCACTGCGTTCTTTCAACGCGTGCTCGATGATGGCATCGGTGGTGGACGAGCCTTTCTTGAGTTCGATGAGGTGTTCGATCTCTTCGAAATGAGAAATGGACTGTTCGGTAAACCCCCATCCCTTCAAGCTTCCATTTTCAATCAAAATGACGGCCTTCTCTTGGGGAGATCGACCAGTTTCGATGATGGCGAAGTGCTCGTTTTGGGCACAGCGGTCAAGGATTTCCTGCAAAGCACGGTTGTGGAAATCGGCAGTCTGGGAGCGCTGTGCTTGAGCGCCATCGGTTCCCAATCCCAACAATTCGGGGTCCAGTTGAAACTCCTGTGCGTTGGCGTGCAGCCACGATTTGGCATCTTCAGCGCGAAAGAAACATCGGACGGCATCACGGGTGTGGCGCTGCTGTCTCAAGGAAAGACGCATGTATCCCAACCGGTCCGTGTACGGGACAATCGCTGTGCGCATGGGAATTGATTTTTGAGCGCGGTTGTGAATGGGCCAATTTTCTCGAATCAATTCGTCTTCTAACAGCCTGGCGATTAGCGTTGAACCGGTCGATTCTGCTTCGATTTTATAGGTATCGCGCAAAAAGGCTTGTCTTCTGGCACTCGACATGCTTCCTCCAAAGTGTGTCCGGACGCGGTGTTTGACCTTGTGTGACATGCCAATGTAGATGGGTACGCCCGATTTATTTAAAAACCGATAGACGCCCGGCCCATTGGGGAGCTTTTCGAAATCATCCGATTGCACATGCTGCGGCAACCAGGATTCACGTTGGTTGCGTTCGAGCATGCGGTCCACCGTTTTGGAGGCTTCAGGCAAAGCCATCATGCGATGAAACAACTCCAATGTCGCGACGCAATCCCCCATAGCGCGGTGGCGCGCGTCGTTTGCGATATCCAAATCACGGCACAGATTGCCGAGGCTGTAACTTCCATGGCCAGGCAGCAGCTTGCGTGCCATGCGGACTGTGCACAGCTTGGGGCTTTTCCAGGTTTGTCCCAGGAACTCATAGTGACCTCGAATGAAGGAATAGTCAAACCCAACGTTGTGCGCTACAAAAACAGCATCGCCCAACCACTCGCGCAGCTCGTCTGCGATTTGATGAAAGGGAGGGGCCTTGGCGACCATGTCGTCGTCAATTCCGGTCAGGCGCGTGATGTGAAGAGGGATCGGAGCGCCAGGGTCTACGAGGCTTTCCCAGCGCTCCAGTTCCTTTTTTCCATCGCTGATGATGATGGCTATTTCGGTGATGCCATGGCCTTTGGCGTGGGAACCAGTGGTTTCTATGTCGACAAGAGCAAAGCGCATGGATGGTAAATCTCCACATTATTTGACGCTTCTCGCCATTTTTGAATCGCCTGAATGAAAAAAACAGGGTTGTAGCTTTGCGGCATGCATAGGAATCGAAGTTTCGCGCTGGTGATGATAATCGGATTGTTGGGGTGCTCTGAACCGCAACAAGACGCATTGGGGACTCAAGCGGACCCTGAGGTGGCCGAACAGGCTTCTGTTATCCCAGCGGTTGTCCCGGAGGCATTGGCAACAAAGCCAGAGGCTTATGTGAGCCTGACGAATGCCAATTGCGAGTCGTTTTTGATGGATTGGCATGAAGAGCACCGCGATCGCTTTGTTCGGATGACCACGGATTGGGGGGATATCGTGGTGGAGTTGTTTGATGATGCTCCCTTGCACGCAGCAAACTTGCGTTACAAAGTGCACCGCGGGTATTATTCACCCACTGAGATGGTTCGGATTGTTCCTGAATTTGTGGTGCAAGGAGGCAATTCAGAAGAGGACCTTGCACAAGAATTGCGCTGGCTCATTGGCAAGCATACGTTGCCGTCTGAATTCCGAGAGGACCGCCTGCATTATCGGGGAGCGTTGGCCATGGGCCGGACGTACCAAGGAAATCCGGACAAGCGTTCGTCCTCTTATGACTTTTATTTGGTCGTCGGCAGGAAGGTGTCTTCAGTGGAACTTGCGCAACTTGAAAACGAAAAAGGTCGGACCTATACGGCGGCTCAAAAGACGCGCTACAAGAAGGAGGGGGGAGCACCGCATTTGGATGGTGAGCACACGGTATTTGGCCGCATGGTGTCGGGTTGGGATGTGCTCGATGCCCTGGCCGCGCTGCCAACCGACAATAGCGATTGGCCCCTCAATCGTGTGGAGGTCCGTATGGAATTGGAGCCTTGATTCAGCCTGTTCCTGCTTCCTGTCGTAAATTCGAGCGAGATGATGCAAGTGTATAATGTGAAAATGGCCTTCCGCGTAATTTGCTTAGCAGTTGCAGGCATGGCGACCGCTGCCCAAGCGCAAGACTGGGACGATTGGGATGACCTCAATGATGCGTATGTGCCTGCCCGCAAGGGGATTGAATTCGCCTTGAATTTTGGTGTGTATCAGGGGAATCATAAAGCAGCCAACGCCTTTTACAATGGGTATGCAGGTGAATACTATGACCTCGGAGACAATACCGCCAACCTCATGACCATTGAGCAGCGATTGGGGCTGGACAATCCCAATAGCCAGGTGTGGAGTCAGGTGATGAGCTCGATTGGATTGGAAGCTGGAGAATTCAAATACATAGAATATCCAGGGCTATATGGGATGCGCTACACCCCCGGCACGTTGATGGGGTTGCAAACGCTTTTTTTCTTCAATCCTGAGAGCGCCTTTGTATTGCATGTCGATGCGATCAACGGATTAAAATCGCAAGGAGGCTGGAACATCGTTTCGTCCGATGTGGACACCGGTCAGGGATCTGAACGAAGAACAACCTACGGTATTTTCAGTGAAGAAAACCGATTCCAATTGTCGTTGGGATACCGATCGGCAGCCTATATTACAGATGAGGTAAGTTGGGTTTTTGAATTGGGAGGCAGTATGTTAGCTACTCAATTAGAAAGTAATTATGTACGCGTACTTAACAGCAATTACCAGCTTTTGACGGCTCAAGTTGGGAATCAATTTACAGGACCAACTTCGAACCTCACATCCACAGGCTATGGCGCTTATGTGGCACTCGGAGTCGAGTTGTTTTTTGCGGAAGGGGGCAACTTGATGCTCACGGTACGTGGTAGTCGCGACCAGGTCAAAATGGGCAGCTATGAGGCCAATTTGATGCACGGGGCCTTGTACCTCACGTGGGTGATCCCTCCTCAATTAGGGAACTTCGTTCGAGCGAAATTTTAGCGCTTTAATTCCACTTCTTGTCCAAGCGAGCGATCCAACGCTCAGCGCACTGCCGCAGCGGAAGGCTCTCCTGTCCCACGGTGGAATTCAGCTGCATCATGGCTTCTTTTAAAGACGCACATTCCGTCTTGTTTACAATGCGGAAGGAGGTCAATTGAATGGCTGTGTAATGGATTCCCAGAGGAAGGGAGGTGTCATACATCAAATCCATTCCCAACAGCAGCAATTCAACCCGCTGTGCGTCGGTTTCCGTATCGGACCAAAGGGGACTCCCCAGAATCTTCAACACTTCACGAAGAACAGACGGGTCTTCGGTGTGGTCCAAGACGGTCGTCAGAGTCGACCGATGGTGCAACAGAGCCCGCTCGTCGAGCAGGTAGACATGGTGCAACATCCGAGCGGCTTTGCTCATGCCATCGCGATCCCAGCTGATGTGCCCCGTGAGAATGTCCAGCAAGCAGTCGATCCACTCCGGGTGTCTCAAGGCTTCGTTGGCCAGGGACTTGATGGAATTGACACCCACTCCTTTCTTCAAATGCTCCGTGAACTCGTGGGGTATATGTCGCGGTATCCGCATGTGTTTTCCTGGGGCCTTTTCGTACTTTGCAAGGTAAACCAACATTCACGATGCGCATTCTTTCCCTTCTCTTACTGGCTCCCTTCGGATTCGGAGTGGCCCTCGGACAAGCTCTTGAAATTGAAATCGACCTGACCGCCACAGAGGTACTCAGCCAAGGACAAACCGGCACATGCTGGAGTTTCAGTACCACGAGCTTTTTGGAATCTGAAGTGTTTCGAATTTCGGGAGAATTGCAGGATTTGAGTGAAATGGCAGCGGTGCGGGTGATCTACCCTGAAAAGGCTGAGCGATTCGTGCGGTATCAGGGAAAGCATCAATTCGGTCCTGGAGGACTGTGTCATGATGTAATCCACGCAGCAGCCGTGTACGGCTTGATACCTCAAAGCGCGTACCAAGGAGGGCAGGAGCCCGGTGCCTACAATCACGGTGAGCTGGACGCAATGCTTGAAGCCATGGTGCAAACGATCCTCAAGCAGTCGGGTTCCATTTCGCCTGCGTCTTTTGACGCCATCGAAGCGACATTGGATGCGTACTTGGGGCCCTTGCCTCAGGAATTTGAAGTCAATGGCAAAACGGTTACGCCCATCCAATGGCGCGATCAGCTGGGAATTCACCCATCAGAGTACGTTTCCTTGACCTCTTTCACGCACCACCCGTTTGGACAGGAGTTCATCTTGGAAGTCCCGGACAACCACGCACACGGAGCTTTTCTCAATGTGCCGCTCGATGACTTGGAGGCCACGGTCAACAACGCCTTGGATCAAGGCTATACCGTCGCTTGGGATGCGGACGTGAGCAACAAGGGTTTTTCGTTCCGCAATGGCTGGGCCATCATGCCGGAAACGGCCAAGACTTCGGAAGAGTGGAAGACTCTCGATGCCATGCCCGCGGAGCCCACTGTGGATCAAGCAGCGCGCCAACGGGATTTTGATTCCCAGTCCACCACCGACGATCACCTGATGCACATCGTTGGCCGCGCCAAGGATGCGCAAGGCCGCTCGTATTTCATCATTAAAAATTCATGGGGCGATGGCAATGCCTTTGAAGGCCGCCAATTTGTGTCCATGGAATATTTTCGACACTATACGGTTGGGGTGATATTGCACTCCGATGGACTGCCTGCTTCGGTTGCAAAAATGCGCCCACAACCCGCCAAAAAGAGCGCGAAAAAAGGCAAATGAGGCCCCCTTTTTGAAAGAGGTGAAAAAGGATTTGGTAGAGAACTAAGAGTTGGTATCTTTGCCCCCCGTTTGGACGGAATGGTCCACGGGAAATGGCTGTGTAGCTCAACTGGATAGAGCACCTCACTACGGATGAGGAGGTTTGGGGTTCGAATCCCTACACGGTCAC
>CAWVYB010000060.1:0-11156 GCA_963934215.1 uncultured Flavobacteriales bacterium | reverse complement strand
CCCCGCAGAGTGTGACCATGACCTTGAACCATGACATCGACCTCTCTCGAGGCGACATGCTCGTGCGTGAAAACAACCAACCGGCAAGCGTGCAGGAATTGGATGCGCAAATCTGCTGGTTGGGTGATCAATCCATGAATCCGGGATTGCGCTACATCGTGCGACACGGGACCACCGAAACCAAGTCCATGATCAGGGAAGTCCTGTACAAGTTGGACATCAATACCTTGCACCGTAACGAGGAAGACACGGTGATTGGCATGAATGACATTGCCCGTATCCGTTTGCGAACGGCATCTCCACTCCTCGTGGATGATTACCGACGCAACCGTACCACGGGATCCTTCATCCTCATCGACCCCGGCACCAATCTCACTGTTGCGGCAGGATTTATCAGTTCACCATGATCTACTGGTTCACCGGACAACCCGGCCACGGCAAAACCACACTAGCCAAAGGGCTCATCGCTCACTTGAAGGGCCAAGGCATTGAGCCGTTTCACGTCGATGGCGATGACCTGAGGGCACTGACCTCAAATGCTGACTATAGTCGCGCAGGTCGGGAAGCGAACATCCGCCGTGCCCAAACCATCGCGCAATACCTCCACAACCAAGATCGGGTCGTCGTGGTCTCGTTGGTGGCGCCCTACCGAGAGTTGCGTGAGGAGTTCAAGGCCGCGACGGGCTCGACCGAAATCTACGTCCACACCACCGAAGCACGCGGACGGGAAGCCAGGCATGTGAGCGATTACCAAGCACCGGAAACAAAGTTTATTGATATCGACACGACGGGCTCCTCTGTCGAATCGAGTTTGACATCCCTTCTCACGCAATTGCAAGCATAATTCCGAATCTTCAGCACACGGAGTATCTTAGCCCACAACATGAGTAAGCC
Organism: uncultured Flavobacteriales bacterium; assembly: GCA_963934215.1. Lineage (GTDB taxonomy): Bacteria > Bacteroidota > Bacteroidia > Flavobacteriales_D > Sanyastnellaceae > UA16. The sequence goes on along the minus strand of CAWVYB010000060.1, from coordinate 10,262 downwards.
CGATACCCCAGCAGCAGGAAAACAAAGTAGCAACGCGCTCAAAATATCTGCTACGAGTCCAATCGATCAGCAGGTACGTGACTTGTTCGAAGCCTACCTAGAGCAAAATGGTCACCGCAAAACGCCCGAACGGTTTGCCATTCTGAGTGAGATTTATGCGTATGAGGGGCACTTCGACATTGAGGCCTTATTTGCACACATGTCCGCCAACGAATACCGGGTGAGTCGCGCCACGTTATACAACACTGTAGATTTACTCATTGACTGCAACCTCGTCCGCAAACACCAGTTTGGCGATAAGGTGGCGCAATACGAGAAGTGTTATCGCGTCAAACAACACGACCATGTCATCCTTGCGGACACGGGCGAAGTGCTTGAGTTTTGTGACCCGCGCATCCAACAGATCAAGGCCACGTTGGAGGAGCTGTTTGACATCGAGGTCTTGCACCACAATTTGAACATATACGCGCGGAAGCGAACACGATAGTTGGTGCATCTCAAGGATGCCCACATCTGCTTCTCGCCTCGTTCATAACATCCCGCTTTTCCTTTGGGATTCTCCAAAGCTTTATAGCATTTTTGCATCTTTCGAATTCATTCAGAACGCATGAAGGTTGACGTGCTCTTGGGCTTGCAGTGGGGAGATGAAGGCAAAGGCAAAATTGTCGATGTACTGACCCCGAAATATGACATCATCGCTCGTTTTCAAGGCGGCCCTAATGCAGGACACACCTTGATTTTTGACGGCAAGAAGCACGTGTTGCACACCATTCCGAGTGGCGTTTTTCGTCCGGGAACCAAAAATGTAGTGGGTAACGGCGTGGTCATTGACCCCATCATTTTCAAGCGGGAAATCACCGAGTTGTTGGCTGCGGGAGTAGATCCACGACCGGACCTGTTGATCAGCCGTCGCGCGCACCTCATCACTCCTACCCATCGGCTACTCGATGCTGCTTCAGAGCAGGCCAAAGGCAAAGCCAAAATTGGATCTACCCTCAAGGGCATTGGACCGACGTATATGGACAAGACCGGCCGCAATGGATTGCGTGTGGGCGACCTCACGAGCGGCAAGTTTGACGAACGCTACCAAGCTTTACGCACCAAACACTTGGGCTTACTGCAGCAGTATCCAAACTTCGAATACGACTTAGAAAGTGTCGAAGACGAGTGGATGGAAGCCGTTCACGAGCTCGGAGAACTCCAACTCATCGATACGGAGCACTACCTCAATGAAGCCTTGGACGCCGGTAAACGCGTTTTAGCCGAAGGAGCGCAAGGCACGATGTTGGATATCGATTTCGGAACCTACCCTTTTGTCACGTCTTCAAACACCATCGCCGCAGGTGCGTGCAATGGATTGGGCGTGGGACCGGGACGCATTGGAGAAGTCATCGGCATCTTCAAAGCGTATTGCACCCGTGTGGGTAGCGGACCCTTCCCAACGGAATTGCTCGACGCTACGGGTGAAGAATTGCGACAAGCTGGAGGTGAATTCGGTGCGACCACGGGGAGACCTCGACGCTGTGGTTGGCTCGATTTGGTTCAATTGCGCTACGCGTGCCGCGTCAACGGAGTCACACAACTGGCCATGATGAAGGCCGATATATTGAGTGGTTTCGAGGAAGTCCCGGTGGCACACTCTTACGCGCATGCCGGCGGTACGACCCAAAATTTGCCTTACGGCATAGAACCAGATGAAGTCACACCTGCTTACACCAATCACGGGGGATGGCAGGAAGATTTAACCGGCATCACCACTGAGGCAGGGTTGCCAGACTCCATCAAATCATACATCGCCATGGTCGAGAAAGAAATGGCGACGCCGATTTCGATTGTCTCCGTGGGACCGGATCGGGCGCAGACGATTGTGCGATAACCGCTCGCTTCAGCCCCTCACCTTTCCATCCACCGCACCAAACCCGATGCGCGGAGCGCCCGATTTTGAGGCGAAGCCTGTCATGCGCACCGTATCCCCGTTGAGGATGAATTTTCGTTCGCTGCCATCGGGCATCTGAACCGGTTGTGTGCCGCGCCAGCTAATTTCCAGCATAGAGCCGAAGGAGCCTTTTTCAGGGCCGCTGATCGTACCCGAAGCCATCATATCGCCGGCATTGATGTTGCAGCCGTTGACCGTGTGATGCGCAAGCTGTTGGCGCATGTTCCAGTACATGTGCTTGAAATTAGAGCGGCAAACCGTGAGGCCTTTGCCATTTTCAGGAATGATTTCCACTTCAAGGGCCACGTCGTAATGGCTTTGACCATCGTATTCCAAATACGGCAGGACGGCAGGGTTTTGATCCGGTCCCGAAACGCGATACGGTGCCAAAGCATCCAAGGTCACAATCCACGGACTCACGCTGGAACCAAAACTCTTGCCCAAGAACGGGCCGAGCGGCACGTATTCCCATTTTTGGATGTCGCGCGCGGACCAGTCGTTGAACAGGGCTAAGCCGAAGATGAAGTCATCCGCCTCGGCCGTGCTGATCGATTCGCCCAGCGGCTTTCCATCGTGGGTCACGAACGCCATTTCCAATTCGAAGTCCAATAACCGCGATGGGCCGAATACCGGTGGTGCATTGTCGTCGGGACGCGTCTGTCCGGACGGACGTCGGATCGGAGTTCCGCTCACCACGATGCTTGAAGCGCGGCCGTGGTATCCGACCGGCATGTGCTTCCAATTGGGGAGTAAGGCGTTTTCTGGATCCCGAAACATCTTGCCGACATTCCGGGCGTGGTCTTCACTGGAATAAAAGTCGGTATAGTCACCCACTTGGACTGGCAAGTGCATGGTCGCGTCGGATTGGGCCACCAACACACGAGCAGCATGATCGGCCAATGCCGGGGCGCCGGCCTGCAACAATTCCCCCAATCGGTTGCGCACCACTCGCGTGGCTTGTTTGCCGCGGCCGATGAAGGCATTGAGCGTCGTCGCTTCAAAATCCGCATGCTCGCAGCCGAGGTCATCGAGAAAGCCCAAGGCCGACACTTCGGTCAGATCTAAAATGTGCTCGCCAATGGCCACGCCAGGCCGTGCGCTGTGGTCTGCCGTTGAAAAGATGCCGAATGGCAGGTTTTGAATGGGAAAGTCGGAGTCAGCAGGGACTTGGACCCAACTGGTCAATTCAGGGTTATTCACTTCAAACATGTCCGCAAGTTACGGAGGCATTTGCCGTTGATTTGCCAAGGATTTGTCCGAAATTCGCTCCATGCCCACTCCCGCTATTGACCTCGAAGCAGAGAAAAAAGAAATCCTCCGAAGGTACCGGGGATTGCTTCGCGCGGCGGTGCACAGCAAATCCACCAAGGACCGGAAAGCCATTCGGAAGGCATTTGACATCTCACTTGAGGCGCACAAGGACATGCGGCGCAAAAGTGGAGAGCCGTATATCTACCATCCCATCAGCGTGGCCCGCGTGGTTGCGGAAGAATTGGGGCTGGATACGACGGCCATCGTCTGTGCCTTATTGCACGACACGGTAGAGGATACCTATTTGACGCTGGACGATGTGGAGCAATTGTTTGGTCCGCGTGAACGGAATATAGTGGATGGGTTGACCAAAATGTCGGGGGTTTTTGACCCTGGCACCAGCGCACAAGCCGAGAATTTCCGGAAGATGCTCCTGACGCTGAGTGATGACGTGCGGGTGATTTTGATCAAGCTCGCCGATCGCTTGGATAACATGCGCACGCTCGACCACATGCGCCCGGACAAGCAGCAAAAGATTGCGAGTGAAACGTTGTTCATGTACGCCCCGTTGGCCCATCGCTTGGGGCTGTATGGAATGAAAACGGAGTTGGAAGATCTTTCTTTGAAATACAAAGAGCCGGAATATTTCCAAGCCATTGAGTCCAAATTGCGCAAAGGAAAAGCCGTGCGTACGCGGTTTATCAATGCCTTTACCTTGCCTATTCGGCGGGCATTGGATGCGTCAGGTTTGGCCTATGAAATCTTGGGAAGGCCCAAGAGTATCTATAGCATCTGGATGAAGATGCAAAAGCAACGCGTGAGCTTTGAGGAGGTGTACGATGTGTTTGCCATACGAGTCATCATCGACTCCCCCATAGAGCGGGAGAAAGCGGACGCTTGGCGCACCTATAGCATTGTTTCCGACTTCTACCAGCCCAATCCCGATCGGCTACGCGACTGGATTAGTTTGCCCAAAGCCAACGGCTATGAAAGTCTCCACACGACCGTCATGTCCCCCTCTGGGAAATGGGTCGAAGTGCAGATTCGATCCAAGCGGATGGATGAGATTGCAGAAAAGGGCTTGGCGGCCCATTGGCGCTACAAACACGATGACACCTCCGATGCCGCACGCAGCGCCTCCGATAACCTCAACACCTGGTTGACCCAAATCCGTGAGATGCTCGAGAGCGGCGAGGAGGATGCCTTGGACTTCATTGACGAGTTCAAACTCAACCTCCACAGTGAGGAGATCTTTGTCTTTACGCCCAATGGCGATCTTTTCTCTTTGCCCAAAGGCGCTACGACGCTCGACTTTGCATTCCGTGTGCACACCCAAATCGGATCCCGTTGCATCGGAGCCAAAGTCAACCACAAGTTGGTCCCTCTCTCCCATCCGCTCAACAGCGGCGATCAAGTGGAAATCATCACGTCGCGCAAGCAGAAGCCCAAGGAGGATTGGCTCAAGTATGTGATCACGGCCAGTGCCCGATCCAAGATCCGCCATGTTTTGCGCGAGGAAGAACGCGCCATCGCCAGCGACGGCAAAGAGAAACTACGCAAGTGGATGCGCCGCAAGGAGTTGGAGTTCGCGTCAACGAACATCGATTCCTTGATCAAACGCCTGCGCCACGACAGTCCGCATGCCTTGTTGATGCGCATCGCCACGGGTGAATTGGACTTGGACCGGCTGGGTGGATTTACCGTGGTGAAAGGGAAATTTGTGTGGACGCGTGCAAAGAAAACGCCGGCTCCCAAGGTTCTCGAACCAAAGAATACGATCGCTGACCCGCCCGAGAAAGGTGACGTGCTGCTCATCGGGGAAGGCCTGCAAAAAATCGATTACTCCCACGCCACGTGTTGCAATCCGATTCCGGGCGACCCGGTGTTCGGATTTGTGATGGTGAGCGGCGGCATCAAGGTGCACCGGCAAAACTGTTCCAACGCCACCAACCTCCTCTCAAAATACGCGTACCGCGTCATCAAAGCCCAGTGGTCCTCCCGTTCGGCTGAACAATTCGAAGTCAGCCTCACGTTCACCGGCATCGACGATGTGGGCCTAGTCAACGCCGTTACCGGCGTCATTTCAGACGCGATGAACGTCAACATGCGCGCCATCAGTTTCAATTCCAGCGACGGCACGTTCGAAGGGCGCGTGAAGGTGTTGGTCACCGACACCGACCACCTCAAGCAGCTTCAGGCTAAGTTATTGGATGTGCCGGGGGTGTGGAGTGTGGAACGGGTGGATGAGGGGTGAGAGGCGAGGTTTATTTAACCCTCAAACAATGGCAAATCCCGCATCCGCATGCGCACCGCTTCGCCGACGCGGCCAATCACGGCGTCGTCTTCTGGTGAGCAAATCACCGCATCGATCCAATCCACAATTTGCGCCATATCCGCTTCCTTCATGCCACGGGTGGTGACCGCCGGCGTGCCGACCCGGATTCCACTGGTCACAAACGGTGATTGGGTATCGAAAGGCACCATGTTCTTGTTGATCGTGATGTGCGCGCGGCCAAGGGCTTGTTCGGCGAGTTTGCCGGTTACATTCTTATTGCGTAGATCAATAAGCATCAGGTGGTTGTCAGTACCGCCGCTGATCAAGTCATAGCCGCGCTCAACAAATGCCGCCGCCATGGCTTGAGCGTTCTTGATCACTTGCTGCATGTAATTTTTGTAGCCCGGCTCCAAGCATTCACCAAACGCTACGGCCTTGGCTGCGATAACGTGTTCCAATGGACCCCCTTGCATACCTGGGAAAACACCACTATCGAGCAGTGCGCTCATCTTGCGAATCGTGCCTTTAGGCGTGGTTTTGCCCCATGGATTGTCAAAATCCTGGCCCATCATGATGATGCCGCCACGCGGACCGCGCAATGTTTTGTGCGTAGTGGAGGTGATAATGTGACAATGTTCCATGGGGTTATTCAACTCACCCGTAGCAATCAATCCTGCAGGGTGGCTGATGTCAGCAAGTAGCAACGCACCTACCTCATCAGCAATCGCTCGGAAACGCACATAATCCCAATCACGGCTAAACGCGGATGCGCCGCAAATCAGCAATTTGGGCCTGACCTCCCGAGCCGTGGCTTCAACCTTGTCCATATCAATCAACCCCGTCTCCTTCTCCACTCCATAAAAATGAGGCTTGTACAGTTTACCGGAATAATTGACCGTTGACCCATGCGTCAAGTGACCTCCATGACTCAAATCAAAACCTAAAATAGCATCGCCGGGATTCAACACCGCTAGCATCACCGCCGCATTGGCTGAAGCTCCTGAGTGTGGCTGCACATTGGCCCATTTCGCCCCAAACAACTTGCACAAGCGGTCGATCGCCAACTGCTCCACCTCGTCCACCACTTCACAACCACCGTAATACCGTCTGCGTGGCAAACCTTCTGCATACTTGTTGGTCAACACGCTGCCTTGCGCTTCCATCACCTGGTCACTGGCATAGTTTTCACTGGCTATCAATTCAATCCCCTCCACTTGGCGGTGGGTTTCGCGGGTAATCAAGTCTGCAATTATTTGGTCGCGCATGGTTTACGATCGGTTGGTTCTGTGGAAAGAGTTCGTAATAAGAAGCCAAAGATAATTCCTGAATCAAACCATTCCCTTTGCAATTTGCACACAATGCCGATTCCTTTTTCCCGCAGCATTGGAGCTTGCTTCCTACTCTGCATATTCACTTCTTGCCAGCACAACCACGAAATGCCCGGCTCTTCGCACACCACCATGTCCAACACCACCTCGCATCCTTACACCAACGCCCTCGTTCACGAATCCAGTCCGTATTTGTTGCAACACGCTCACAACCCCGTGGATTGGCGACCGTGGTCAAAAGAGGCTTGGGAAGAAGCGCGGACGGAAGACAAGCTGGTGATTGTGAGCATTGGCTACAGTGCGTGCCATTGGTGCCATGTGATGGAACACGAAACGTTTGAGGATAGCACGGCGGCGGCCTTCATGAATGAAAACTTCGTCTGCATCAAAGTGGATCGCGAAGAACGACCCGACGTGGACGGGGTGTACATGACGGCAGTGCAGCTCATGACCAAGCGCGGCGGTTGGCCGTTGAACGCGGTGTGCATGCCGGACGGCCGTCCGGTGTATGGCGGAACATACTTTCCTCGTGAGCGTTGGTTGCAAGCCTTGCAATCCGTGCTCGACACCCGAGCTCAAGATCCAGAACGCGTCGAGGCTTACGCAACACAACTCACCGCGGGCGTGCAACAATCGGAGCTCGTAGAGGTGCCGCCATTGGAAGGGTCGAAGGCCTGGGGAACAACCGATGCATTTGGAGCCGCCGATGTGCAATTGCTCGACGATGGAATCGCGCAATGGAAATCCATGTGGGACGCAAAATGGGGCGGCAACGACCGGGCCCCCAAGTTTCCCATTCCGACAAATCTAGATTTCCTGCTGCATTATGCGACCACCCGTGAAGATGAGCAGGCGAAGAACCACTTACTCAATACGCTGTTGCAGATAGAGCGTGGCGGTATTCACGACCACATCGGAGGCGGATTTGCCCGCTACAGCGTAGACGAAAAGTGGCACATCCCGCATTTTGAAAAGATGCTATACGACAATGCGCAGCTCGCCAAAACGTATGCTCATGCCTACCAGGCTTTCACGGATATCTCCGACTCAGAAAGGGCCGCACTGAAGCGAGCCGCATTGGGCATTGTGGATTTTGTCGAGAACACCTGGAGCCACAAAAGCGGCGGGTTTTACAGCGCCCTCGATGCCGATAGCGAGGGGATTGAAGGGAAATACTACGTCTGGACATCCGAAGAGCTTCGGACGCTATTGGATGCTGATGATTATGAATTAATCCAAGCGGTCTACAGCATCGACGGCGAGAGCCATTGGACGGAAGAAATCCCCGAAGGCAATGTGTTGATGCGCTGGAAATCAGATGCCGCATTGGCGCGTAAGCTAGAGCAGTCGCCACAACGTATGCACACGCAATTGGCTCGGATCCACGGGCAACTTGCTGCTGTGCGTGCCGAGCGCGTGCCGCCCGGCTTGGATGACAAAATCCTCACGGCCTGGACGGGGCTGATGGCAAGCGGACTCGTGGCAACAGGCACCGTTTTCAATCGACCCGAAGACATTGATCGCGCCGCGCGGGCTGTTGATTTCTTGCTCGAAACGCAGCGCGATGAACAGGGTCGATTGCGCCATGTTTTCCACGCCAAAACGGGACCTCGAATCGAGGGCATGCTGGATGATTACGGAAGCACCATTGCCGCGTGCCTCGACCTCTACCAGGCCACGTTCGATGAGCAATATGCCGATGCCGCCAAGGCGCTGTGCGAAATTGCGTTGTCCGACTTCTTCGATGAGGCACTAGGTACCTTTTGGTTTCAAAGCATACAAGGCGAATCCTTATTTGCCAAGAAGCAGGAAAACGACGACAATGTCATTCCCTCTGCCAACGCCCAAATGGCACGCAACCTATTCCTGTTGAGCCAACTGTACCAGCGGCAAGACTGGCGCATCCTCGCCGACCGCATGCTCGCCGGCGCCCTCGACCGTGCGAGCTATTGGCCCAGCGCCACCCATTGGGCCGGATTGCTTTTGTGGCGCACGGAGCCTTTCAACGAGGTCGTGATCACCGCGCCCACTGCGGAGGCCATTGTTGCCGCCAAAAACGAATTGCAATCCCCGTATCGACCGCAGGTGGTTTTTGCAGGGGGAGAAGCGGAAAACATCCCGCTACTCCGTGACCGCCAGCTGGGCGAATTGGCTATTTTTGTTTGCAGTGATGGGATGTGTCAGTTGCCGGTTGCTTCAGTTGGAGAGGCTGCCGGATTGCTAACAAACACTCCGTAACACCCCAACGCAATAGCGCGCGACGCTTTAATCCATGCTCTTCAACTCCCCTGAATTCCTGCTCTTCTTACCGATCGTCTTCGGACTGTATTGGTTCGTCATGCAGCGCAATCTCAAGGCGCAGAACATGCTGCTCGTCATCGCGAGCTATGTGTTTTACGGGTGGTGGGATTGGCGGTTTTTGGGGCTGATTGCGTTTTCCACCTTGGTGGATTACCTCGTCGGCTTGCAGATTGAAGGAGCGCAGGAGAAACGCGCCAAGAAGGCGTGGCTGGGGGTGTCTTTGCTGGTGAACCTTGGATTGCTGTGTTACTTCAAGTACAGCAACTTCTTCATCGACAGTTGGGTCGAAGCGTGGGCTTCGGCGGGCGTGACGATGCACGTATCGTCGCTCAAGGTAATCTTGCCGGTGGGCATCAGCTTCTATACGTTTCAGACCCTCTCCTATTCCATTGATATTTACCGCGGGAACCTGAAGCCGACGCGTAGTTTCATCAACTTCGCGGCGTTTGTGAGCTTCTTCCCGCAGCTCGTCGCCGGGCCGATTGAGCGGGCTTCGCGGCTCTTGCCGCAGATTGAAAACAAACGCGTATTCAAATACGAGGAAGGCGTGGCTGGGCTGCGGTTGATTTTGTGGGGGATGTTCAAGAAGGTGGTGGTGGCCGATACGTGCGCCATTTATGCCAACGACATCTTTGCCAACTACACCGAATACTCCGGGCCCACCCTCATGCTCGGTGCCGTGTATTTTGCCTTTCAGATCTACGGAGATTTCTCCGGCTACAGCGACATCGCCATCGGCACCGCCAAGCTTTTTGGCATCCAGCTCATGACGAACTTCAAGACGCCGTACTTCTCCCGGGACATTGCGGAGTTCTGGCGGCGTTGGCACATCTCACTTTCGACGTGGTTTCGTGACTACCTCTACATTCCGCTCGGCGGATCGCGCGGCGGCAAATGGCAATCCGTTCGCAACGTCTTCATCATCTTCCTCGTTAGCGGTTTTTGGCACGGCGCCAATTGGACCTTCATCGTCTGGGGCGGCATCCATGCCGCGCTGTTCTTGCCGCTTTTGTTGCGAGGGAAGAACCGGCGCTATACCTCCGACACAATCGGCGAAGGCAGGTGGTTGCCGACTGGGCGTGAATTCCTCGGGATGGCTTGGACCTTCAGCATGGTGTGTGTGGCGTGGGTGTTTTTTCGGGCGAATTCAGTCAGTGAAGCGATCCATTAC
>CAWVYB010000059.1:0-11342 GCA_963934215.1 uncultured Flavobacteriales bacterium | reverse complement strand
CCTCCGTTGAGGGTGCGGTAAACCCCTCCTGAGGTGTTTTTTGAATACAGCGGTCCCAGTGCAGCGACCCAAGCGATGTCGCCATTGGTCGGGTGCAATTCGATGCGTCCTATGTGCTGCGTGTCCTCCAATCCGCGATGTTCCCACGTGGCACCCTGGTCGTCGCTGATGTAGACGCCTGTTCCGGCATAGGAGCTGCGGGATGAGTTCACTTCGCCTGTACCGACCCATAAACGTTGGCTTTCGGTGTGTAGCGCTAGAGCTCCAAGGGTGATGCTGAGGGCTTGGTCAAAAAGCGGTTTAAAGCTCGTTCCGTTATTGCGCGTGTGCCACAGGCCTCCCGAAGCATAGGCGACATAGAACTCGCTGCCATCTCCTGGAGCTACGGCGATATCGGAAACGCGTCCACTCATAATCGTCGGGCCAACGCAGCGCAAGGGCAGTCCTGAAGTCCAACTATTGTTTGCGGCGGTCTGTCGGTCACTTGCAGCGGTGAGTCGCTCGGATGAAGGCGTTGGATCCAATGTGATTTTGGACCGTTGGCCGTGTGCGTCAGCGAGCATTCCAATGGAGGCGATCAAACAAAGAGTGAGGATACGTGCCATGGATTAAGAGTGGAGTTTGGGGTTGTTGCGATGGCGTTCCGCATCACGCTGCGTTTTTTTCTCGATGTTGCGGGCCAGGGCATCGGATAGGTCCACGCCAGTTTGATTGGCTAGGGCCATTAAAACCCAAAGGACATCCGCCATTTCATCGCCAAGGTCTGCGCCGCGATCAGATGGTTTTTCACTTTGGTCGCCGAATTTTCGTGCGATAATGCGTGCCAACTCTCCGACTTCTTCTGTGAGAATGGCGAGGTTGGTCAATTCGCTGAAATAGCGAACACCAATGGTTTTAATCCATTGGTCCACTTGGTCTTGCGCTTCACGCAAGGTGGGGGAAGGGATGCTCATGATTTATTCTGTGTATCAATCCAAATGGTGATCGGACCGTCATTGATCAGGGAAACCTGCATGTCTGCGCCAAATTGACCACGCTCAACGGGTTTGCCCATTTCACGCTCGAGTGTTTCGAGAAAAGCTTCGTAGAGTGGGATGGCATGTTCGGGTGGCGCGGCGCGCACAAAGCTTGGACGGGTTCCTTTTTTTATGGAGGCATGCAACGTGAATTGGCTGATGACCAAAGCTTCTCCATCCAGATCTCTCACGGAGAGATTCATTTTCCCATCGGTGTCCGAGAAGATTCGAAGGGCTGCAACCTTGGCAGCGAGCCAATTGACGTCGTCGATTCCGTCGGCATCTTCGACTCCTAACAAGATGACAAGGCCCTTTTGAATGGCCCCTACGGTATTGCCTGCGATGGCAACGCTCCCTGATTGAACGCGTTGAATGACTGCTCTCATGCCGCCGAAAATACAACACGAGACACCGAGCAAATGGAGTTCATTCACAACGTCTTTGGAAATGGTGAACAAATGCATTCGATTCCGCACGGAATCCGTGTTTCGCAGGCGTATTTTTGAGCGCTAAAACACGCGAAAATGCAAGCCTCAACAGCCATTGCTACACTTGATCAGGCTCAAGAAATGGGCCTTACTTCTGATGAATTTGATAAAATCAAATCCATCATGGGCCGCACACCCAATTTCACGGAGATGTGCATTTATTCGGTCATGTGGAGCGAGCATTGTTCTTACAAGAACTCCATCAAGTGGTTGAAGACACTTCCAAAAGATGGAGACCACATGCTGGTAAAGGCCGGTGAAGAGAACGCGGGGATCGTTGATATCGGAGGTGGTTTGGGTTGCGCATTCAAAATCGAATCCCACAACCACCCGTCGGCACTGGAGCCGTACCAAGGCGCAGCCACAGGAGTTGGGGGAATCAATCGAGATATTTTCACGATGGGTGCCCGTCCGATTGCACAATTGAACAGCTTGCGATTCGGAAGTTTGGATCATCCGAGAACAAAATGGTTGCTCGAAGGAGTGGTGAAAGGAATCGGAGATTACGGCAATAGCTTTGGCGTGCCGATTGTAGGAGGGGAGCTGTTCTTTGACCCGTGCTATCAAGTGAATCCTCTTGTGAATGCGATGTCCGTGGGGATTTTAGAAACTGATAAGATTATCAGTGCGACGGCCACGGGAATTGGGAATCCAGTCTATATCGTCGGTTCTGCAACGGGAAAGGACGGCATCCAAGGAGCCTCTTTTGCGTCCAAAGACATCACGGCGGAAAGCGCAGACGATTTACCGGCAGTTCAAGTGGGAGATCCTTTCCAAGAGAAGTTGTTATTGGAAGCGACGCTAGAATTGGCTGCAACCGACGCGGTGCGTGGAATGCAAGACATGGGCGCGGCAGGCATCACCTGTTCAACTTCTGAAATGTCGGCAGCAGGAGAGGTGGCCATGGACATTCACTTGGATAAAGTGCCTTTGCGTCAGCAAGACATGGAGCCCTTTGAAATCTTGTTGAGTGAATCTCAAGAACGGATGTTGGTTGTCGTTGATAAAGGCCAGGAGGCTTTAGTGGAGGGCATCTTTGATAAATGGGATTTGCATGCTGTAGAAATTGGTGTGGTCACTGAAGGCAATCAATTGCGCTACTTCAAGGACGGAGAGCTTGTTGCAGAGGTTCCTGGTGATACTTTGGTGTTGGGTGGAGGAGCGCCGGTCTATGACCGAGAGTATGCAGAGCCAGCATGGTATGCAGAAGCACAGGCATGGAACCCCGACACTGTTCCCGTTCCGACGATTGAGGAAGCGATGGCCATAGCAGAACAACTCGTGGAGAATCCGAACATCGCATCGAAACGATGGGTTTGGGAGCAATACGATAGCATGGTTGGAACCTTGAACCGCAACACCAATCGTCCATCTGATGCGAGTGTCGTACGTGTTCGTGGGACAGAAAAAGCGTTGGCGCTGACCGTGGATTGCAATGCGCGTTATGTGGATATGGACCCTGAAATAGGAACAGCGATTGCCGTTGCTGAAGCTGCGCGAAATATCAGTTGTACGGGAGCGGTGCCGAGTGCGATTACAAACTGTTTGAATTTTGGCAATCCCCACAACCCGGAAGTGTATTGGCAGTTTGTGCACGCCATTCAAGGAATGAGCCGCGCTTGCCGTCACTTCAATACGCCGGTCACCGGCGGGAATGTGAGCTTTTATAACCAATCGGCTCAACCGGATGGTACCGCAATTGCAGTCTTTCCAACCCCAACCATTGGGATGGTGGGAATCATGGAAGACAGAAAGCATCACATGTCTCTCGATTTTAAAGAGAAGGGCGAGTTGATTTTCTTGATTGGAGAATCCACCTCGTGCATCAATGCCTCGGAGTACTTGAGTTCAATTGTGGGGGTCAAAAAATCACCGGCACCTCATTTTAATATTGATGCGGAGGGAAAAGTTCAGGAGTGCGTCCGAACGGCGATTCAAAGAGGATGCATTGAAGCTGCGCACGATGTGGCGGATGGAGGCTTGTTCGTTTCTCTCTTGGAGATGAGTATGCCCAATGGTTTGGGTTTTGATATTGTCACAGACGACGAGATCCGTTTGGACGCTTTCTTGTTTGGTGAGGGCCAAAGTCGCATCGTGGTCACATGCACGGAAATGCAGCAAGACACGTTGTTAGACGCCATTGAAGAATATAATGTTCCAGTGGTGTTGCTAGGCCACGTGACAAAAGGAAAAATTGAAATTGACAATCATGCTTTTGGCTTTTGTGCAGAATGGCGCAACACCTTTGACAATGCCTTGGAAGAGGAAATGATGGGATGAGAATTTGAAACATGCTCATACCAATGTCTCTGAAATCCCGTTCTGATTGCCCATGAAAAACTGGCTCACATTCTTATTTAGTCGAATGTTTTTAAGGACGGTCTATCGCTTGGGCTGGGTCTGGGCGATTGTGCTCGGAGGAATGTGGGTTTTCTTGCATTTTTATAGCCGGCATGGGGAGTCTTTGGAGGTTCCGGAAATACGGGGGTTGCTACTTCAGGATGCTACGGGAAGTTTGAATGCATTGGGGTTAGAAGTGATTCATTTGGACAGTGTATATAGTCGGGAGGGTCGGGCTTTCGAAGTAATCGAACAAATGCCGCCACCGGGGTCCGGTATCAAATCGGGCAGGAAAATATATGTAAGTACATACCGAAATACCCCTCCCAATGAACGAGTAGGTGTTTCGGAAGGCCAAGATTTGGCCATTGCTCGCATCATCTTAGAGAACAAAGGATTTCAAGTGGAGGAACGCATGGAGCCCAATGTTTCATTGGTGGGAAGGGTTATCCGGGTTGAAAACAGAAGGGGGAACATGTTGTCGGTGGATAGCCGAATCCCTCGGGGTAGCCGTGTCAGGCTTATTTTAGGGACGACTACAGATGAATTGGTTTCAATTCCCAACCTGATTGGACAGCCGCTCGACTCGGCGCGGCACCAGTTGACCCGTGCTCAATTGAGCCTTGGTTTGGTCGAATATTCCACGTCGTGTGAGGATGCTTCGGACTCATTGAATTCCCGGGTACTTAATCAGCATTTGAGAGCGACCAATGTCAAAAAAGTGCCGGCTGGCACTGAGTTAGATTTGTACCTTGGTCTATCGGGAGATCCCTCCAAAAGGGGCCCTCGTAACAAATGAATTTCATGCGCATGCAAAGGGTTAACATTACATCGATTCAATCCCACGCCGTCTTGGTGATGGCAGTATGCTGGGCAGTTGGATCATGCCGCCCCGCCTTAGCGCAGTCGACATTTCCTGTGCAACAGACAGAGGTTCAAGAGCTGGGTGTGTCAGTAGAACAAGAGCGAGATTTGCAATTTGTTGCTATGCCCAAGGGGAAGCGTGCTTCGCGTCAGGCGGGTAACTTCTCTGCGCTGCCAAGAGGGGGAAGCATGTCCTTGCCATTTTTTGATGATTTCTCTACGCCTTCATTGCCAAATAGTGAAGGAGAAGGATACGAATTGTACCACCATTGGTCGGACACTTCAGCTCGCATTACACAGACTTTTGCGGTAGGGGCTCCCACCATCGGTGTGGCCACGTTGGATGGTTTGAATGCATCGGGATATCCGTACAGTTTTGTTGATGTGAATACGCCCGGCTGGTGCGATACCTTGACTTCGTTGCCACTTGCACTCAATGGCTACTTCCCGGAATCCAATGTGCACGTGATGTTTTATGTTGAAGGAGGAGGACTGGGCAATGCTCCAGAACCTTTTGAAGACAAGTTGATTCTGGAGTTCAAGTCCGTGGATGATGTTTCAGGAGAGGTTTTTTGGACTGAAGTGTGGTCAACGGATAGTGTGTCTAGTGTTTCGTTCGAACGCGTTTTTGTTCCTGTCGATCAGCCCATGCATTTAACGAATGGATTTCAATTTCGTTTTCGGAATTATGGAGCGATGGGTGGTAATGTTGATTTATGGCACATTGACTATGTGCTTCTGAATGATCAGATTGATCCTGAAACCTTTGAGGTGGTCAGTGAGGTGGCCATTATGCGACCTGAGAATACGCTGCTTCGTGATTTTACGCGCATGCCATGGGCTCATTTTCAAGAAAATCCGGTGTTCTTTATGCGCGACAGTTTGACGCTATTGCAACGCAATTTGAGTGCGACACAAGCGGACAATGTGTTTACTGGCTTTTCAGTGCGATATGAGGACAACACGATGGAGTTCCCGAATTTCTTTCAGAACACAAATGTGCTCCCTGAAAGTATCTTTACAACAGGGATGTACATTGGAAGCAACCCACAAGGCAATGACTTCGTATTCGACGATACCGTCAATGACACCTGCGCTATTTTTGATGTGAGCTTTTGGGAAAGCAGCATTGGACTGCTCCACACGGAAAAAGTAGGCGTCGTGGACAACGATAGCATTGCCTTTCAGCAAGTCTTCTCAAACGATTATGCGTATGACGATGGCTCTGCTGAAAAAGCGTACTCCTTGACGGCGACAGGTGGAAAGTTGGCGGTTCGTTTTCCGATAGCGGAGCCAGACACCTTGTTGGGGTTGGCCATCCACTTTACGCCGTACTACACCAATTCGGATTTGGAAACATTTTTGCTTCGCGCATGGAGTGATAGCTCCGGTATGCCCGCTGAACAACTTGGAGAGAACTACGAGTTTCATACCCCTCAATATTTTACGGACGGCTACGATTTGTTTGCCTTCTACGCATATGATGATCCGATTCCGGTCGACGGGATTGTTCATGTGGGATTGGTCCAAGCCAACGATGCCTTGCTCAACTTTGGGTTGGATAAAAACACCAACGCCAATATCGGAGAGGTGCATTATCAATTGGGCCTCGGTGGTTCTTGGATTTCATCCGAAATTCCGGGAACGGTCATGATCCGTCCGGTTTTGCGCGCAGGAAAAGAAGAGGTTTGGTCAGCGATAGAGGAGCCAAATGGTATGGATCGCGCACTTTACGTCTATCCCAATCCTTCGGCAGCAGGCACACTCAATGCAGTGGTTCAGCTCCCTGGAAATTGGGAGTTGTGGAATGTGCAGGGTCGACGGGTAGATGCAGGAAATTGGGTCACCCCAGGACTGCACTCCATTTCAACGATGAATAGGGCTCCAGGAATGTACATCCTGCAGCATAGCGAGGGGTTCTCAGCACGTGTTCTGATTCAATAATATGGTAGAAGATTTACCGCCCGATTTAGGGGCAGAAGAGACCGAGACTGAAGAGCTTTTTGAACACCACCGATTGGTTGCGGACGCAGGTCAGCAACCTCTTCGAGTTGACAAATTTGTAACGAATTTGATCGGACAAATGTCACGATCGAAATTGCAAACCGCGGCGAAATCAGGGTATGTCCGCGTAAACGGGGAGCCGGTCAAGCCGAACTTTAAGGTGAAGAGTGAAGATGTCGTCACCGTAGAGTTTCCCAAGCCGGTGCGGATCTTTAAGCTGATACCGGAGCAAATGGACTTGGAGATTCTTCATGAGGATCCTGAAGTGCTTGTCTTGGTTAAACCTGCAGGAATGGTAGTTCATCCGGGCAATGGAAATTACACGGGCACCTTGGTGCACGGTGTGGCGTGGCATTTGATGCAACAGCACGTAGAGTTGCCTCCTGATACATCGACTCCTTTAAAGCGAGAGGACGATGTGGAAAGCATTCCGCGTCCTGGTTTAATTCATCGATTGGACAAGGACACGACGGGTGTGATGGTCTTAGGGAAGACAGAGCAGGCTATGGCCCATCTCAGTCTCCAATTTTTTGAACGTACGGTTGAACGGCGCTATTTGGCACTGGTGTGGGGTGACTTGGATGAGGATGGAACCATTGAAGGGCACATCGGCCGAAATCACCGAGACCGCAGAGTCCAAACTGTATTCCCAGATGGTCATGAAGGCAAGCATGCCGTGACCCATTATTCGGTTCTCGAACGTCTTGGTCCCGTTACATTGGTTGAATGCAAACTAGAAACGGGGCGCACGCATCAAATCCGCGTGCACATGCAGCACATGGGGCATCCGTTGTTTGGCGATGTACAGTACGGAGGCAACAGACCCGTTAAAGGGGTTCTAGGAGGGAAATACCGCTCTTTCTTGCACAACTGCTTCGAGATTCTTCCAAGGCAAGCACTGCATGCGCGTTCATTGGTGTTTACACACCCTGAAAGCGGGAGTAGAATGGCATTCGAAACCCCATTACCAGAAGACTTTGAGCAGATTTTGGATCGTTGGAGATCTTATCTAGCCTGAACCGAATGGCTTGATTAACGGCGTCTGGAGATGTGGTCCAAGGCGCGCTCAAAAGAAGTGCGCGTCTCGATGGATTTCGCGAACGTGAACTGGATTGTTCCGTACGAATCATTGGTCTTTGGGTTTCCTCTATATGTACCGCCGTCGCTGTATCGGTGGTTGCCTAGATTTCCTGATGCGGGATCATTGATGGATGCAATTACGGCTTCGTTTGATTGGCTGCTGATCGCTTCGGCCAGAGGAGCTAGTGTAGTTGGATCCGCGTACATGCCAGAGATATCATCGAGGTAATCGGTGAAGGTACCTCTCCAAGAAGCCTCTACTCCAATAGTCCAACCATTGCCCATTCCAAATTCCATTCCGATTCCCAATGGTATCGCCGCAATGATGGTTGCGTATTCTTCCACTTGGCCTTCCGTGCGCAATGGGCGCAAGTCGAACCAACGATCGCCCCATGTGTTATCGGGATCGTGTGTGACCTGAGCCTGTGGATTGTGTAACACGCCATAACATCCTGTGAAAACAAAGACATTGAAGGAGAGCCTCCCCGGTTTTGTGTAGTTGCGCATGCCTTGTTGATTCGAAATACGGAAGACCGTGAAATCACTTCGAAATCCAAATTCAAACATGCGATTGCGAAAGTTGAGGTTCCGAGCTTGTCGTGCCGGATCTTCCGCATTGCTATCTTCTTGACGGATGTGCACGTAATTAACTTCACCAGAAACACGGACGCGATCATTGGACGCATAGCGCAGAAATACACCTGCAGACGGCGATGTGGTAATGATGTTAGCGTCTAATACGGAGGCGCGAGGGTCGAGTTTTCCACCGATTTCACCAAGATAATTGGCACCCCCAAGACTGAACCCTGCGGATAAGGGGGATGACTGACCGAATGCGACGACTGCCATTGCGAACATGACAAAGGCTAGGACGAAAGACTTCATATGCTGCATACGACGAATTTGCGCTAAGGGTTGCGTCTACGAAAGTGGATTTTGTAGATTCTGGCTGGACTTATGCACACAGGTTGTCAACAAAATTCTTCGAGTTGAACGCCCGTTTCGGTCCATGTTTCCATGGCGACATTGAGTTCACGCTGAACGGTTTCATACTGGTAGGCAAGTTCTGTCAATCGCTGTCGGTTGCTGGGGTCCACTCCAGCGATTTCTGCATCCAGTGCTTTGATTTCGGCCTCTTTAGATTGGATGATTCCCTCTTGTTTTTTGAGTTGATTGCGCAATTTTCGCTCAAGCTTACCTCGCGTTTTTTTCTCAGCATAACTGAGACCTTCGTCTGCTGATGTGATTTTCGCCTGCTGTTGTGGGTCACTAGACTTTTTCTTCGTTTCCTTGGAGATATGGATGTTTTGGGCTTTCCCCGCTTCGTAAGCGCGAATGCTTGCCGCGTGTTTAGCGTGTAAGAATTGTTTGATATCTCCGATGTATTGCTTCAGCCCCGTAGGCGTGACTTCGTAAACAAGTTCCGTTAAGTCTGAAAGAAAATCCCTGTCGTGGGATACGACAATCAACGTACCGTCGTAAGCCCGCAAGGCTTCTTTTAGAACGCTTTTAGCGCGAATATCCAAGTGGTTGGTAGGCTCGTCAAGAATGAGGAGGTTATAAGGGTGTAAGAGTAGCTTGCATAAAGCCAAACGTGCTTTTTCGCCCCCCGAAAGGACCTTTACTTTTTTCTCAGCATCATCTCCCGAAAAGAGAAAAGCGCCCAAGATGCTCCTGAGCTGACTTCGAATATCACCAACGGCAACTTCGTCGAGAGTTTCAAAAACAGTGAGATTCCCATCCAATTCCTCAGCTTGATTCTGGGCATAATATCCGATATCGACATTGTGACCGATGTTCATCTGGCCCTCAGATGTTTCAAGGTCCATGAAGATCCGAGTGAGTGTCGTCTTTCCGGCTCCATTTTTTCCAACGAGAGCAACCTTCTCTTGTCGCGCTAAAATGAAGTCGAGGTTTTTAAATACCTGGAGTTCACCGAATGATTTACTGAGGTTGGAAGATTCGATGCTCACTTTTCCAGAACGCGGAGCTTTAGGAAATCGAAAGCGAATGTCTTGCTTGTCTGCTGAATCGACTTCAAGTCGTTCGAGTTTGTCGAGCTTCTTAATCAAGGATTGAGCAAAGGCTGCTTTGTTCTTTTTGGCTCGAAACTTGTTAATGAGGATCTCGGTCTCTTCGATATACTTCTGTTGATTTTTAACCGCCTGTTCTTGGCGCGCACGGTCGTCTTCTCTCCAAGCTTGGTAGGCTGTGAACGATGCCTTGTGGTCAAATAGCTTGACCGGTGTAATTTCTACTGTGCGCGTGGTCAGGTTGTCCAAAAATGTCCTGTCGTGTGAAATCAAAATGATGCCACTCGACGATTGGAGCAAAAAATTCTCTAACCACTCGATACTTTCGAGATCCAAATGGTTGGTAGGCTCATCCAATAGCAGCAAGTCTGGATTTCGTAACAACAGTTTTGCGAGTTCAACACGCATCTTCCATCCTCCAGAGAACTCACTCATCTTCCGATCCATATCGGACGATGAAAAACCAAGACCTTGCAGGATTCTTTGTACCTGCTCTTCTAAACTTGAACCCCCAATCAAGTCGATGCGTTCATTTGCGCTTGTCAAATCTTCAATGATTTGCGCATACTCCTTGGATTCGTAGTCTTCTCGTTCGCTGAGTTGCTTGGACAGTTCCTCGACTTGCTTCTCTAAATCTTTGGCCTCCTCAAAAGCGCTGCTGGCCTCTTCAATGATCGTGGCGTTTTCATTGTGTACCATCTCCTGAGCGAGGTATCCAATTTGTGCGCCGTTCGGCATGATGATGTTACCAGTGGTCGGTTTAGTCTCACCGGCAATAATGCGGAGAAGCGTAGATTTCCCGGCTCCGTTGCGACCAACGAGGCCAACTCGCTCTCGTTTTCCAACGAAAAGATCTAGGGATTCAAAAAGAGTGCGTTGTCCAAAGTGGACAGAGACATTGGAAATATTCAGCATACGTGGTGCAAAGGTCGTTCATCAATTGGCATAAAAAAAAAGCCGACTCCACGAGGAATCGGCTTTTTATACTGTTGCTATGATCTTAATAATGCCACAAGTCATGTTCAAGTAAGAACAAGTCGTGCTTGATGCGCTGGGATTCCGCTAATGCATCGAGTCCGAGAGCATAGCTCGCAATCGAACGGTCGTAAACGTTGGACTCTTTTACGATGAAGCTGTTAAAGAATCGCTTCTGAAATAGGTCTTCGAACGTACGTCTTTGCGAGTCGTTCATCGGATTGTAAGCTTCCGCATTGGCGAATACATAACGACACTCTGGGTAGTATAACCAGAATAGCGTTTGAGGCGCCTTCAATTCGCCTTCTTCATCAGTTTCCTGCCAAAGCGGCGCGATCCCTATGATTCGAACATACCGTTCTCCGCGTTGACGATCCCAAATCCAATCTTCCTTCACGAGGTACTTTGTGATCGCTTGGGATTCAATTGGACGTTGCTCTGGTCGGTCTCCGATCTTCTCTCCTGTGTCCAAATCAAACTCAGGAATCAACACTGTAGGGTTAAGTACAGAATCGACCTGGTTGGGTGAAAAGGGATACCGG
>CAWVYB010000058.1:0-11418 GCA_963934215.1 uncultured Flavobacteriales bacterium | reverse complement strand
AAGTCACTTTCTTTTTGGCAAATCTGGAACATGAGCTTTGGGTTCTTGGGAATCCAGTTTGGTTTTGCATTGCAAGGAGGAAACATGTCAAGGATTTTTCAAACCTTGGGAGCCAGTCCTGAAGAACTGCCTGGGTTGTGGATTGCTGCCCCGCTAACGGGCCTTCTGGTTCAGCCGATCATCGGCTATCTGAGTGATCGCACGTGGAGTCCACGTTGGGGGAGGAGGCGTCCATTCTTCATGATTGGAGCTGTTCTGAGTTCGTTTGCGCTCTTTTTCATGCCCTACAGTTCCACGCTTTGGATGGCGGCAGGTTTCTTGTGGATTCTCGATGCCTCGATCAACATTAGCATGGAGCCTTTTCGTGCGCTGGTAGCCGACAAATTGCCGGAGCATCAGCGCTCGTATGGGTTTGTGATGCAAACGCTGATCATCGGTATTGGCACGTGGGTGGCGTCGAACTTGCCTTGGTTTGTTACAAAGCTGGGCGTGCGAAACGAGGCTGCTGCCGGAGAGATTCCCGATTCTGTGTTTTATTCATTTGCCATTGGAGCAGCGGTATTTCTGATCTCCATTGCGGTTACTGTTTTTACCACCTCGGAAGAGCCTCCAGAAGATTTGGAGGCATTCAAGGTGGAAAAAGAATCTTCGGCTGGATTTACGCGAGCTGTGCGTGATATTCTCCAGGCCATCCTGACGATGCCTCGGGTGATGGCGCAATTGGGTGTAGTGCAGTTTTTTAGTTGGTTTGCATTTTTCACCATGTGGTCATTTGCGACTCCAGCACTCACAAAGCATGTCTTTCAGGCATCAGACCCAGCGAGTGCGGCATATAATGAAGCAGCAAATTCAGTTTCCAGTGCCATGGGGATGTATGGATTGAGCTCAATGGTGTTTGCCTTGGTGCTTGTTTTCTATACCAGAAAGTATCCGATTAATCGACGATGGATTCATGCCTTGGCCTTGGTGCTGGGTGGTGTCGGCTTTTTCTCAATGCTGTCATTGAGTCCCGAATCAAGTGAGGGGTTGAAGTGGAGTTTTGCTCTGATTGGAATCGCTTGGGGCAGTATGCTTTCGATGCCTTATGCCATGTTGTCGAGCTCAATTCCATTGAAACAAATGGGAATTTACATGGGGATCTTCAACATGTTTATCGTCATCCCGCAAGTGATAGCTGCTTTGGGAGGAATCAACTTTATCAATGACATTGCTTTTGGAGGAGAGGTCATTCATACGATGACCATAGCAGGGACCGCTCTCGGGTTCGCGGGCGTGGCTACTTTGTTTATTACGGAATGAGCCTTGGAGGGCATAAATTGTACGAAGTTGGTCATAATTCACTGTATATAGTGTTGTTTATACACTTTATTTTACGTACCTTTCGATGCTGATATTTGGGTTTTTAATGCTTAATAACCTGGTTTAGTGGAATTTTTCGGAAAACAACTACTCATGAAAAACGTTTATTTACTTTTCAGTCTGTTGGCGATTGCGACAGCATCCTTTGCTCAAACTGCTTCGGTTACGTTCAATTTGAACATGTCCAATGAAGCGGTTGCTGAATCCGGTGTTTATCTCGCAGGAGGTGCAGATTGGGGTAATCCAGGTGATAACCCAATGCTCGATGAGGACGGTGATGGTATTTATAGTATTACGGTTGAAGTGAATACTCCTTACACAGGAAACTACACGTTTACCAACGGTGCTTGTGGAGACTGGTCGTGTAAAGAGAATATCGAAGGTCAGGATTGTGCCGATGGTACTTGGAATGATCGACTTCTCTCTGACGTTACCGAAGACATGGTGATTTCTACATGTTTTGCTCAGTGCACTACAGACGGCTCTTGCCCAACACCAGCAGCAACATCCATGATCACTTTTCAAGTGGACATGAGTGAATATGCTTCTACGTTTGGCACGGTTAACCTCAATGGAGGCTTCAACGGCTGGTGTGGCGGTTGCGCTGAGATGGTTGATGAGGACGGAGACGGAGTCTACAGCATTGCAGTGGCATTGAATCAAAATGAAACAATCGAGTACAAGTTCACATTGGATGCTTGGACCAACCAAGAAAACTTCAATGAAGGCGAGTCTTGTACTTCGACAATTGACGGCAACACCAACCGAACACTAATGGTTGGAGATTCGGATGACACTCTCGGAGTAGTGTGTTTCAATTCATGCGATGCCTGTTTGGGCATTGAGCCGGGAACGGCGATCGTGACATGGAACCTCAATATGGAAAATGAGGTGGTTGCTGAAAGTGGTGTTTATGTCGCTGGTGGAGATTACTTCGGTGCTCCAGGTACACATCAATTGATGGATGCTGATGGAGATGGTGTGTATTCGCTTTCACTTGAATTGCCGACTCCTTTCACTGGAAACTATACGTTTACGAACGGAAACTGTGGTGATTGGTCTTGCAAGGAAAACATTGAGGGGCAGGATTGTGCAGACGGAACATGGAATGATCGGTTGCTTTCAAACATAATTGAAGACACGGTAATCTCTACCTGTTTTGCTCAGTGCACTACAGACGGTTCATGCGCTGCGCCGCCTGAAGTAGAGACTTCGGATGTGACGTTCAATATTGACATGAACTACCAAGACTTTCCAACAGCTGATTATGATGCTGTCGCAGTCAATGGCAGTTGGAATGGATGGCAAGGTTGGGGTGTTGCTTTGACTGACGATGATGCTGATGGCATTTGGACGGGTACAATCGCACTTGAAATCGGCTTGACATTTGAATATGTTGTTTCCACATCGGGTGCAGCAGATGATTATTCTGGTTGGGGCTTTACATACAATGCTGGTTTAGAGTGCGCTTTGGCTGGAACGTCCAATTGGTTCTTTACCACAGCTGCGGAAGACACGGTAATTAACTTGTGTCCTTCAGGTTGCAGCGAGACGTGTTCTCCTGTAACGGATGATCCCGTGAACTTGACGTTCAATGTTGACATGAACGTGGCGGGCGCAAATCCAGCGGGGATTTTCGTTGCTGGTGACTTCATCGCTTGGGATTTTACTCAAATGGCTGATGAAGACGGAGACGGTGTTTTCTCTTACACGCACTCGGTTGCTGCGAACAGCACAGTGCAGTTCAAGTACATGAACGGTCCAGGGTGGGATTTTGTAGAAAATGTTCCTGCCGCTTGTGGCACTGCTGAATTCTTCAACCGATCGGTTGAAGTGGGTGTGGTTGACGTAGTTGTGGATGCTGTTTGTTACGCTTCTTGTGTTGGATGCGACACGGAAGTCGTTCAACACGAAGTCACGTTCATGGTGAATATGGCCAACGAAGAAGTTGCTGAGACTGGAGTTTACCTCGCAGGAGGTGGGTTCTTTGGTAATCCTGGTGACAACCAAATGATGGACGACGATGGTGATGGCGTATATGCAATCAGCATGATGTTGGACGAAGGATTTTCAGGCCACTATGCGTTCACCAACGGTGCATGTGGTGATTGGTCTTGCAAAGAGAACTTGGCAGGCCAGGAGTGCGGAGATGAAACGAACTACAATGACCGTTTCTTACCTGCTATCGAAGGTCCTACGACGATCAATACGTGCTTTGCACAGTGTTCCACAGACGGATCTTGCAGTTCTGTTTCTGAAGCGTCCGTTACATTCCAAGTGGACATGTCTACCAGTGGGGTGACAGGTGCGGTGACGGTGTTCGGTGCTTCATTGAACGGCTGGAATGCGGGTGCAACCCCAATGACCGACGAAGACGGAGACGGTATTTATGAGTTTACAACTGTATTGGCTTCAGGCGGTCACGAATTCAAATATGTCAACTCAGGTACTGAGGAATCATTAGACCCCGAGCTTACAGCAGAATGCACGTTGACAACAGGCCCTTACACCAACCGTTACATCACCGTTGAAGGCGGCGTTGATATGGTATTGGAAGTGGTTTGTTTCGAGTCTTGCAGCGCATGCGACACCAATGAAGGGGACGTATACGGTTGCATGGACGCAACAGCGAGCAACTACAACGAAGCGGCGAATCTTGACGATGGTTCTTGCTTGTATGCAACAACGTTCAATGTGGACATGTCTTGCTCAGGGATTGAGTTTACGACGGCTTATGTGACGGGTCCTTGGTGTGGATGGTGTGCTGCTGAAGATTACAACTTCTTGTCTGATGACGATGGAGATGGCATTCACTCGTTGACCATTGACTTGGCTGGAACGATCGAATACAAGTACATGGTTGATGGATGGGCTCACCAAGAAGATTTGGTGGACGACATGCAAAACGGTGGCGAGTGTGCTCCAGTGACTGATTTCGCAGGTTATGCGAATCGACTGACTGACGCAGGTTCAACGAACAACGATGCGTATGGCACGTGTTTGACTTGTGATGAAGTGAATCAACCTGCAATTGTTGATGTCATGTTTGACATTGATATGAACGGAACGGGCTATCCCAACGCAGACTTCGACAACGTTGTTGTCAACGGTTCTTGGAACGGCTGGAGCGGCTGGGGTGTGACCCTCGCGGATGCTGACGGCGACGGAATATGGTCTGGAACTTTGGCTCTCGAAGAAGGCGCTGCATTTGAATTTGTCATTGCTGTAACCGGTCCTCTAGATGGATATTCTGGTTGGGGCTCTGTATTCAATGCACCTGCTGAATGCTCTACTAACCCAGATGCTGAAATCGGAGCGGGTGGTGGAAACTACGGAGCTACTGCGGCAGAAGGTTTGGTTGTTGCATACTGCGCAGGAAGTTGCGTTGCGACATGCCCAATCTTGGGTTGTACGGATCCATTCTTTGCTGAGTTTGACTTGTTCGCGACGGAAGATGATGGGTCTTGCATGACATATGTAACCTTCGGTTGCATGTATGAGTCAGCTGAGAACTATGACGCTGCGGCGAATACAGACGATGGAAGTTGTGAATTTGCAGAAGATGCGTGTCCTGGTGATTTGGATGGTGACGGTTTGATTGCTACTCCTGACCTCCTAGCATTCTTGTCCGTATTCGGAACGGATTGCGATTGAATAGATTGGATTGATTAGAATAGAAAAGGCCGACTCCTTATGGAGTTGGCTTTTTTTATTTCAAGGGTTTTCATCAAGGGGCGTGAAGCTCCCTCTGTAAATCGTAACTTTGTATCGTGAAACGTTTGGTTGAATCTCGCTTGCCCACTGCCGTGGGTTCCTTTACCATTTTGGCCTTCGGAGAAGAGGGGGATTTGTTTCCCCATGTCGTCTTGATGACGACGATCGAATCCGAGGCTCCACCCGTTGTGCGCATCCATAGTGAGTGCATGACCGGTGATTTGTTTGGCAGCGCTCGTTGCGATTGCGGTCAACAATTGAATCGAGCCCTCGACTCCATCGCCAAAGAAGGCGGCGCCTTATTGTACCTCCGTCAAGAAGGCCGAGGCATCGGTTTGGTGGAGAAATTAAAGGCCTACAACTTGCAAGACAAGGGACGGGACACGATCCAGTCCAATGAGGAGTTGGGACATCCGGCGGATGCCAGGGGGTATGATGATGCCGTGGCCATCCTGAAAGACTTGGGCTGGGACGCGGTCCAATTGATGACCAACAACCCGTTGAAGATGGAAGCGCTGAATGCCGGCGGCATTGAGGTGGTTAAACGGTTGCCGGTGATCATCCCGGCAGGCAAAGAGAATGCCGACTACTTGCACGTCAAGCAATCGTTGATGGGCCATTTGCTGGGCTAATATCCGGCTTTACATGGAGATGGCGTGCATGAGTTCCATGCACACAATGGCTCCCACGGTCCCCACTGCATAACCCAATACCGCTAGTAAGACGCCCACAGGTGCTAGAGCTGGACTGAATGCTGCGGCTACGATGGGAGCAGAGGCTGCTCCGCCGATATTGGCTTGCGACCCGACAGCTACATAGAAAAATGGCGCTTTGATGATCTTGGCTACGGTCAACAATGTGATGATGTGCGTGAGCATCCAGAGCAATCCGATGAGGATGACGGACCAGTAGACATCCCAATTGTGGTAGAGCTCGACCACATCCATTTTCATGCCAATGGTCGCCACGAGCACATAGAGAAAGACACTGCCGGTCTTGCTCGCGCCAGCACCCTCGTAATTTCTCAACTTCGTAAAGCTCAGTCCAATCCCAATGGCCGTAGCGGCTACTACGAGCCAGAAGAATCCGCCTTCCAAACTGCTGAGGTATTGAACGAAGCTATCGGGATTGGCCGTTTTGATGCGGGTAAACCAGGCGCTGAAACCGGGAGCCAAGCCATCTGCCAATGCATGCGACACGGCAACCGCTCCGAATGCAATGCCCGCAATGATCATGAGGTCCTGAAAAGAAGGCACCCGTGCGATGCCCAATTGGAAGGCTTCCACTTTCTCTTTGAGTTCATCCACGGCCGAGGAGTCGGCCTTGAGCTTGCGGTCCAAAATGGCGCTCATACCGGCGCCAACCAGTAAGAAGGGCATCCACAAATTGGCGACAAACACATCCACAATCAACATGGCGCTGAACTGGCTGTCCAAGGTGCCTGAAATCTCTTTGAGTGCGGCTTGGTTGGCTCCGCCGCCTATCCAACTTCCCGCTACCGTAGACAGTCCGCGCCAAAACGCTTCAGGCGAATCACCTCCTAGCACCGAGGGTTCGATGAAGCTGACCGCCCACAGCGCCAATGGTCCGCCGATGACGATGCCGAATGTGGCCGTAAAAAACATGATGAGTGCTTTCGGTCCCAGATTCCAAATTCCTTTCAAGTCGATGCTCAAGCAAAGCAGGACCAGACTGGCCGGCAACAAGTAACGCGAAGCCACGAAGTACAAGTTGGAGGATTCCCCATCGATCAACCCCAGTGAATTGTAGGCAGCTGGAAGGAAATAACACAGCAGCAACGACGGGATGATTTTGAAAAATCCAGCAAATTTCGGAAGCGAGCTGAAGTGAAAAATTAGGGCCAAAGTGGCCAGGAGCAGACCCAGCACAACCGCGTCATTGGTAATCAAAGCATTCATAGGTTGCAAACTAAGGAGGACTCGGCAGAAGTCGGTTAGGGGAGGCCAAAAGAAAAGGCCTGCTCCATCCTTTCGGATTGAAGCAGGCCTTCATCAGCGGGTTGTTGTCTGCGGATCAGTCCACAGAAATTAACTCCACATCAAATACAAGTGCTGCAAATGGAGGGATCGGTCCGTTTGGATTTGGATTCGCTCCGTACGCCAATTCTTGTGGAATGTAGAACGTTGTTTTTCCTCCTGGCTTCATCAATTGAAGGCCTTCAGTCCATCCAGCGATCACGTTTCCGAGTGGAAAAGAAATCGGCTCTCCTCGCTTGAATGATGAGTCGAATTCGGTTCCGTCGATCAATGTTCCGCGATAGTGAACGGTCACTGTAGAGGCAGCCGTTGGTGCGTCACCTGATCCTTCTGTTTCGTGCGTGTATTGCAGTCCAGATTCAGTCACTTGGATGCCGTCTTTCTTGGCGTTGGTGGCCAAGAAATCGAGGCATTCTTCGCGGTATCCCGCTGAGGACTCTTCCTTCTTTTTCGTCATGAATTCACCGACCATCTCGTTGGCTTGTTCGGGGGTCATGGTGGCTGAACCGTTCATTTGATTTTCAAAACCGGCAGCGAGTTGAGCTGCATCAATTTCAGTAAGACCTTCCTGCATCAGGTTGGTAGAGAACAAGACGCCTAAGGCGTAACTAATGGATTCCATTGAAGTGGAGTTGGATTGTGCCCACACATGTGTTGAGCTTGTTGATAAGAGCGAAAATGCGATACCTGCGCACAAAGCTGCAGGTTTAAAATTGAAAGAAATCATGAGGATTGAGTTGTTTTTTTACGAGTGAAGACCCAGTCATTTTCAGTGGATAGATCCGCATTGAATGCGTAGCCCATGCCAGTGAATTTCTTGAGATCTATGGGTTTTTCAATGCGTTGTTGAATCAGATACCGAGCCATCTGGCCCCTAGCTTCTTTGGCGTAGGTCATCAGCGATTTGAATTGACCGTTGACCTCATCCTTAAACTGGGGAGTGATTACACGCATCGGGGTGTCTTTGCGCAAAATAGCTTTACTGTATTCGTTGCTGGCGAGGTTGATCAAATACCCTTTGGCGGCATCAACGATATGATCAGCCAGTCGGTCTTCCCAGTACTGGTACAGGTTCTTTTTCTTGGGTGTGATGGGCCATTTTAAACCCATTTCCAAACGGTAAGGCTGCATGCGGTCCAGAGGCCGCAAAATACCGTACAGTCCACTGATGATGCGCACATGCCCTTGCGCGAAAGCCAAATCTTCTGAGGAGAGTGATGCGGCATCCAGACCACGGTATACCGCTCCTTGGAAGGCCATGGCGGCCGGCTTGCCTCCGTCCTCATGCGCCGAAGCATCCCACGCATCGGCCCGTTCCTTGGTTTGGGCAGCGAGATCAGGGTTCAGTGCCATCAATACCTCTAAGTGCTTTGCCGAGTGTTTGCGAAGCTTATCAGCCAGGTAAGTGGCATCGTTGAGGAACTCGGGCTGCGTTGCTGGGCTGACATCGCGTGCGTTCGCAAAGTCGATGGTTTTGGCTGGGGAGAGGAGGCAGATCATGGTCGAGAGTACAAAAGTACAAGATGAGGAGAGGGGAATCAATTCGATTATCTTTCAGACATGGAAAATTTGCAAAAAAGCTTTTCGCACACATTTATACAAGCGATTCTAACCGGTGTATTTATGGTGATAACGACCTTGTCATCCGTCGTGTGGTCTCAATGTGAGGCCGGTGAGGTTGCCTTGGAATTGACCATTGGAACGGATGCTTGGGGCTACGAGATGTATTGGGAAATAGCACCTACTGGTGCAGGTTGTGGATCGCTCGAATTCATCGCGAGTGGAGGCAATTCGGATGGTGTTGGCTGCGATGGAGCGGGTAACATGGGGTCAGGTGGGATGACTTACGATAACAATGCGCAGATTGTTGAAGGACCATTTTGCGTGGTGGATGGAACGGTATTGGATTTGATCCATGTCGACAGCTATGGAGATGGCGGGACAACATTCGAGCTTAACATGGATGAAACACTTTCAGGTGCCTTTGGCGGAACCGGCGCGGGCAACGTGTGGTCGTTTGTTGCTGGCGAAAGCTTGTTTGCACCCCATGATGTGCCTTGCGATGCAGCGGAGATTGTGTTGGATGGCGAGACCGTTATGGTGTCCAATGCAGGACTCACGGCACAGTCGGGCGAAGTCAGCCCACAGGCGGCTCCCAATGGCAGTTGCGACCTCCCGGGGGCGTGGTGTGGTAGCGATGGCAATGTTTCGGTTTCGGCTTGGCTCACTTATACGCCGATCGTTTCCGATCCAGTGACCGTTATGGCCTGCTCAGATAGCACCACATTTGACACCCAATTGGCGATGTACCGGGTGGAGGACTGTGGAGATTTCACCACCTTCGAACTGGTCGGATCCAACGACGATGCTTGCGCGGGGTATGCTTCCATCCTTTATTCCAGTTGCTTGGATGTGGGGGCGACCTATCTCATCCAATTAGACGGTTGGGCGGGTCAGCAGGGTGTGGCCGAGATAACGCTGTTTTCTTCCGAGACGTATGAAGGATCGGCCGATGCCCAGCAGCGCAATGTCACCTGTCCATTGAGCAAGGATGCCGAACCTAATGGCTTGTTGCTAGCCTATGTCAACAACGGCGGTTCAGACTTTGATTGCACCTGGACGGGCCCTGATGGTGTTGAAACCAATGAAGCTTGGATCCAGAACCTTTCGCCTGGAACCTATACCGCTGAAATACTCACCGCCTGTGGCAATGCCTTCACGTTGGAGCGCAATATCATTGCCCCGTCTTCTTGGAGCATGTCTTCGGAGGTGACGCAGGCCTCGTGTGAGACTTCGGCCGATGGTGCCGTTGAAGTGGAGGTGTCTGGAGCCAATGGGGGGTACACCTTCGCGTGGACAGGTCCTGGAGAATTCACCTCTGAAGAAGAGGATCTTCAAGGCGTTGTGGCGGGAACCTACCAATTGGTAGTTACGGATTTGAACGGTTGCACCAATCCTTTGACGGCCTATGTGACGGATGCTGGTTATGGTGATTTCACCATTGGCAACGACACCATCATTTGTGAAGATGAGCCGCTATTGCTTTACGGACCCACCGGTCTCACCTACGAATGGCAAGATGGATCGAGCAATCAGTTCTACTACATCGAGGCGGGGACCTATGCTCCGGGGACGTACAGCATCATTTTAAATGCCACCACCGATTCCGGATGTGAATTTGTCGATGCTTTGATTTTGACGGTGCACACTTGCTCAGTGGGAGTGGATGAAGTGGGATTGGAGGCGTCGCTGGTTTATCCCCAGCCGGCCAATGAGCACGTTTACCTGGACATCGACTTAACGGACCAGCCATGGGCCATTTCGGTTCGCGATGCTGCCGGTCGTGAAGTGCATCGGGGCATGTGGTCTGGTGGCTCCGCGCCGCTGTTCAATGTTTCGAGCTGGACAGAAGGATGGTATCAAATCCAGTTGTTGGATGGTGACCGTTCGTTGGTGCGCCCTTTGATGGTGCGGCATTGATTGCGACTGACGATACGGGAGCGTGTGCGGCCTGAACGGCGGATCACTTGATCACGGCCAGGCGGCTGCAGGCCTCCTCGATGACGCTAGGGGTCAAGTCGCGGTGCGTGACAAAGCGCACTTGTGCGGGGCCAAAGGCAAAGCAGGCGATGCCTTCTTCTGCAGCTTTTGCCACAAAGGAATCCGCGTTCTCTCCGTTTGCGACTTCTACGATGACAATGTTGGTCTGCACCGTTTCCACCGAGGCTATAGCATCGGAATTGTTCAGCGCTGCAGCCAACATTTGCGCATGCCGGTGGTCTTCGGATAGGCGGGGCAATTCATGATCGAGCGCATGCATGCACGCGGCGGTCAATCCTCCAATTTGACGCATACCGCCCCCCAAAACTTTGCGGGTGCGATGGGCTTCTTCGATGAAAGGCTTGGAGCCCAATACCACCGATCCCACGGGTGCACCCAATCCCTTTGAAAAGCAGATGGAGATTGAATCGAAAAGCTGTCCATAGGCTTTCCATGCCGCCGCGTCGGGCACGCTATTGCCATGACGTTGGACCATGGCGTTCCAGCAACGGGCTCCGTCGAGATGCAAGGGCAGGTGATGGGCTTTACAGGCTTGAGAGAGTTCGCTGAGCTGCTGCATTTCCCAAACTGAACCGGCTCCTTTGTTGACCGTGTCTTCTACGCAGACCAGCGAGGTGCGTGAAAAATGACTGTCGGCAGGGTTGATTTCGGCCATGGCTTCTGCTGCCGTAAACCGTCCCCGGTCACCGTGTAGCAAGCGCATCGAAGCACCGGAATTGCGGGCAATCCCACCGCCTTCATAGTTGTAGATGTGGGACAACCGATCGCAAATAACTTCGTCGCCCGG
>CAWVYB010000057.1:0-11629 GCA_963934215.1 uncultured Flavobacteriales bacterium | reverse complement strand
CGTGATGTACGAATCGTACGCCAGTTGTGGGAAGAATCCGAACATTGATGCAGGTGTTGGAAGGACCGCTCCTGCAGGATCCTGGAAGAACTGGCTAGAAGAGCCCAAAATAATTGGGTTGGCTTCATTGCCCAAGATCGCATTCAAAACGTCTGTGCTGTTTGGCGTAGTCAAGTACAGTTTGTACGTCATCGCATTTTCAACACCCGATTCAATCATCTCAATTTCAATTCCGAAATCATCGTTGCTTGAATACACGTTATCACAGCTACAGAAGTCACAGAAATCCAATGATGGATACTCTACTTCCTCGTAGTTGCATGCTCCCGGATCACCACAGCCTTGTAAGATGTCGCAAATCAAATCACCATTCCAATCAAAGCATACACCGTCGCAATCAAATCCATCTTCAGGGTATTCACAAGAACCGTCATTGAAGTTAGGCTCAGGATTTA
This sequence comes from uncultured Flavobacteriales bacterium, assembly GCA_963934215.1. Taxonomy (GTDB): domain Bacteria; phylum Bacteroidota; class Bacteroidia; order Flavobacteriales_D; family Sanyastnellaceae; genus UA16. The sequence goes on along the minus strand of CAWVYB010000057.1, from coordinate 11,174 downwards.
CGTTTGGATTGAAGTTACACGCCGCTTCTTCATTGCAACCAATGCAGAATGGTGATCCGCTACAAGCGTCAGCATCATATTCAGTCGCTGCAGGGTCATAGAAACAGTTTGTCTCAATGGTACAGCCAAAGATTTCCAACTCATCGCATACACCGTCTCCGTCCGTATCGCTGATGCAAACGTCGTCGCAGTCGTAACCCGTTGCAGGGTAGCTACAGCCTCCGTCGTCGTAAGTAGCATCTGCAGAATAGTTGCAAGCTGTTGCATCCATGCAACCGCACTCATTTCCTCCGAAACTCAATGTCAGGTATGTGTCCTGGCTTTGATCTCCATTCGGGAAGACTTGCACATACAATTGACCAGACAGCTCACCATCCGTAGTCAACTGTGCAACCAGTACACGCTGATCTTCTCCCGCCTGACCGTTGGAAGATGTGATCAATGAGAACCATGACCCACCAAAGAAACTATCAATCACGAGGTCGTTTCCTGCGTTGAAGTCTGCCTGCCAGTTATCACTTTCCGCTTGAACGAATGTAACATCACTTTCGTTGTTGTTGCCATCAGGAACAGACTCAATACCAATTGTTAACCAGCTGTCATATTCCAAAGATGGAACCACAGGGAAAAACAATGGGTTAATCGTCGCAGCGCTAATTCCACCGAAAGCGTCTTGATAGAACGACGTTGTAGTCGTCAAATACGCAGGGACTGCAACCTCGCCTGATACAGAACTCACAAAGTCCTCAACTCCAGGTGTAGTCACATAGACACGATACGTATTCAACCCTTCCAATGCTGGATTGACAGAACCGTCATGTGAAGCAACCAATTCCAACTCCAAGCCAAAGCCTGCCTCTCCTCCTGCTCCACAAGAGCAGTAATCGCAATTGCCGTCGTCGTAAGATGCTCCTTCGCTATAGTTACAAGCCAAAGCATCTGTACAGCCCATCACCTCGTTCACCGTGATCATTTGATCTTGAGAAACACTATTTCCACAGGCATCGCTCGCTGTCCACGTTCGTGTGATAACGGTAATTTCAATGTTACCTGAATCGGCAGCATCGCTGTACGAGTAACTCACCTCATTGCATTCATCTGAAGCCGTAGGCTCTGCTACAACCATGTCATCACCGTATGTGTAGGTCACATCAGCAGGGAAAGATGTAAATACTGGGGCGGTATTGTCAACTACCATGATCACCTGCGTATGGGCCGTTGTGTTTCCACAGTTGTCCGTTGCTGTGAACGTTCTGTAGTAGGTCATGTCACCTGCACATGTGCCTTCATCGGATGTTTCAGTCATTACGATTACAACGTCAGAGCAGTCCTCAGCGGTTGCTAGCGACATTGGAATGTCATCGTTGCAACCCAATTCTAAGTTTGCAGGAACCGAAGTGAATACAGGGCCTTCTGTGTCAACAATTGTGATGTTTTGTACGGCTGTATCAGAATTTCCACAACCATCCGTTACAGTCCAAGTCCTTGTTACACCTGCGAACTCTATGCAGGTCTCAGGGTTTTCAATGTTCAGTGTCGCTGCATCGCCCTCAGCATAAACAGCTGTGCCATCAAAAGAAATGACCATACTGGTAGGAGTGATTTCGGTTGAAACTTCCGAATCAGCCGCGATTCCATTGGATGTAAAGCTCAATGCAGAAATGGACTCTCCAGAAATATTCGTTATGCTTACGACCGCGAAATCATATTGGTATGGGTTTCCATCTGTACCCTCCACAATCAAATTGACTGTGCTTCCATCGATGTCAACAGTGATTGCTCCTCGATGACTCGAAGGGTTTGAGGTCAAATCATCGTAAGTCAATTCAAAACCTTCGCCAACGGTCACCCCCGTTGCCTCCAGAATCAAAGATTGACCGAATGGGCCGGCAATGTTCTTACCCATCTCTACATGCAAGTCCATCACTACGCCCGTCATATCCAAGCCACCCTCAACAGGTGAATCTGAATAGCTATAGACCAATTCATCAGCAGACGCACAATTGTCGTACGATCCCGTTGGAAACGCCGTTAGACCAGAGCCTGGTGTCAAGTCGTCTGAACATCCAACGACCACGTCTTGTTGGGCCACAGCAACTGGAGCTTCATTGTCTTCTAAAGAGACAATCTGACTCGCTGTTGATTGGTTGCCCGAAGCATCTGTAGCCGTAAACGTTCGTGTCAATGTGTAACCACAAGTGGCGTCTTCAATTGAATCTTCAACCGTTACAACCACGTCTGGGAAACAACCTGCATCCGCGGCAGTCGCCATGTCCGATGGCCAAGCATCAGAGCAATTTTGAGTTACATCAGCAGGAACAGATGTAAATACGGGTGCTTCGTTGTCCTCAGATGCATAACCAAAAGGCAATGTCATCTGAAGTGGATTGTCTTGAGCCCCTTCTTGGAAAACCTGTACATAAAGCTGACCGCTCAAAATACCGTGGGTTGTGAATTGCCCAACCAATACACGCGAATCATCGCCTGCAATTCCATTGGTTGCAACACCACCAATCTCATTCCAAGTAACAAACCAACTATCACCGTATTCGCCATTCAAGACAATGTCATTTCCAGCCAAAAACGCGGACTGCCAATCAGATGAAGTGGCCAAGTCTACGGCCGATTCTCCACCGTCAAGGTTAGCTGCTTGTGAAATACCGATTGTCACCCAGCTGTCATAAGTCAGTTCCGGGAAAATGGTGTAAAAAGCAGGATTTAAACTATTCGGCGTGACTTCCATATTGAGCATGGACTTATAGAATGACTGTGTGCTTTCAATCCGAGTCTCATTCTCAGCATCTCCAGCAACAGCAGACAATACGTCATTTGTTGAAGGCATGTCAACATACATTCGGTAACGCATACCCTCCTCCGTCATTCCCATCTCGTCGATGGTGACCTGGTAGCCATTCACCATTTCGCCGTTGAAGCAACAATAGTCACAAGAGCCGTCGTCTTGTGTGTAGGCGGTATCATAGTTACAAGCCTCTGCATCCATGCAACCAACACAAGTAACATAATCACATCCTCCCTCATCCGTAGTATTCGGGTTGTAGTTACATGCGCTTTGGTCTGAACAACCTACAACTTCAAAACTGTCGCAAATACCGTCGCCGTCAGAATCTTCTTCACAAACACCTTCACAATCATATCCAGCGTCAGCAAAAACACATGGTTCAAGGTCGGTGATTCCCACTGCGTAGTTACAAGCAGCACTGTTCAGACAACCCGCAACTTCCAATTCGTCACACACATAATCGCCGTCTGCGTCATTTAAACATACACCGTCACAGTCGTATACAACCAGTTCCTCCGGACCTCCGCCGACGATGGTTGACTCTACATATGTACATGTTCCATCTTCTTGCGTTGCATCCGCATCGTAGTTACACGCCAAAGCATCCGTACACCCCAAATAGAAACAAGCTCCATCTTCATACAGAGCCCCACTATTATAGTTATCGGCTAATGGATCCATGCAACCACAAGCTGGTGCTTCCACAGACATGTAGACATTATCACTATTTGCAGGATTGCCTTCAGGAAAGATTTGGACGAGCATCGAACCTCCTAAAAAGCCGTCGGTTGTGAACTGACCTACCAAAACTCGATTGTCATCTCCAGCCACTCCACTCGTCGAACCTGGAAATAAAAACCATCCTCCACCTGTATCAGAGTTAATGGAAATTGGGCCTCCGGCTTCGAAACCAGCTATCCAAGTCTCACCAGGAGTCTCGATGGTTGATATTTCAACTTGACCAGCATCGAAATCAGCCATTTCAGAATTACCAATGGTAATAAATGAATCATAAACACCGTCTGCAAATTCTGGGATCGCAGCATAAATAGGATTCCAGAAATTAGGCGTTGCTCCTCCTCCAGGACCGGCATACTGATAGAAAGTAGTAGAAGACCCAAATTCCAGCGGACCGGCAATATTTCCTGTTACAGATGAAACAACATCTGTAGAAGATGACGTGTTAACATAAACCCGGTATGTCTGCAATCCAGCAATCCCTCCATCGGCAAACAACTCTACATCCAAAGTGTAATCATCATTGGTAGAGGTCACGTTGTCACAACAATAGTTACAAGTACCATCATCTTCGTTGGCGATGTCATCATAGTTGCATGCGGATTCATCGATACAACCTAAGAAAATACAAGATCCATCATTGTAAGTAGCTTCAGATTGGTAGTTCTCAGCAGAAGCATCATTACAGCCACACATCTCAGCAGAGAAATCAAACTGATACATGAACTCTTGGCTCATATCACCACCTGGATATACGCGAATATTAAATGATCCGTCAATCGAACCGTCTGTTGTGACCTGAGCGATCAAGACTTTGGAGTCATCTCCAGCATAACCGTTGGACGCTCCAACAGGAATAGACCAACCGTCTCCCAATCCTCCTATAATGTCGAGATTTCCTCCAGCTAAGAAAGAAGGTCCCCAAGATTCTTCACCTTCCAATAAAATATCCTGTTCACCAAAGCCGGCTTCCGAATCGAGACCTATGGAAACATATGAATCAAACTCGAGAGCAGGGAAGAAAGCAAAAACACCAGCATTGATATTATTCACTGTTAATCCTCCATATTCATGCTTGAAAAATGACGTTGACGATGTCAAATGCACTTCTCCCAACTCAGGGAGACCATTGGCTTCTGACGTCACCGATTTCACGAAGTCCATCTCAGATGGCGTCGTCAAACAAATTCGATACGTGGTAGAACCAGCCAAATCGGCAAGAGCCTGTGAATCTTCCGATCCATCAAAAGTGGCAAAAGTTTCAATCGAAATAGAGAAACCCTCGGGGGCTCCTTCGCTTTGACTTGTGTCAAAGCAATCGATTTGAGAGACTAGAGTGCCCGCAATACTCGTGAATCCAACAAGTAATCCGAACAAGAAGTAGAATTTCGTCTGCATTATTCCTAGGTTAAGCTTTCGAAAATTACAAAATATCGTGCTTAGATGCAAGCACATCGACGCTAAAATTATTTCGAGCGATGAAAAAGTGCATTTCAACGAATCGATAATTAACCGATTAACGCATCGGATTGGTCGTAAATTCGCAGCCTAAATAACGGTTATGTTTGAAAATCTGCAGGAGCGCTTTGAACGCGCTTTTCAAGTCCTAAAAGGAAACGGTCAAATTACTGAGGTCAATGTTGGCGAAACACTCAAAGAGGTTCGAAAGGCCCTGTTAGACGCTGATGTAGACTATAAGACTGCCAAAGAATTTACGCAACGAGTAAAAGAAAAAGCACTTGGTCAAAACGTACTTACTTCTTTAAAACCAAGTCAACTTTTAATTAAAATTACCCATCAGGAATTGACCGATTTGATGGGGTCTGCAGTTGCTCCGTTTCAACCCAAAGGAAATCCCTTTGTTGTCCTGATGGCAGGGCTGCAAGGAGCAGGAAAAACAACTCATTCTGGAAAAATTGGCTCCTTGCTCAAGGAAAAGCATGGCAAAAAAACACTTTTGGTCGCTTGTGACGTGCATCGGCCTGCCGCCATAAATCAACTTCAAGTTTTGGGGGACGCAATGGACATAGAAGTCTATGCTGAAACAGAATCAAAAGATGCTCCAGGCATTGCAAAGCGCGCTGTGGACCACGCCAAGGCAAACGGATTCGGTGCTGTCATCATTGATACAGCGGGGCGATTGGCCATTGACGAAGTGATGATGAAGGAAATTGAGACTATTCGCGATGCCGTTCAGCCTCATGAGATTCTGTTCACCGTTGATGCCATGACGGGACAAGATGCCGTCAAAACAGCCAAAGCGTTCAACGACGCTCTTGATTTCACCGGAGTTATCCTCACCAAGTTAGATGGTGACACACGGGGTGGAGCAGCTTTAGCAATTCACTCGGTCGTTGGAAAACCCATCAAGTTTGTTGGCGTTGGAGAGAAAATGGATGCCTTGGATGTATTCCACCCCAATAGGATGGCCGAGCGTATTTTGGGCATGGGAGATGTTGTCTCTCTTGTCGAAAAAGCACAGCAGGTGATCTCTGAGAAGGAGGCCGCTGATCTGGAAGCCAAGATTCGAAAAAACAAATTCGACCTAGAGGATTTTTTGAGTCAAATACAGCAGCTCAAAAAAATGGGCAATCTCAAAGATCTCATGGGCATGATTCCTGGAATGGGGAAAGCCTTGCGCGGAGTTGACCTTGACGATTCTTCGTTTAAGAAAGTCGAGTGCATTATACAATCCATGACACCCACAGAGCGAGCGAAACCGGAACTCATTGATGCCCGAAGAAAACAGCGTATCGCGAACGGATCAGGCAACGAAATTGCTGAAGTCAACCGTTTATTGAAGCAGTTTCAGGACATGAAAAAAATGATGCATCAAATGACCAAAGGCAAAGGAGGCAAGCGAAGCCGAATGGCTGGTCTTTCTTCACTTGGAAAGTAGAAAAATTGTAACTCATGACTTTACTTGACGGAAAAGCGACTTCAATCGCCATTCAGGAAGAACTGAAAATCGCTGTAACGGAGCGGATGAATACCGGTGGAAGCCGGCCTCATCTTGCAGCGATTATTGTTGGGGACAATCCTGCCAGCAGAGCCTATGTCGGGCACAAAATCAAAGCGTGTGAACGCGTTGGTTTTGACAGCTCTCTTATTGAGTTGCCGGATAACATCCGAGAAGACGAACTCATTCACGAAGTTCAAATGCTCAACGACGACCAAAGTGTAGACGGATTCATTGTCCAACTTCCGTTGCCCAAGCACATTGATGACCAAGTCGTTTTACAAGCTATTCATCCCGACAAAGATGTCGATGGATTCCACCCGATTCATGCTGGAAGACTGAGTTTAGGCCTCCCCTCCTTTCTCCCTGCAACCCCCGCAGGAATTATGGAATTGTTGGAACGATACGGCATCGAAACCAGTGGAAAGCATGCCGTGATCATAGGTCGAAGCTCGATCGTTGGGACACCGATGGCATTGTTGCTGAGCCGCAATGCTCAACCCGGGAATTGTACCGTGACTATTTGCCATAGCAGAACGCAAGATTTACCCAGCATCACGCGTCAGGCAGACATTCTCATCGCAGCCATTGGCAAGCCTCACTTTGTGACTTCTGATATGATCAAACCCGGAGCGGTAATCATTGATGTTGGCATCAACCGCATCCCAGATGCGACCAAGAAATCAGGTTCACGGCTCACGGGTGATGTGGACTACGAAGCTGCCGTTCAGGTCGCGTCAGCGATTACACCCGTTCCTGGAGGTGTTGGCCCGATGACCATCGCCATGCTTTTGAAGAACACCCTTGAAGCCTCTGCATGAGCGCAACGTGGACCAAAAACGATACGCGATGCATGGAGCGCGCATTAGAGCTCGCACAGCGCGGATCGTTTGAAGTCGCTCCCAACCCGCTCGTTGGCGCTGTGATCGTGAATGCTGACGGACACATTATAGCCTCAGGTTGGCATGAAAACTTTGGAGGCCCTCATGCCGAAGTCAATGCTTTCAATCGCGTAAATACCGAAGATAAAAAGCGTCTGCATGACTGCACATGGTATGTTACACTGGAACCATGCAATCATACCGGACAAACGCCACCCTGCACTGACTTGATTGCGCGACATCAGCCTCGACGCGTTGTTGTGGCTACAGTTGACCCCAATCCTTTGGTCTCAGGTAAGGGAATCATGCGCTTGCGTTCATTGGGAATCCAAGTGGACGTTGGTTGCAAAGAAGCCGAAGCTCTCTGGCAGAACAGACGCTTCATCTGGGCCATGAAACACCAAAAACCATGGGTCGTATTGAAATGGGCTAGCACGGCAGATGGTTTTTTGGATCCAAGGCTCTCCCATGAACGCACGGCAAAAAGCGGCGGCGTAGCCATTACAGGTGAACAGGCGCGTGCGACAACCCACCGTTGGCGTGCTGAAGAAATGGGGATTTTGATCGGAGTCCAAACGGCTCTTGTCGATGAGCCCGCATTGAATGTTCGTGAATCAAAGGGGAGAAACCCCCAGCGGTTTGTCCTCGACCCGAATCAGCGCTTACCAAGGTCACATTCTCTGTTTCAAGAAAAAGCAACTCAAACAAAAACAATCCAAATCGTTTCAACGGATGTTGCTCTGACCGAAAACGAACAATACTGTAACTGGGACCAGCAAGAAGGAATCTCTGGCTTGTTGCATCGCCTGTACGCGAAATATACTATCAACAGTCTTTTGATTGAAGGCGGCGCCCATACACTCAACTCATTCATTGCCGGAGGGCAGTGGAATGAACTCAAACGTTGGACCAGCCCACACGATTCCGAACAAGGGCTTTTGGCTCCGGTAAAACCCCATAATGCAGTGCCTCCTCCTTTCGGCCCACAAAATGGCATGGCGGGAGAAGATCAATGGGAGCAATGGATCCACACTGATTCGATTGAATCCTTAAAGGAGTCTCGATAGACTTCTCAAACACTATCTGAACGTACTACGCATGATTTATTTACTTCTTTGCATCGCATGTTCAGCTTGTATTTTTTTACTCTTCCGAGCATTTAAAGGTTGGGGAGCGCACACGTTGCAAGCGATCGTGATCAATTACGGCGTTGCCGCTCTTTTAGGCTGGACCTTATCCGGAGGATTCTCTACTCTAAAAATGGCATGGGGCACTCCGTGGGTGAACACAGCCATGGCCGTTGGCATTCTTTTCATCTACTTGTTTCATCTGATCGCTCGCAGCACGCAAGAGCTTGGAGTGACTGTAACATCCATTGCTGCTAAGCTGAGTATGGTGATTCCCGTTGCGGTATTCTTAGTTTTTGACCCAACCGATGAACCGGCACTGACCAAACTTCTAGCCGTTGGCTTGGCCGTTCCTGCCGTCGTGTTATCCTCTTGGAAAAATGAAAAGCAGACATCCAATCGCTCTTGGATTATTCCCTTGATTATTTTTCTTGGTGGTGGATTGATTGACCTGATGTTTGGATGGTACTCTGGCCCGGAGCACATGACAACTATTGAGTTCCGCTATCTCTTCGCGACAATTCCTTTTAGCGTTGCATTCGTCATTGGTTTATGCTTGCTCCTCAAAGCCAAACTTCGTCCTGTGCCGACTAACACTGATTACAACAGAACCATCACTTGGATCGGAGGTATCATTCTGGGAGTCATCAATTTTGGATCGCTCTATCTCCTCTTGGAAGCTTTTGACAAACTTCCCTTGGACCGCAGTGCCATTATGCCCATTACGAATTTGGGCATCGTTTTAGTCAGCTCGTTGATGGCCATCTATGCCTTCAAAGAAAAGCTGAGCACCACCAATTGGATGGGACTGCTTCTTGGAGCCTTGAGCATCGGCCTGCTACTCGCGCCTACCTGGATTAATTAATCCTCTGCGTTCTCCAATTCAGAAGATCGTTGTGATCGCTGCATTGGGTTTTCATCACGAGTCGCCCCCCATCGGAGTTCGCTCTCAGATTTGAAGATCTCAAAACGAGACGGTTCCGGACGGGCAGGCCAGTAATTGTCTGACATATCGACATCCGCAGTTTCCAACATGGGATCCAACGCAATGCGCACAGCAGGTGCTGGCGTCACAAACACCTTGGTCACGGTCGGTTCACTCATTTTCCAGATTTCCGCTGGAATCCGATGCAACAGCTTCTCTCCATTGTCCAATTCGAATTCGACAATCAATGGCATCACCAAACCGCCTTTATTCCGAAAGGTGATCTCGTAGTAATTCTTACCACTCTGAAGAAGCGCAATCTCCTCTGCATTCATTTTTCCCAGACGCTCCTCCGACTCTACCTTATCGAGTTCCAATACCATAAACGGATCCGTTGTTGTGTAGAAATCATGTAACGAAGGATCTTCCTCTAAATACGTTTCAGTGATGTATGAAGCATCGCGAATTAAGGAGATATCTGCCGGTTCATTTTCTGAAGCAGCTCGGTCGAAAGCAGATTCGACATCAGGGTCCTGGGTATCGATTTGCAACCAACTTACTTGGTCCAATGCCATGTCTACATGATCCGTTGTGTAGAACCACCCGCGCCAGAACCAATCCAAATCCACACTTGATGCATCCTCCATGGTACGGAAGAAATCCGCCGGAGAAGGATGTCTAAAAGCCCAACGACGCGAATACTCTTTGAATGCATAGTCAAACAGCTCCCGGCCCATGACCGTTTCACGCAGAATATTCAAAGCCGTTGCCGGCTTGCCATACGCATTGTTTCCAAACTGATAAATCGACTCCGAATTGGTCATAATCGGACTGATCCGTGACTTATCTCCACCCATGTAACTCCGAATGTCACGAGCACTCCCACGACGGGTCGGGTAGTTTCGATCAAACTCTTTTTCGGTGAGATATTGGACAAACGTATTGAGCCCTTCGTCCATCCAAGTCCACTGCCGCTCATCAGAATTGATGATCATGGGAAAGAAATTGTGCCCAACTTCATGAATGATTACGCTGATCATACCAATCTTGGTTCGCTCTGTATACGTGCCATCAGTCTCAGGACGTCCACCATTGAAACAAATCATAGGATATTCCATACCAATCCACTTGGTATGCACACTGATGGCCACTGGATACGGGTAATCGATTGTGAACTTCGAATACGTCTTGAGCGTTTGGGCTACGGCCTTTGTTGAGTATTGCTCCCACAAAGGGTTTCCTTCCTTTGGGTAAAAACTCATCGCCAATGGAGAGTCATCACCAATGCCAACAGCCATAGCGTCCCAAATAAATTTCCTACTCGAAGCCCATCCAAAATCACGAACGTTCTCTGCGTCGAACACCCAAGTCTTCATTCCCGTCTCCTTATTCACTTCTGCTTTGCGAGCTTCCTCTTCTGTGACAATGATGACTGGCTGATCGTAGGCTGTTCTAGCAGCTTGCAATCGCTTTCGTTCGGTCGATGTCAATACGTCCTTCTCGTTTTTTAGCACGCCCGTAGACGCTACGACGTGATCCGAGGGTACATTAATTTCAACGTGGTAATCGCCAAAATTTACCGTGAACTCTCCATTTCCAAGAAACTGTTTGTTCTGCCAGCCTTCGTTATCGGCATACACCACCATGCGGGGGTAAAATTGCGCAATGGCGTAGATGTAGTTGTCTTCTTCTTCGAAGTATTCATATCCGCTTCTTCCACCAATGGCCATGCGGTCATTGATAT
>CAWVYB010000056.1:0-11758 GCA_963934215.1 uncultured Flavobacteriales bacterium | reverse complement strand
GCGCGATTGTATCAGTGCGGATTGATTCTCACGTGACTTCTCAGGTTGTTTGTCGCGGTGAATACCGCTAACTCTAGAATGAGAATGTGATGAAAAGTTACACTCTATTGCTTGCGAGTTCTTTTACCTTATTCGTGTGATTCGCCTAAAATACGGTTTGCTTGATGCCAGCTCGAATTTGACATTCCTGAGAATTTGAGCATATTGAAAAGAGTTTATGAAGTTGCGTAAGCCACATTCAGACTGTTCAGCGTGAAAAGGCTCCCGAATTTGTAAAGACAGAAAAAGGCCCGAGACAATTGTCTCGGGCCTTTTTAATAGAATGAAATGAAACTTCTGATTAGTTGTTCAGCTGTTGATTCATTTTGATCAGATTGGCGCTCCCCTTTTTACCTGAATCCGTAAAGTAGTTACTCATCAGACCATCCTTGAAATAGACGTACAGAGTACCTTCTTCTTTGAAGAGTGGTGTCTGAGGACTTAGGGCTAATTCGGAATTTGCTTTCGAGGTACGAACCTCATGATGCGGCTTCTTGTAATTCCAAATAAGCACCTTCTCTCCGGAGTTTAGATCGTAAGATATTTCATAGGGTTGAATGGCTAAGCCATTGATAACTGCTTGCTCGCTCATTCCGACATTAAGTCTGTAAATCTTACTTGTTGTCGTGAATTCTGAGGTCACCAAGTTATTGGCTAAAGGGGCACAGCTGGACATGAGGAACAGCGATGCAAGGATGATATATGCGTTTGACTTTTTCATTTTCGTTTTCCAATAATGGTTTGATAACTCACTTGCGTTCACTTAGTTTCGCTAAAGCACTCCTCAGAAGTTGTGTTTGTCGGGACTCCTTGCCTTTCTTCGAATCTTTTTCGATTGATTTCGCTAGTTGGGCTTCTATCTTTTCGATTTTTTTACTCTTGCCGCGAGACATATCCTTCGACTCGTTCGAAGCCTTTTGACCATCAGAAGCCTTTTTGTTTCGGCCAAACGATGGAATGTTTAGCGACTTGGTAGGGGATGATTGACTTGCCTTGGCCGCACCTCTTCCACTGAAGTCTCCAGAGGTTATAGTCAGATTAACATCGCCGGTTGCCTGCGCTACAACGTCGCAAAGACTGCAGGATTCTTCATCATCCTCTGCATTTGCTTCGTCACTGACAGGATTGATAGGGAGACATTGTTCACCACATCCCCTCTCTGAATTGTAGTCAGGATTTTTGTAATAGTCACATGGGCAGAACTCGCAAGAACCATCATCTTCGATGGCGTCTGCATCGTAGTTTAGAGCTTCTGGATCAGAACAACCCAAGCTTGGTCCTTCACAAGCATTTTCCAATTCTGCCACAAAATCTGGATCAGCAGAGGCATCTGCGGTCACTACATTGCTCAACTTGCCGTCGTTGAAAAACAGATAGACATCATTGACATCTTCATATACCTCAAGATTTCCCCTCAAAGAGCTCGGCTGCTCTTTCCTTTCAGGGTTAATTTCTTGTTTCTTGTGCAAGTACTTGTAGCTGTATAACTCGCAACCGCTTTCAGTGCTGTGAAAGGCATCAAAAGGCTCAGCTCCGAGCTCATTTGCAACGGTCTCTTTGTTCATTCCCGAACTGAGGGAGTTCAATTTTGCAACAGAGACGTATTGCGGCAACGTTTTAAAATCGGAACAAGAAGTGATGAGCAATAAGATGCTCCCTAACGCCCAGATAGATGGGTTTTTCATTTCGCTTATTTAGATATAAAGTGTGAGTAACCTATTAAAAAGTTTGAGGTACCGACGGAGCTCGGGAAGTCGTTTGTGTTATTCCACCCCGACGATCTCCAAAAAGTAGAGACCTCTTCGAGGTTTGCGGTTTGCTGCAGGAATTCAATGGTGAAGTTTCCAATTCGATAAATAAGACCAAACTCGATGTTATTGGATGATGTAGTGAGATCGTGCGCATTGTCAATAAGCTCGTTGTAATTGTCTGCAGCGTTCTCTTCATCATAATACTCTACTTGACGGATACCATCCAAGGTCAATTTATTGAGATTATTGCTGGATACTCCAATGCTGATTCCTAGACCATTGTTCCACTCATATGCAACTCCAAAGGAAACGGAAGAAAGAAGTATATTATAGTCCGTAGTCTCAATTGTCTTCATGTAAGGATTGGAATTGAAACCTAGTTCATCTACAACCAAAAGGCTTGTACAATTCATACTTGTGCGAGCAACTTTAAAATACGGCTTCAAGTGAGGAGTTAAATAATAAGCGTACTGAGCGGAAGCAGTCAATCCCACCTGGGGATCGGTTTGAGCCCTAACGCTAAATAGATCTTCATAATACTGATTGTCTCCATCTTCCGGACCGGTTATCGGGGAGGTATTAGCCCCAACAGCTATTGAGAACTCGTGCTGAGCATGTGTGTAGGTAGTCAAGCTCACACAAGCTACTACCACGAGAAAAAAACCATTGATTTGCTTCATGGAAAGGTGTCGATATTTCGGGCAATGATAGGAGATATTTGCATGTAGGCGAAATAAGAATAATCGATTTTTTACCAAGTAAAATGTTGGTAAGAATTGGAGGGAAAAATCAAGAATAGGAACAAAAAGAATCATAGTTTTGGCAAAAAACACCATGTATCAAAAACTACTTTTTTTTCTGTCTTTTGCCGTTCTCTTATGCTCATGTGCAAAAGAAGAGGGGTGTGTGGACCTTGCCGCGTGCAACTTTGATATTAATGCGGAGAAAGACGACGGTTCCTGTTTATTTTCTGGTGACGAGTGCGACGATGAGGACGATAATACAGTGAACGACCAAATTAATGGATTATGCAACTGCTCAGGCGATTTTGTGTCACTGGGTTGCACCGACGAGAGCGCTTGCAATTATGATGCAAGTGCAGACGTAGATGATGGCTCCTGCCTTAACCCTGGAGATGATTGCAATGACGGGAATCCTGGAACAATAAACGATGTCTTCAATGCGGATTGTGTATGTGAAGGTGAAATTGAGGGGACAATAAGCGGTTGCACCGACGAGAGCGCTTGCAATTATGATGCAAGTGCAGACGAAGACGACGGATCGTGCATCAATCCAGGAGATGATTGCAATGATGGCAATACGCAGACAATAAATGACATCTTCAATGCGAATTGTGAATGTGAAGGGGAAGAATTAGTAAGCGGTTGCACAGACTCATCCTCTTGTAATTTCGACGCAGCGGCGAATACGGAGAATGGCTCCTGTGTTTATCCTGGAGATGATTGCAATGACGGCAATCCCGGCACAACCGACGATACATACGATGAAAATTGCGAGTGCAATGGCATCGTTTCATCTGAAGGATGCGTCGATTCTTCGGCATGTAATTTCAATCCTGATGCTACTGTCGATAATGGAACATGCCAATATCCAGGCTATGCTTGCAATGATGGTGATTCTAGCACTTATGATGACGTTTGGACCAACGATTGCGACTGCGCGGGAACTCCTGCTTCCGATGATGATTGTGCGCAGAACGCTGATGGATTTACACCGGTGTTTTTCGGCATTTACGCAGATGGTTTCCCAGATGAATGTTCTTATGAAATTTATGCTCAACTTAACCCTGAGATAACAACTGGAAATCAAGATGTTACAGAGGCGAATGCAATTAATGGCGTGACCTTCAACTTCGGTTCAGGATATTGGACGATGCGAGTCAATGACTCTTATGGTGACGGCAAATTGGCAAATGGGTATTATTTTGCCCAATGTGAAACCACTAATGGTGATGTGATCAATTTGCTTGAGGTGCCATTTACAGATGGCTTTGTATCCGAAACAACTTTTTTGATTGGGGATGGTTTGGTGGACCCCAGTTTGGAGGAAAATTATTGAGCTGAGATAAAGCTATAACATCCCCGTTCATACGGGGATGTTATAGCTTTCTTCCCAACATGGAAAAGCCCGTGGCTGAGGCTGAGCGCGCTTCCATCAAATACAAGCAGGTCGAGTTTCTCATGACTTGCATTGGCGAGACGTTCTATGGCATCGTCAACGGCGTCATTCCGAAGAGGCTTTTCGTTGAAATTGAGGATAACAAATGCGAGGCTTCGTCTCGAAGGATGCCTTACCACACGATTGTTACGTATACGAGGAGGACCGTCAGGCACTGGTGGGCGCCCGCGAAGGACATGAGTATGCCTTGGGCGAGCGCATTGCTGTGCGGGTTGTTCGCTGATTTGGCCAAGTGCGTTGTGGATCTCGTGGGGTGGGATGCAGAGTCCAGCCCAGGGATGCTGAGGATTCACATCTACAGTCACGGCCAAGTCAAGAAGCAAGTGGTTTCCCCTGATCAGTAAGCCGTGGGATACGTTTATAGAGCACGGCATAAACTATTTAAATTTTGGTGTCAGTTGGCCCTCCCGACAATGAAAGCGGTTTTTGGTGAGGGATGTGAATGAGTCAAGTGGATCAAAATCAAAAAAAGCCTGTAAATCATTGATTTACAGGCTTTTTAGTGACCCCGGGAGGGTCACTCAATTAAACTTACGCTATCGGCTTTGCAGGAACCGTCTGATTCTGCTCCTCTCGAACCAAATCGATGAGAAGCACCGCAATCTTTTCTTCCCTATGACTAAGGTGATGCAGAACCGTTTGCCGCGGGTTTTTGAGAGAGACGAAACCCTTAGTCGCAGTAGTTGTCATTGTTCGCGTCCGTGCAATTGCAAAAAGCGCAGTTTAGAATGTATGCCCCTGTCCAAGAAGCAGGTTCACCATAGTAACCATAGCCATTGAAAAAGGCATTCGAAAGATCAGCATTCGTGAAGTCAACTCCTTCGAGATTGGCGTAAGAAAGGTCAGCTCCTGAGAGATTGGCTCCTGTGAAGTTGGCTTCTCTAAGGTAGGACCAAATGAGATTGGCGTTGGATAAATTGGCGTTGGATAAATCGGAATAAGCGAGAGATGTCATAACTAGGTTAAAGCCACTCCAGTCAGTGCCTGAGAGGTCCATGCCCCAAAAAGTACAGGCCCCCAAACCGTTCGCTGGCCAAATCACACCTGTGAGGTTAGCGTTTGAGAAGTTAGCGCCACCATTTGGTTCAGTGCTGTGCCCATTGTTAAGCACAGCGCCTGTGAAGTCGGCGTTCGTTAAGTTGGCGTTTTCGAAAGAGGTAGATATAAATTGGGTGTCAGTAAAATCAGCGTTGTTGAGACCCGCACCACTGAAGTCGGCATTCTTGAATGTAGCTCCGCGAAATGCAATCCCTGGGAGGTTGAAACCAGAGAGCTGAAGACCTATGGGTGGGATGAATGGATTGAATTCTGGGTCATCCTCGTCAGGGTAATAGGCATCGAAGTGATGTGCCTTCTTGACGATGTCCTCTCGTGTCAACTGATCTGTCAAGTCGTCGTATGAGCCTGTTGTAGCAACGTCAGATAACGAAGGTGCCCCCGTTAAACTTGAGTAATTGCCGTCAAACAATGCCGGTGTCCCTGTTAAACTTCCATATGTTCCATCAAACGACGAGCTTGAGTCCTCAGCCGCCTCGAGCGCTTCAACTTTTGCTTCTAAAACACTTATGGTTTCGTTTAATGCTTGAAGATAAAGCGCCAAGGAAACGCCATTTACCTCCAGTGGATTTGGTTCAAACTCAAACCCAAACATTGGCAAGAAGTCGATCAAGTCCTCTGTTCCAATAACTTGATCTGAATTACTGTCAGGATTGTAAGGATATTCAACGAATACTTCTTGCGCTGTGACATTAAATGCCAAAAGGCAAGGGAGTATAAATAAGATTCTAATCATGTAGTAAATTTAGTGTTTAATAGACGTTTTGAGGTCTCTGGTCGATTTTTTTTTTCATCAGAGCAGTCAAAAGTTTGGTTGCTTCCATTGACCCCATAGATAGCCGTTTGCGTTACATTTTTTTACTGTGGCTACCCTCAGTTCGTGTGTTAATTGGGAGGTAATTTGGGGTGCACAAAACAAAAAAGCCTGCAAATCGAATGACTTGCAAGCTTCTTTGTGACCCCGGGAGGGTTCGAACCTCCAACCATCAGAGCCGAAATCTGATATTCTATCCAGTTGAACTACGGGGCCAATCGGGCGCAAAAGTAGCGGTTTTATTGTAAACCTGAAACAACACGGACTGAAGTTAATCTGTGAAGGCTCTTTGCACGTTCGTTGGGGCCGAATTTGGCTTGGTTAATTAGATCGCAGTGCATGGCTGCTATTGTAACATGACAATGCGTTGAACTCCTTGCCCTTGCGCGGATTGAACCTTCAGAAAGTAAGTGCCCTTGGCTAAATTGGAAAGGTCAAACGGGGTGTATTGGCCTAAAATTTGACGAGCAAAAACTTGGCGCCCGCTGAAGTCAAACAAGCGTACATCTGCACCTTCCCATTGCTCTAACTGCAAAAGCACCGGACCATTGGTAGGGTTTGGGTGGAGTGAAAACTCCAAGGCCACTTCCTTTTCGAGTCCCACATTGGGAACGCAGATTTCGAGCGGGACAGGATTGACTTCAATGACCGTTCCAGAGGACAAATCGAGGTCTTCGAAAGCAGGAAAATTGGCAGGGTAGCGTTCTGCTCGGAAGGTGAGATTCTGGTTCATACTCAATTCGACACCTTGCTCTACAGGAGCGCCACCCAATAGAGGCGTACGGTATTGCCAAGCTAACTCAGCGTCTTCGGTCAGCTCAAAAATCTCTCCGGTACGACCGCTACAAATCAGGTTATTTCCATTGCCCAAACGCTGAAAGGAACTCAATCCACTGCTGTTCAATCCGGGCTGTGTATAGGTCCATTCAAATGACTCAGGTCCCCAACGGCCAGTCGCTTCGTCAAATTCGTACCCCCCTTCGTATTCGTCAAAGATGGGGTTGATAATGGCCGCCTCACTGTGGGTTCCGAGGCTATCGGGCACGCGGTTGTTGAAGACAAAGAACTTGACAAAATCGGGGTTTCCCGGTTGCACAGACGGACCATTTCCCCAATGGATGTCATGTTGGTAAAAGAGTCGTTGATCGCTGCTGTCTCCACGGTCGTAGGCAATGGGATTGCCCCACCGCCAGATTAAATCGTCGCTAAACGACCAGTCGTGCCAGATGGTCCACACTTCATTGAAGGTGGGAATGCTCACTACAATTTGTCCGGCGCTATCATAAAATGGATAGTAGTCGATGGAGTTCATGTGGAGCCAATCGGCAGGTTGACTACTAACGGATCCAAAGTTGACGTCGATTTTGTTTTGATGGTCAGCGACAACGCCAAAGTTCAATTTTGTGCTGTCAAAATCCTGGACCAAATGATCCCAAGCGCGCCATTCCCAAACAACATCGGCACCCCCATTTCCGTTGGGTTGCAACTCAATGAGTTTGTCACTCCACAGCACGCCCGCCTCCAGCAATGCCGGATTTCGACCGTTTTCAATGCATTCTAAGCTGTCGATGGCTTCCCAGCAGATCGCAATGACATGGCCGTTTGGTGTTACGGTCATATCGTGATGGAGACGCAGCGAATCATTTTCCGTCGTGTAACTCCAGATCACGTCATTGTCCCACGTGCGGCGCTCGATGGTCTCACCGGCTCCGCCAGCCCAAATGGTGGCGTTACCTGCTGATGCAGGACGAGAAGTAATGATGATGTCCCCGTCGGGCTGGAGGTAACAAGTGTTTCCTGGCCGTCTGAGGGAGTCCATTTCCCATTGATGAACGACTTCACCGCAACCGTTGAGTAACATGGCTCTATGCTGGTTGTGCGGATAAATGAGCGTGTATCCATCCGTGAACAGGTCGGGATTGTAGGCAATGGTGCCAACAGTGTTTTGACCATGGACGCCGAAGAATGCGAGGCACATGGAGAGCATAAGTAAAACAGGTCGTATGGAGGTGCTTTGGCGTAGAATCATAGTTTCAAAATTACGGTACTTCCAACGTTTCCAATGGCATCCTCCCACTGTAAAATATAACTCCCCGCAGGAAGATATCCCCAGGTGAATGTCATGGTTTCATGGATGTTTTCGTGCAGCAATGATCGTCCCATCGCATCGAACAAAGCAATGTGAGTTGGACGGTTTGCCTGAATTCTAAAATGGTCTGAAAAGGGAATCGGACCAAATGAAATTGCAAGAAGCACGGGGTCATTTAGCAAGTCAGTCCCCTCTGACGTGGTCGTGCAATCTGATGGATACGGGGCCAATTCGACGGGCTCTCCGGGAGTGAGGTCTCTTCCTGCCAAACCAGGGTAGTTGGGGCCGTAGCGGTAGGCCCTGAATGTACCGTTTTCTAGCGGTTCATTGCCTTGCGTGTTGGGGCCGAACTGGCTGGTCGCGGTGATGTATTCCCACACCTTTTCCCCTGTGGCAGTCACTTCGAATAGTTTGCCATCGTCTCCTTCGCAAACAAGAGTGTTTCCATTGGGTAAGCGCTGTGCACCGCTGATAAATGAACTGTAAAAATCGGGGTCCAATACGGCGGGGTACGTCCAGTCAAAGTCAGAAGGGCCAAAGGCCTCTCCTTCGAGTAGCAAATACGTCCCGTCATCTAGCAGTGGCAATGTCAATTCATCCACTGAACTGCGCGGCCCGCCTGGACGACTCGCTCCGTTGTTGAACAGCAGAACGGTAGATGAAGGGGATTCGCTACCTCCGCCTTCTTCATAATGAATCCAATGGGGGTCATGTTGACCGAACAGTTGACGATCCTCTACCTCTCCTCGACCATATGCCTCTGGATTTCCCCAGCGATACAATACGTCGCCTCCTTGTCCTGCGGCTCCTCCCGATGAGCTGGCAGCTTCGTCTGAAGTGGTGCTGTGGTCAATGACGTAAAACTCATTCCAGCGACGGCTGTTGAGCATGATTTGATCCAATGTCGCATTGTAATGAATGGCATTGCAATGGAACCAATCACCGCTGTTTTGGCTCATTGGTCCTCCGCCACCAGGGCTTTCGTAATTGATGTCGAAACGGTGGGGGAAATCAGCGGGCTCTCCATAGTTCGGTAGATTTGGATCAACATTTTGAATGAGATGATCCCAGGCATGCCATTCCCAAACAATGTTGCCACCATTGGTGCCGATGGGCTCAATCTCTACAATCTGCGGTGGCCAAAGAGGGGAGTCCCCAAGGCGACCGAGCGACTGCGCCTCCTCATTGGAATGGTATTCCCACGCAATCAATAGGATATTGCCATTGGGCAAAACCGCCATGTCATGATGGTGGTGGGCTTCCTCCGATGCATAATCAAAGGACCATTCGAGCACACCGTCCCAAGAAAACCGTTCCAGCCTTCCACCGATGCCTCCTCCAAAAAACACCGATCCGGCGACGCGCGCAGTGCGCAGCAGTGATCCATCCTCCAAGAGGTAAGAAGATTCTCCCATCCGGTAATCACTTTCCCATTGGTTTACGACCCTTCCGCAATTGTCAATCAAATGACTTTGCGTAGCGGAGTTTGCGGATACGAGTGTGTACCCATCAAATGATTCAGGAGTGTTCTGTATGAGTCCAATCGTAGGTGTTTGGGCCAATCCACTTCTCAGAAATACTCCCAGCAATAGTATGAGTGTTGTGATGTTTCGCATTCAGGTTGAAATTGGTGCTTTCGACATGCCTTGTCGGATTCAAAAAGGATTAAATCCGCTACAACTTTGATGACTGAAGCGGTGCGGAATTGAATTTATTTTAAATGGTATACGCACCTCAAACCGCAAGATACTCGCGTCAAAGGTATTTTGTAAATTGTCCTCCATGAAGGTCTTTTTATGGAATGGAATATTCGGGGTTGCGTTCATACTGGCATTCAATCCCGTATGTGCAGATCATTGGGTGTATCAAGACTCAGAACGATCTCCGAGCCAAAAAACGGCATTGATCATCATGAATGGCTTTGGCGGGAGCAAATCCGCCTGCAAAGCCCAGTTTGCATTTTGGAAGGAACAGGGGATGGATGTCTTCATTCCAGAAGTTTTGCTTCGGCCGTCACTCGAGTCTAGCTCGGTTGCAATGGAGGAATTCATAGCCGAATATGGCATTGCCGAGTATGCAGAGGTGCGATCAATTTGTTATATCGCAGGGGCATTCTTGCTCCATACGTATCTCGAATCGCACGCGCTTCCCAGCCTCAGATATGTTATTTATGATCGGAGTCCAATCCAAGAGCGGGCGCCCCAAGCTGTGATGACGGCAATTCCTGTTTTGGGTACATGGATGAAAGGGAAAGTATTGAAAGACTTAAGTGAAGCAGTGTGGCCTGCACCCATCGTTTCTCCGTCTGTTATCACAGGACTTGCCATTGAAAACCGGGCAACGGGCCTCATGCGTTGGCTACAAGATGAAGCGGAGGCGTTGGGTCCGTTCGAGTTCGATTGGAAAAAAATAGACAGCAACGCATCAGACGCATTTCATGTGGCTTTGGATCATGACATGATGTACACACGATGGGACATCTTAGGCGCACCATTCTTGCACTTTTTCGCACACGGTGTTTTTCCTGAAGGCGTATCGCGCGAACGGTTGACGGATCATCCATTCGATAAACATCAGCCCATTCCCGAATGAAGATACCGAGTACATATGCGCTCAAGCCGGCATTCCAGCGGTTACTGAATCCAATCGTGGGTTTCTTGCGCAGAGTAGGGGTGACGCCAAATGGATTGACGTGGTCAGCCTTGGTGCTGTCTGGAGTGATGGGTTGGATGTTTGTTCAGGGACAGGAGCAATCGGCCTGGTATTGTATCATCGTGTTGTCTTTGTTGTTGCGCATGATTTTGAATGCGTTGGATGGCATGATGGCCCGATCGCATAACATGGCAACCAAAGGCGGTGCCGTTTTGAATGAATTGGGTGATGTGTTCAGTGATGCCCTTGTGATGTGGCCTCTAGCGCTGCTGCCTGGTATGCACGCAGGATGGGTGGGTGTTTTGCTGTGGCTGTCTGCGGTCAATGAATTGTCTGGCGTTCTTGGCGGGTGGCTCAATGGAGAGCGACGCTATGATGGACCCATGGGCAAAAGTGACCGCACATTGGCTTGGGGTGTCCTCTGCTTATTTCTTGGTTTTGGCGCGGATGTGAGTGAAGGGTTGCCGATTGCGCTTTGTGTTATCTTTTTGTGCTTGATTTTGAGCACGGCCATTCGGATCAAAAAAACAGTCAAACCATGAACAAGTTAATTGATGCTTGGGGCATGAATGCTGAAGTTCAATGGGTGATTTTGATCATTCTGTGCATTCTCGTTTTTAGCTCCACAGCATGGTATATTCTTGGAAAAATCAAACCTTCCAAATTGGCCACAGAGCTGCAAGTGCGAACGCGGTCCTGGTGGATTATGTGTGTCTGTTTCATTCTGTCGACTGTCGTACACCCGGTGATTACCCACCTCGGTTTGGCATTCTTGAGTTATGCCTTGCTGCGTGAGATGTACCCACTCTTGAAGTTGGATCTGAGAGAGCGCAACGTGGTCTTGCTTTGCTACGCAGTGGTTCCTGTTCAATATGCCTTGGCATACTATGGCAAAACCGAAATTTTCCTCGCGTTTATTCCAGTCTTCATGTTTGTGATCATCCCGTTTGTTTTGGTGACGCGGGGAGAAACACAAGGGATCGTACGTTCCATCTCGCTGCTGCCCTATTCACTCGTTGCGTGGGTCTATGGCATGAGTCACCTTGCACTGCTGTTCCAGATGCCGGAAATACCCGGATTTACTGCCGGTCCTGAGGGGTTGCTTTTGTACCTCATTTTCTTGGTGGGAATGAACGATGTCCTGCAATTCGCGTGGGG
>CAWVYB010000055.1:0-11893 GCA_963934215.1 uncultured Flavobacteriales bacterium | reverse complement strand
ACAGTTACCAAGCAATTCTCGATCGTTTCGGGAAAAACCCATCATCTATCCATCCATGGTTAATTCACGCTACATCCTCACCACCGAACCAAGTGAAAAGAAGGACACTCGAAGCGGCTTCGGTGCGGGTCTTCTCGAAGCAGGCAAGCGCAATGAACACGTTGTTGCATTGTGTGCAGACCTGACAGGCTCATTGAAAATGGGCGATTTTCAAAAGGCATTTCCAGATCGATTCTATCAAGTCGGAATTGCAGAAGCGAACATGATGGGTTTGGCTGCGGGCATGACCATTGGCGGAAAGATTCCATTTACAGGGACGTTCGCTAATTTCTCAACCGGCAGGGTTTACGATCAAATTCGACAGTCCATCGCATATTCGGAGAAGAACGTTAAGATTTGTGCGTCCCATGCAGGTTTGACGCTTGGAGAAGATGGTGCGACACATCAAATTCTCGAAGACATGGGGATGATGACCATGTTGCCCAACATGACCGTCATTTGTCCTGCAGACTATGCCCAAACGAAATTAGCGACCGAGGCCATTGCCAATCACGAAGGTCCAGTATACCTTCGGTTTGGTCGTCCTGCAGTTCCTATGTTTTTGCGTTCGGACGTCCCATTTGAAATCGGTAAAGCACAGAAGTTGACAGAGGGGAATGATGTAACCATTGCGGCTACAGGACACTTGGTTTGGGAAGCTATGGTGGCAGCCATGGCTTTAGAAAGTAGAGGCATTCGAGCCGAGGTCATCAACGTTCATACCATCAAGCCACTAGATGGCAAGACCTTGCTGGAGTCTGTATCCCGCACAGGATGTATGGTAACGGCTGAGGAACACCAACGTCTTGGAGGATTGGGGTCCCAAGTCGCTCAGTTACTCGCGGAGCACAACCCGGTTCCTATGGAGCAGGTTGCGGTCAATGATTCATTTGGAGAAAGTGGCACTCCTGCTCAATTGATGGAGAAGTATGGGCTGACATCAGAGGCCATCATTCAAAAGGTGGAGACGGTTATTGGACGACTCGCTACAGCAGTCATTTAGACCCTATGAAAGGGCTTCTTGTCTGACCAAAGCTTCCTGAGGCAGTTCTGCAATTGCTCTATAAAGGGCCAGCTTCGTGCTTTCAGTCACAGGGGTGTTCGGTAGCCTGACCCGTGCATCGCAGAGGCTTAAGTGCGCCAAAATCGTTTTGATTCCAGTCGGCTCTCCTTCCATTTCTAAGATGCGCATCAATGGGGCGAACGCATGGTGCGTAACGCGAGCTTCGTTCACTGATCCAAAAAGCATCTGATGCGTCATGGCTCCCCAAGATTTACAAAAGGCGTTTCCGAGACTAGTCACAGCTCCGTCAACTCCTAACGCGAGCAGTGGCAAGGCCATGACATCTCTTCCGCACAAAACCGAGAAATTAACAGGCCGATTTCGGAGCAGTTCACCATTCAATGCAACATCACCTGAACATTCAATCACTCCAGCCACATTGGGTTCTTTGGCAAGTGTGAGAATCGTTTCTGCAGTCATAGAGTGGCCTGACTTGGTCCCGGGGCTTTCGATTAAAATGGGCTTATTAGATGCTTCTGCTATGGAGCGAAAATGTCCAATATGACCTGATTGAGAAGAAGCCACTGGATTGGATGCCGCACAATAGACTCCCATCACACCCTCAAGATGCATGGACGCTATTCGTTGCACTGCTGATCGCGTGTCAGAACTGGCTATTCCCGCAAAAATCGGCTTAATGCCACCATTGATTTCAACGACAAATTCTAGGATTCGATTTTGCTCTTCAAGATTTAAAAGCGAACATTCTGAAGCTGGGCCCAATGCGAGGATGTAATCGGCGTCTTCCGTCACACAAAGGTTTACCAGTTTTTCCAAAGACGGAAAATCCACCTCTCCGGCAGCATTGAATGGTGTGACGAGTGATACGCCCTGCCCTCGAAGGGTCGATGTCATTTCAGTATTCATGAAAGTGGAGACTCAGCTAAAAATTGAATGATGCGATGATTTCGCTGTTTCCAGTTATCTCCCTTTGTTGTAGGCAAGAGGATATCGTAGTCCTTTGTCCGCAACTTGGAATGATTGCTCACTTTCATCTTGGCTTTGGATGCCATGACAAAGAAATCCAAAGGAACGGAAGAATCGGGATCGAAATGAATCAAAACATCAAATGGCTCTTGCATCAGCGGATTTACATTACTCACGGGTTTTCCAAACCAATTCAAGTCTGATTTGCAGAAGTAATCTGTTTCCAATTTTCGAAGATGCCATGCAGGAATGAATTTGCTCTCTTCATCAATGTAAGCAACGCGCATCACACGCTTCACCCCGTACTCTTTCTTGATGTAAGTGGCAATGTCACGAACGAGTTTATACTTGGCCTCATCATGGTCCGCATAGACAAGGACCATGGATTCCATTTGACGCAAAGAAGAGCCGCTACGCAAGCGGTCCACTTGAGGGCTGAATTGCAATACATACTGCGCAACTCGCTCCTTGATTTTCTGAGGGATAAGGTTCATGAGACTATTGCCATTGCATAGGAACGTCCATGAGCAAAAACCGTGCGTCAGACGAAGCACTCAATTGAACAAGATCACCATTTGAAATGCTCAATGCATCCCGTCGATTCAAAACATATCCGTCCGCTTCAATAGTGCCCTCTAAAACAAAAAGATAGACACCCTGTCCGTCCGTTTTTAGTTCATAGGATTGCGAATACCCTTGATCCCAAGAGCCTAAATAAAACCACGCATTTTGATGGATTTTGACTCCTTCTTCCCCCGAAGGACTTACCACACAACGGAATTGATTGTGCTCATCTTCTGTTGTGAATGTCTCTTGTTCGTACCGTGGGGGCAAATCTTTTTGATTGGCAAAGACCCAAATCTGTAAGAATTTAACGGGATCAGTGCTGCTTTGGTTCTTCTCTGAATGCAGAACTCCTGTCCCCGCTGACATGATTTGGATGTCTCCCTTCGCAATCACGGCACCATTGCCCATGCTGTCGTCATGTCTTAGACTTCCTTCTAAAGGAATACTGACAATTTCCATATTGTCATGGGGGTGCTTTCCAAACCCATTACCACCTGAGACGAAATCATCATTTAAGACACGTAACGCGCCGAAATGCATCCTAGACGGATCGTGCCATTGCGCAAAACTGAATGAATGATACGTGTTGAGCCAGCCGTGATCGGCATGACCTCGGGACGATGCCTCGTGCACTGTATATGTCGGAGTATTCTCCATGGTATTCAAAAAGTGTTCCGTGTCATCAATCCAATTGCTCGCAAATATTAGTCCGTTCTGTCCCGTCGACACCATCAAAAAGGTGACAATTGAAATGGGTGACAAGCAAAACACCAAGAAAGTGATTTTACGCAGAAACATGAATGAATCGAATTCAAACAAATTTACATAGAACTTTGGCATGACTTTCGCATCTTCGAAGCAAATTGAGTCCAACATTAACAACTCACACATGCGTACATACATCTCGCTTTTTGGATTAGCCTTTTCTTTGCTCATGTTGACTGGGTGTGCAAACAATCCATTAGGAAAATCAGTTAAGGAGCCTTTCTCCGGCTCAAAGTATGAGTCCAATTCACGCTTTTACCGCGGTGTTGGAAAAGGGGCTAGTAAAATGGATGGGATTGCTCAGAGTCAAGCTGAGATGAAAGCGCGTCAATCCATTGCTCAACAAGTTCAAACACATTTTGAGGTTGTAACGGATGACTATCAGCGCAGTGTAACGGGGGAACACGTGGATGATGCCATGGCGCGATTTGAGACATTGGCTCGAGAAATCACGCGGACTCAATTGACAGATTTGCGCAATTTGGGTTCCGAAAAGTTCATGACGGAAGCAGGTGCATATACCGTTTACGTTGCTTTTGAAATCAAAAAATCAAGCATGTACCGTCACATGAAAAAGCAGGCTAAATTGGATGCTAAGATTTCGAAGCAATCGCTTAAAGAAATTGAAGCCTTGCTCGATTTGGAAATCCGAAAAGCTGAAAACGCAGAGTAGTCTGGTTTTAGTTCTTCAATAAGAATGAGTACTTCTCAGTGAACTTTCTCATCTTGGGGGCAATCACAGCTTGGCAATAGGGTGCTTCTCCATGCAACTCAAAATAGCTTTGATGGTAGTCCTCCGCTTCATAAAAAGGTAAGGCGACCTCTACGGTCGTTACGATCGGCGATGACCACTGACCTGATGCTGCTATGACGGCTTGTTCAATGATGGCCAGCTGCCCTGCAGAATGATGGAAAATAGCAGAACGGTACTGCGTTCCTGCATCAGCGCCTTGTCGATTCAAGGTTGTTGGATCATGCGTTGCAAAAAAGACTTCCAATAAAAGGGACAGGGATACCACATCAGGGTTGAATGAAACTTGAATGACCTCCGCATGTCCAGTCGTGCCATTGCAGACTTCACGGTAAGCTGGGTTTTTGACATGACCCCCCATATAGCCGGAAGTCACGGATTCCACGCCTTCAATCCTATCAAAGACAGCTTCGACACACCAAAAGCATCCGGCACCAAGTGTTATCGTCTGCATTTCCATTTTTTCTTGGTGATTTGTGTACGGGTTTACCGTTTCAAATTGTTCAGCGTTTCCAAACACACGCGGGGCTACCACACCCAGCGCAAGAAACAAAAACGCGCTCCCAATTCCGATTGTGAATTTCTCCATATTCCAATGATGTCTGAGGCTTGAAGTCCGATTTCAAGACCGCGCTTCCCTGTCTTGAGAATAAAACCCGCTGGGATCCGAATTGTTTCATCACCGACTTTACGAATACCAGTCTCCAATCGTAACCAATCCACTGGCCCCACGATACAACTCAGTCCGAATCGTGTTCCTGAATTACCCACTAACTCGGGGTTGTCAAATGAAGCATCTCCTGCAAAAGTCAGCAGCGTACCCACTTTTATTCCAGCGCCAATATGAAAACCCATTCCGTTATTGACTCTTCGTGTTTCTGACGTTCCATTTGCGAACCATGTTCCAGGATTTAAAGAAAGCTGCATAATGTCAATCCATTGATTGGGATTCGTCGCAACGTTGCTCCATGTATTTGTCAGGGCATCATCCAGTTGATACCGTTCTCCTCTCCACTCCATCCAACCCAAATCCGTGATTGAAGCACTGGCCCAAAAGTTTTCGGAAAAGGCCAATGCGACACCAATATCAACACCCCAGCCTTGACCAACAGGCCCCCAATTTCTGACATTGCTTAGGAATGGATCATGGAGGTTGATTGAGTCCAATTTAGCAATGTTAAAACCGTCAGAAAATGCACCAAAAGCATCCAGCTGTCCATCTACACTCGCAAGACTGAAATATCCATTACCCAACAGCAATCGCGCCCCAATGCCAGTGTGAATTGACCATCCGCGCTCAGTACCCCATTGCTTCGACACGCCCAACTCGTGGGTTCTGTGCCATGACAATCCAAGTTTTGAGTCTTGAAAAATGGATGACAATAATGCTTCGCCATTCGTGTTCAAGCCTCCAATAATATTGGCTAAATCATCCGTGTTCCAACCACCGTTATTGATAACGGTATCTGTACCCAAAATGGAATACTCAAAAAGATTAGACGCTCCTCCTTCTATGAGCAAAGAAGTTACGGAGGGACTGAAATACGATTCTGCAAAAAACACATTTCGAGATGCGTATGCGCCAGCCCAAGACTTCCAACGCTTGGCAGATCCCGCAGTCATGAGATTGAAATCAACTTGAATTTCTTCATTGGACAATCGGTTGACCCATTCACCGGGCGTTAACCCCGTCCAAGCCTCATTATTCATGCCCCGATTCAAAATATCATCCCAAAGATCCTCCCTCCCCAAAACGGTCGAATTAACGGAGATGGATCCTTCTAATCCAGAGATAGCAGATTTCCAATTTGAATTCATTGGAGACAACGTCAAATGAGCCGGGTTCCATCCAAGAGCACGGTAATCACCTGAAAGAGCCATGGGGGTCGCTCCAACTCCAACAGAGGTATGTGGGGCTTGTGCAGCCAAGGAGCCGAGATGTGCCAAAAACAAAGTGGTCAAAAATCCGCGCACTACACATTTCTTCCATAAGAAGTCTGGCGAATTTTTGAGGGCGGCGTTCAATGTGTTATGCCGGAATATTCCAATTGAATCGATCGTCAATAGAGCCTCTTCGGATTCCATCAAGTTCACGGAGTAACCAGGGTGCAATTTTCCAATTATCAGGATTGTTTAGTGGAAATCGTTTTCCGTTGATTCCAATCTCAGACATGGGCTTGATCGTAGCTGCAGTTCCTACGCCAAAGGCTTCCGTAAGTGTATTGTTGTTTAGACTTTCTTCAAGCTCAACAACAGAAAACCTTCGAATCTCAACAGGAATCCCTAAGTCCTTAGCCAAGACAAGCACCGAGTTTCGGGTAACGCCATCTAGAATAGTATCACTCGTTTCGGGTGAAACTAAAACGCCGTCTACGACAAACATCGCGTTCATTGTTCCGCACTCTTCAATGTATTTATGCTCGACAGCATCTGTCCATATCAATTGGTCATAACCTTCTTCACGTGCCTTTTGTGATGGATACAGAGAGCCAGCATAATTGCCAGCTGCTTTGGCAAAACCGGTACCTCCAGGTGTTGCCCGGGTGAACGATGTCTCTACTTTCACTTTCACGGGACCCTTGTAGTATGCGCCCACGGGGCAAGTGAAAATACTGAAGGCATACTTTTCACTTGATCGGACACCAACATAAGCATCGGTAGCAATCATAAAAGGACGAATGTAAAGGGATGAACCTTCACCGCCTGGCACCCAATCAGAATCCAACTTAACAAGAGCCGCCAAAGCTTCCATAAACAAGTCCTCAGGTATCTCCGGCATGCACATCCGAACGGCAGACTTATTGAATCGCGCGATATTCATTCCTGGACGAAACAATGACACTTCACCATTGGATTGACGGTAGGCCTTCATGCCCTCAAAAATGGCTTGTCCGTAATGAAAGACCATTGATGCTGGACTCATGGTAAAGGGACCGTAAGGTTCAACCCTACCCCGTTTCCACGAACCGTCCTCGTATTCCATCAGAAACATGTGATCCGAAAAGACTTTTCCAAATTCAAGGTCATCAAAAACGACTTGATCCAACCGAGTCGTTTCTGTTTGAAAAATATCGAAGGAGGGCGTGGTTTCAATCATAGTCAATCTTTCATTCAGATTTGCGGCAAAGGTCGCGTTTTGAATTCCATGTTCCAAATGCAGAAAAACAACTGATGTGAATACGGAATGAAAATGCGATAATTAGCTCGATTGCTGAAATAAAAACTTATTCGGACTGACAAAACCTGATTTAACGGCATACATGACCATGGACGCGGTGTTATTCACACCCAATTTTGACATGATATTTTTTCTGTGTGTGTTCACCGTGTGGTTGCTTAGAAATAATTTCTCAGCAATTTGAATGTTTGTCATCCCTTCTGAAATGAGAATGAGCACTTCGATTTCACGTTGCGTCAATACTACAGGCTCGCAGGTTAAATCCACAAGGTCGAGGTCGCTCACATCAATGCTCTCCCTTCGTATTGCATCGAGGATTTGACCGCAAAAAAATGTCCCCCCTTGACCTGTAACTTCAATGGCTTCTAATACCTCAGCCATGCTGCAGTCCTTTTTGATGTAGCTCGTAATTCCCGCTCGTAAGGCATTTACGATGGTTAAGCCATTTTGAGAAGCTGTAATAGCAATCATTCGAGTCTTTCGATTGGCACGCGCGCATTGAAGTACCGTGTCAATGGAAAACCCTGAGGCCAAACAATCCATAACGACTAGGTCGGGCTCATTTTCTGAGAGCAAGCCGAGTAATTGCTCCTCAGATTCGGCCTCACCCAAAACTTCATAGCGGGTGTCATTCTCAAGAACCGTTTTGAGTCCGTATCGGAATAGCGGGCTGCTGTCGGCAATTAAAATAGACGTTGTGGTCATAGTCGCAAAGATAACTATATAGAATCATTCCAAATAACGAGCGCGTTAAATTTCTACAGATAGGACTGAACCCCATAACTACGTCCTTCTTCAGCCAATTCTACGCGAGGAAATGCCTGTGAGGCCTCTTCAATCAAAAGATCTAACGACCTATAACGACTTGAGAAATGCCCCAACAGCAACTGCCTAACACCTGTTTTTCGGGCAGTTATTCCTGCTTGAGAAGCGGTTGAATGCCCTGTTTGTTTGGCCTTAGCTTTTAATGAATCAGCAAAAGTGGCCTCGTGGTATAAGAGATTCGCGTTTTGGGACAAAGTAATTAAATTGTCGCATGGAGTGGTGTCGCCACTGTAGACGTAAGACACATCTTGGACTTTGGGCAAGCATACGCTCTCCACGAGCACGAGCTCTCCATTCTCTCTGAGCACATCTTCTCCTCGCTTCAATTTGATAATCTCACTTCGTTTCAAATCGAGAAAATCAATGCTTTCCTTTCTTACGTTTCTGGTATTTGAATGCCAATTGAAACGATAACCATAGGCTTCAATGCGATGATTGACAGGAGCTGAAACGACCTCAATATTCCCTTCGTTCCAAGCTGGCACAATTCTTTTAGGATTGTTTGTAACGAACTCCAGTTCAAATTTAAGATGGGTTTCTGTGAGTCGCAATCCTTCCATAAGCCATCGTTCTAAATTAGCAGGGCCGTGGAGAGCTAAGGATTTCTTTCTACCTAAAAGATTCATGCTCCCAATCAAACCGGGTAATCCCAGAACATGGTCACCGTGCATGTGCGAGATGAATATCCGTTCTATTCTTTGGAAAGGAACGCGTTGAGAACGCAATGATTTTTGAACGCCTTCTCCGGCGTCCAGAAGGAACCACTTCTCTTCGATATTTAAAACTTGTGCAGTAGGCTGGTAGCGCAGTGTTGGAGTAGCCGCCCCACACCCCAGTATCGTCACATCAAACCTCACCAAAAGAATCGCTCAGTCAATCAGTCGTGACGAACGACCATTTTGGACGTTTTGCGCTCGAAATCGGACGTCCAGGTAACAAAATAGATGCCCGTATTCCAATCTTGCGTGGCAATGCGTGTTTGGTTCTGCGCAAAAGTTTGCGTAGCAAGAACCAATCGTCCTGACATATCTCGGACTTCAATTGTGGCATCCACATTCATGGGAGTCAGTTGAAAACCTTGATCTGCAGGATTCGGGAACCATGAAATTTGGTCTACCACCGACTCAACGATACCATCGGGATTTCCTTCACCAAGGATATCCATGATGTATCCGCTAAACTCATAAGGCTGCGCTACTGCGATGCCGAATACAGTCACATAAGCTTGTATGTCTAAACTGAGTTGATAAACACCAGGACCTGTTGGAGTGCCTTCAATTGAAGCGCAGTATTGCTGGCCTGCAAGCAACGTACATGCATTCGGTGATGTTCCTAGGTTGTTGCAAATGATTGATAAGCCTACGTCTTCCAAAGAAAGCGTCTCCAAAGAGATGGTGTCAACTAGCGTTGTCGCAACTAAAACGACTGAATCCAATGGAAGCGCAAAAGCGGGGTCAATAGCTGACGCATCTGTAGGGACCAATACATGGAAAATGTCCACATAAGGAGTGCCCACGTATGCCGTGTCAAATTGTTCTCCTATGGATGCGTCTGGTGATGCTCCCCAAAGTGCTTCTCCAAAATCAAAATCCGGATCACATTGTCCAAAAGAGGTTCCTGCGAAAAATATCATGCCCAACAGCATGAATGAAGTGTAATGGAATGTTTTCATGATGTACTCTTATCTGTATTGTTTCCCAATTCGCCTTCGGTCATTTCCATGACAACGTAGTCGTATGCTTCAGATGATGTGGGAGTAATTGTTAAAACTCTGTCAAGCTGGCTAATCTGAATCAGTTTCTCCACGGAAGGCTGCAATCCACTCAACACAAAAGTCCCTTCTGTATCTCGACACAGTCGATTGCCGATCAAGACTGCACTGAGACCGCTACTGTCGCAATAACGCGATTTCGTCATGTCCAAGATGATGCGATTGCACCCCTCTTTTGCAATTCGCAGGAGCTCCCCTTTAAGTTCTGGGGCATGCAATGCATCCAGCTTTTCAACATGGGAAGTAACGATGGCGATGTCATCGCGGAGTTCGGTGGAAAATTTCATGAATCGTGACTAATGGGGTAAATATAGGAAGAACTGTCAAGGCTTGCATTCATCCTTGAGCAGATAGTAAATAAAGTACAGCCATCCGGATCGCTACTCCATTTTCCACTTGGTTCAAGATGATGGAATGTTGGCTGTCAGCAACATCACTTGTGATTTCTACACCTCGGTTAATTGGACCGGGATGCATAATGGTAATCGGACGATCTAACTTTTGCAAGCGTTGATTGTTCAAGCCAAACTGGGCAGCATATTCCCTCAAGGAAGGAAAGTAAGGTACCGCATGCGCATCTTGCCTTTCAAGTTGAATTCGCAACATGCTTGCAACGTCGCACCATTGCAGAGTCTCATCTAAATTGTGGCTGACCTCCACTCCTAGTGACATGATGTGTTTCGGAATCAACGTCTTCGGTCCACATACACGAACGTTAGCCCCAAGTAGTTTTAGACAAAGAATATTACTGATCGCAACTCGTGAATGTCGGATATCACCTACGATGGCAATGTTTTTTCCCGAGACATCACCATGCTTTTCACGTAAACTAAAGGCGTCAAGTAATGCCTGCGTGGGATGTTCATGTGTTCCATCTCCCGCGTTGACCACCACAGTATTGACTTTCTTTGCCAAGAAACTTGCGGCACCTGGATGTGGATGCCGCATGACAACGAGGTCCACTTTCATGGCCAGAATGTTGTTTACGGTATCTACAAGAGTCTCTCCCTTGGCAACGGAGGAGCTATTTGCTGAGAAATTCAGAACATCGGCACTGAGTCGTTTTTCAGCGAGTTCAAATGACAACCGAGTCCGTGTGGAATTTTCAAAAAACAGATTCGCAATGGTGAAGTCTCGCAACGAGGGCACCTTCTTAATCGGTCTATTGATGACCTCTTTGAATCCTTCGGCTGTTTTGAAAATGAGTTCCAAATCATTCCGCGTCAATCCGCGAATGCCTGTTAGGTGCCTAGTCGATAGCTGGTTCATTCAGGTTTTTGGTTCAATAGCAAAACTTGACTTAATCCAGGCAGCTCTCCCCAATCCACAAAAACGTATTGCATGTCCAGACTGTCGACAGATTTGCCAATAAATTGGGCCTCTATCGGCAGTTCTCTTTGGAATCTTCGGTCAACGAGTACCAGTAACTGAACGGACTTTGGCCGGCCATGGGCCATTAAAGCGTCTAATCCAGAGCGAATTGTACGACCAGTAAAGAGGACATCATCAATAAGAATGACATTTCGATTCTCAACAAGAAAAGGCATAAGGGTCGAACTTGGCGTGATATGCTTTTCACGTTGTCGGAAATCATCACGATGGAATGTGGTATCAAGAGCACCGCATTGAATAGTCAAATTCGGAACCAACTCTTCGAGTCTTTGCTGGATGCGTTGAGCCAAAATATAACCGCGTGGCTGTAAACCGATCAAATCAGTTTCTGAGAAATCATGATGCTCTAGCAGCTGATGCGCTAAGCGGTCAACGACTCGTTCAAATAGAGCTTTATCAATGAGGACTTGGGAATCCATCGGCCGCAAAGATACGTGAAACAAAAAAGGGGAAGCACAAATGCTTCCCCCTTTTTCTTCAATCATCGAAATGATCAGGATTCAGATTCACCTTCTGGCGACTCTTCTGCTTTAGCTGCCGGCTTTTTAGCTGCTGGCTTCTTAGCTGCTGGCTTCTTAGCTGCTGGCTTCTTAGCTGCTGGCTTCTTAGCTGCTG
>CAWVYB010000054.1:0-12137 GCA_963934215.1 uncultured Flavobacteriales bacterium | reverse complement strand
TCGTCCGTCATTTGGGTATCAAAATTCATCGGGCGTTGGGGCCAGGTTCTCGCTTCCCACAACTGAACGCCCGCAAACCAGTTGACCAATCCATTGTCCGACATGTGCCAGTAACCGATAAATTGCTTGAAGGCCACCCCCCACGTGAGGCGATCATAACCTGACAGATAAGGTTCATCCAATTGAGTGATGGGGTTCTCCGTATTCTCAAAATGCACCCGGTGGTGCACCGACCCCAAACCAAAATTAATGAGCACGCCCGAGTTTACGTTGGACCTGCGAAGCGGAAAGAGCCGTCCAGCATCTAACGTCACCAAGCCACTCCGCCCCGACAATGCAAGCAACGCCACCTGCCCTTCGTTGTCAATCAGTTGCCCTGCAGGATTCAGCAAGTTGGACAAAACACCAGGTTCAACAAGTGTCATTCCAAAACCAAAATCAGCTTGTACTCCCGTGTAAAAACCTGATGGGAATTTCACATGAAGCCCCATCCCCACATTGCCTCCTTCGGTAAATCGACTGCCCAAATCTCCTGCGCTCGCTCCGATGCCTCCATGCAAATGGAAATGAGGAGAAAACAAAGCGCTATCGCGCACTGAACGGGATTGAGCTCTTGCATCCTCACCCATCATGAAAAAAGCAAGCACACTGAGGAAAATCGGCATTCTCATAGAACGCAAATCAGATTGAGAGACCCCACAAGATTTCAGTCGAAGCATGCCGCAAGTTACCAAGGGAAGCTTTGTATTTGTTGGGGGAACCATCGCCCGTGATTTGTTGTACCCTTTGTACTTTAGCTACCTATCCTGACTGCATCCCATGGAACCCATTCACATGGTCGATTTGATCGGCCAACACGCTGCCATCGAAAACGAGCTCAATGCTGCAATGCAGCGTGTGGTGCAAACGGGAGCCTTTGTCAAAGGGCCGGAGGTCAAGGCGTTTTCTGAAGAGCTCCAGGGGTATACCGGTTCTCGGTTCGTCATTCCCTGTGGCAACGGGACAGACGCGCTGCAAATTGCCATGATGGCGCTTGGTATCGGTCCCGGTGACGAAGTCATCACAACAGGGTTCACCTTCATCTCCACCGTGGAAGTGGTGGCTTTGCTTGGAGCGACTCCGGTGCTGGTCGATGTCCATCCCGACACGTTTAACATACGAGCGGAACAAGTGGCTGCAGCCATCACGCCACGAACCAAGGCCATCGTTCCGGTGCATTTGTTTGGTCAAATGGCGGACATGGACGCCTTGCTTTTAATTTCGGAGAAGTCCGGAGTCCCGATCATTGAAGACAATGCGCAAGCCATCTCGGCTCGCTGGTATGGCGTGAAAGGTGAACGAAAAGATGCGCCTCAATCAGGCACATTGGGCTTGATGGGCACTACCAGCTTCTTCC
Source organism: uncultured Flavobacteriales bacterium (assembly GCA_963934215.1). Lineage (GTDB taxonomy): Bacteria > Bacteroidota > Bacteroidia > Flavobacteriales_D > Sanyastnellaceae > UA16. The sequence continues at coordinate 10,741 of CAWVYB010000054.1, read as the reverse complement.
CTTCTAAAAACTTAGGCTGCATGGGAGACGGCGGGGCCATCATGACCAACGATGAAACCATCGCTCGGAAGCTCCAGCAAATCGCCAACCATGGCATGTCCAAGCGCTATCACCACGAAGTCGTTGGATTGAATTCTCGGCTAGACGGTCTGCAAGCCGCCATTTTACGAGTCAAACTCCAATATCTCGATGCCTACTGTTTAGCGCGACAGCATGCGGCCGCGCGATACGACGCATTGCTCGAAGACATTCCCGGGCTTCAAATTCCGGTGCGTGACGTGCGTAGTTCCCACGTCTTTCATCAATACACCCTCCAAGTAGATCCCGTTCGGCGGGATGCCTTGGTGGAACATATGAAGGCCCACGGGATTCCGACGGGCGTATACTATCCGGTTCCTGGACACCGGCAGACGGCCTTTGCTTCTTATGGGTTCAACCTCGATGCTCACCCCATTTCGGACGCACTCGCAGCCCGCGTCATTTCGTTGCCCATGCACACCGAACTAACTGAATCACAGCAAGTTATTGTCTGTACAGCTTTGATTAAATTTGTATTGCAGTAAAACCTGCTTGAATTAAAGAACGCTAGAAATGAAAATCGCCGTCGTAGGAACAGGATATGTGGGATTGGTGACCGGGACGTGTTTCGCGGAAACCGGAAACGACGTGATTTGTGTTGACATCGATAGAGCGAAGGTAGAATCCATGCAAGCGGGTGAAATCCCGATTTACGAGCCGCATTTGGATGTGTTGTTCGAACGGAACATCAAAGCTGGTAGACTAACGTTCACCTCGGATCTAAAAAGCGCGATCCAAGATGCCTCCTTGATCTTTTTGGCTCTTCCCACTCCTCCGGGAGAGGATGGATCGGCAGACTTGAGCTATGTCTTGGGCGTAGCCGAGCAGTTGGGGCGACTGATGGAGGACTACAAGGTTGTCATTGACAAAAGCACCGTACCGGTGGGAACGACTGAACGTGTGCAGGCGGCAGTAGCGGCCAATGCCCGCGTGGATTTCGATGTGGTTTCCAACCCCGAATTCTTGAGGGAGGGTTTCGCTGTAAACGATTTCATGAAGCCCGACCGGGTGGTCATTGGATGTTCCAGTGCACGGGCTCAGCAGTTGATGGAAGAATTGTACAAGCCCTTTGTCCGCCAAGGAAACCCCATCCTGTTCATGGATGAGAAGAGTGCCGAATTGACCAAATACGCAGCCAATTCATTCTTAGCGACGAAAATCACCTTCATGAATGAAGTCGCTAATTTCTGTGAGCTCGTCGGCGCCGACGTCGACAAGGTGCGACGCGGCATGGGCACAGACACTAGAATTGGTTCGCGCTTCCTTTTTCCGGGCATTGGCTACGGCGGAAGCTGCTTCCCGAAAGATGTGCAGGCTCTCCACAAAAGCGGTGCAGAAAAAGGCTTTGATTTCGCCATCCTCGATAGTGTGATGCGCGTCAATGAGTCGCAGAAGACGGCGTTGTTTGATCCTATGCGGGATTACTTCAAAGGCGACTTAAAAGGAAAAAAAATTGCCCTGTGGGGATTGGCTTTCAAGCCTGAAACGGATGACATTCGGGAAGCGCCGGCGTTGTACATGATCGACAAGCTCACGGCTGCTGGAGCTGAAATCGTAGCGTTTGATCCTGAAGCCATGGACAATGTGCGGAAGAATATGGGAGACCAAATCAAATACAGCGACTCGCCTATGGGCTCCTTAGAAGGATGTGATGCTTTGCTCATTTGCACAGAATGGCAGGTATTCCGCAATCCAGACTTTGCTCAAATGAAACAGGCTCTGGCCGGTCATGCGATTTTTGACGGACGGAATTTGTACGATCTGGACACCATGCAAAAGCACAACTTCTACTACAAGAGCATCGGTCGATCCACTGTTCACCCTTTATCAAATCACTGATGCAGCGAGTTCTCATTACCGGTGCAGCTGGGTTTCTCGGATCACATCTTTGCGACCGCTTCATCCGAGAAGGGTTTCAAGTGAAGGCCATGGACAACCTCATCACGGGAGATCTCAAAAACATCGAGCACTTAATGGATCACGAGCACTTTACCTTCCACAACCACGATGTCTCGAAGCACATTGAATTGGAAGACGAACTCGATCACATTCTACATTTTGCGTCGCCCGCGTCGCCCATTGACTACCTCCGGATTCCAATCCAAACCTTGAAAGTTGGATCTTTGGGAATACACAACTGCCTGGGTTTGGCAAAGCACAAAGGTGCCCGGGTCACCATCGCTTCTACCAGTGAAATCTATGGCGATCCTGAGGTGCACCCGCAGCATGAGGAGTACTTCGGCAATGTCAACACCATCGGACCTCGAGGTGTCTATGACGAAGCCAAGCGATTTCAGGAATCCATGACAATGGCCTACCATCGTTACCATGGTGTAGAAACAAGGATTGCGCGGATTTTCAACACGTACGGACCACGGATGCGCTTGAATGATGGACGTGTCTTGCCGGCCTTCATTGGACAGGCGTTGCGCGGAGAAGACTTGACCATTTTCGGCACGGGCTCCCAAACACGCAGTTTTTGTTACGTTGATGATTTGGTGGAGGGCATCTTCCGCCTACATTTCTCCGATGAAACGCGTCCCGTGAACATTGGCAATCCCGATGAAATCACCATCAGCCAATTTGCTGAAGAAATCATCTCGCTCACAGGCACGGATCAAAAGGTGGTGTACCGTGATTTGCCTGAAAATGACCCTAAGAAGCGCCAACCCGACATTGCTCGAGCCCGTGAAGTCCTCGGTTGGGAACCTCAAATTGACCGCAGCGAAGGACTCAAGCGAACCTATGCGTATTTCTTGACGCTCACCGAGGAGGAATTGTACAAATCGGAACACAAGAATTTCGAAACCTATTCCAAAAATTGATGCCCACCTATTTCGCACATAAATCGGCTGTCATTGACCCCGGATCTGCTGTTGGAGTGGACTGCAAGGTTTGGCATTTTAGCCATATCATGAAGGGAGCCCAGCTGGGCGAGCGTTGCAACATTGGACAAAACGTGGTGGTCTCACCCGGTGTCATTTTAGGCAACAACGTCAAGGTGCAAAACAACGTCTCCATCTATGAAGGCGTGACCTGCGATGACGATGTTTTTCTTGGACCAAGTTGTGTCTTCACCAATATCATCAATCCCCGCAGCGCCATTGTGCGCAAAGGACACTATGCCCGGACCCACGTCGGGAAGGGGGCGTCCATCGGGGCCAACGCCACCATCGTGTGCGGCAACGATATCGGAACATACGCCTTCATCGGCGCTGGTGCTGTCGTGACCAAAACTGTTCCTCCATTTGCCCTGTTCCTTGGCAATCCAGCACACCATGCCGGATGGATGTCCGTCCACGGGCACCGGTTGCTTTTTGATCTCGACGGACGAGCCACCTGCCCTGAAGGAGGCGAGGCGTATCGATTGACCACTGACCCTGAAGGGGTTGAAACCGTTCAAATTGAACACACCGAAAGCATTTGACCATGACCATGTTTGAGAAATTGATCAACAAAGAGGCGACGATGAGTGTGGTCGGATTAGGCTATGTCGGCTTACCGATCGCCTTGGCTTTTGCCAAGCATGTTCGGGTCATAGGATTCGATATCAATGCCGAACGCATTGAAATGATGAAACAACGGATCGACCCCTCGGAAGAATTGGATGCGGCTGATTTCGACGGCTGTGACATCACTTTCAGTGCCGATCCAGAAGATCTCAAAAAGGCGCACTTCCACATCGTGGCGGTGCCCACACCGATCAACCCGTCCAATCAACCGGACCTCACGCCATTACTTGGGGCGTCGCGAACTGTTGGACAGGCCTTGAAAGCGGGCGACTATGTCGTCTATGAATCTACCGTTTATCCAGGCTGCACCGAAGACGATTGCGTTCCCGTTTTGGAAGCGGTCAGCGGGCTCAAGTTCGGTGCGGACTTCAAAGTCGGATACAGTCCCGAGCGCATCAATCCAGGAGACAAGGTCAATACCATCGAGACCATCGTCAAGGTCGTTTCAGGGTCGGATGAAGAAAGTACGGATGCCATCGCGAAAACGTATGACCTCGTTGTGAAGGCCGGCACCCATCGTGCGTCCAGCATCAAAGTGGCCGAGGCCTCCAAAATTATCGAGAACACCCAGCGGGACGTCAACATTGCACTGGTGAACGAATTGAGCATCATATTCGATCGGATTGGCATCAATACCTACGAAGTCCTTGAAGCAGCCGGTACCAAATGGAATTTCCTCAAATTCTCACCTGGTTTGGTCGGCGGACATTGCATTGGCATTGACCCTTATTACTTGACATGGAAGTCGAGCAAATTGGGATACCATGCGCGGGTCATCAATTCGGGGCGGTATGTCAATGACGCTATGGGCGCGCACGTTGGCAAACAGACCGTCAAACGCATGCTCGAACTCGGGAAGAATCCGCTCGAATCGCGTGTTCTGGTCATGGGGCTCACCTTCAAAGAGGACGTGGCGGACATCCGCAACACCAAGGTGGTGGATGTGATCCGAGAGTTGGAGAGCTACAACATTACTGTGGATGTCGTCGACCCGATGGCCGATCCCAATCAAGTAAAGCACGAGTACGATCTCGACCTCGTGAGCGAACCCAAAGCCAATGGCTACGACGCCGTGATCGTTGCAGTAAATCACGCGCCCTACCGCAACTTCAAAGAAACCGATTTTGAAGCACTCATGTCCGATGACAAAGGCGTACTCGTCGATTTGAAAGGCCTGTTCCGTAACGACATCAAACGTCTCACCTACTGGAGTCTCTAACGCATGAAGCAATTCAAGAACATCTTGGTCACCGGCGGCGCTGGCTTCATCGGATCCCACGTCATTCGCAGGCTCCTCAAAGAGCATGCGGACATGCACGTGGTCAACTTGGACTTGCTTACCTATGCCGGGAATTTAGAAAACCTCAGAGACATCGAATCCAACGAGCGCTACGCGTTTGTCAAAGGCGACATTGTTGATGCAGCCTTGATCCAGCAGCTTTTTGTTCAGCACGATTTCGATGCCGTTCTGCACCTAGCCGCTGAAAGCCATGTGGACCGTAGCATTGAAAATCCCATGGCCTTTCTGGAAACGAACATCATCGGCACGGCGACCTTGTTACACGCTGCGAAAAATGCGTGGTTGGGCGATGGCAAGGATGCGAGCAAACGCTGTTTTTATCACGTTTCGACCGATGAAGTCTATGGTTCATTGGGTGCCGAAGGGTTGTTTTCAGAAACGACCTCGTATGATCCCCGCAGCCCGTATAGCTCTTCCAAAGCGTCAAGCGATCACTTGGTTCGCGCATGGCATCACACTTATGGGCTACCCATCGTCATCTCCAATTGTTCTAATAACTATGGCGCTTATCAATTTCCGGAGAAGCTTATTCCATTGATGATTCGGAATATTCGTGATCAGCGCCCCCTGCCTGTTTATGGGGAAGGCCTGAACATCCGCGATTGGTTGTGGGTCGAAGACCACGCCTCAGCCATTGACACCATCTTGCACAACGGGACTTCCGGCCGAACGTACAACATTGGCGGACTGAATGAATGGCGTAACATCGATTTGGTACACGCTTTGATCCGCGAAGTGGACGCCGCTATGGGACGCCCGGAAGGGGCTTCGCTCGAGCTGATTACGTTCGTGACGGACCGTGCTGGACACGATATGCGGTATGCCATTGACGCTTCACGCATCGAGTCGGAGCTGGGATGGAAACCGTCCATCCAATTTGAGGACGGTTTGAAGGAAACGGTCCGTTGGTATTTGGACAACGCAGAGTGGATGGATTCGGTGACCTCCGGAAACTACCAACAGTATTACGAAACCATGTACGGCAATCGTTGATGAGTTGGTGGAATCGCTTCCGATCTTCTCCAGGAAAATCGGCCCAACCGGAGTTCAACCAGCCCGGCATGCGCTTGGGCGAACACCTGATTACCGATGTGCATTCTCACATCGTCCCAGGGGTGGATGATGGCGCCGAAAATTTGGAGCAATCCCTCAAGTTGATTGAGCGTCTCGTCGGATTGGGCTACCAGCAAGCTGTGCTCACTTCGCACATTCACTCCGACATCTATCCCAACTCGAAGCATACCCTGACTGCGCCTTTTCTAAAATTGCAAGGAGCAGTCGCGGAGCGCTGGCCAGGATTCCGGATCCACCTCGCTGCCGAGTACTTCCTCGACTCACACTTTGAGGACTGCATTGCCGCCAATGATCTGCTGTGGTTTCCAGCGCTAGACGAAAATGGGCGAGCCATTCGATGTGTCTTGTTTGAATTTGGCTTCCATGAGCCGCCGATCAACCACCAACAAGTGCTTTTTGACTTGCAAATGGCGGGTTACACTCCGGTTTTGGCTCACGCTGAGCGTTATCCATATTGGCATCGACAGCTCAATGAATTTGAGAGTCTTCAGGATCGCGGGGTTTGGATCACTGTCAACGGGGCTTCTCTGGCCGGAGCGTATGGCCCAGAAACGTACCAAGTCGCGAAGACACTGATTGAAAAAGGGATGGTCAAGATGATTTGCTCCGATGCGCATGCTGAACGTCACATGGACAGCTTGCAAGCGATCGGCAAATCAGCATTGGTCCAGCAATGGCTTCAAAACGGCGAACCCATGAATCCTCGAGTCGTCTTCGAAGGGACCAACGCTTAGCGTCTTACTGTCCAACAGGAGCAAGGCGAACCGTCAGACCGTCTAAGGCATCCGCCAAATGGATTTGGCAACCCAATCGGCTGTTGTCTTCTACAAAGAACGCCTCGTCGAGCATGTCCTCTTCATCATCCGATTTCGCAGGGACGTCGTGGCTGCTTTCCACATACATGTGGCAACTGGCACACATGGCCATGCCTCCGCACGTTCCTTCTACGGGAAGTTCAGCGCTCTTGCACAACTCCATCATGTTCATCCCCATATCCGTGGGGGCCTCCAGTTTGTGGAGTTGGCCATCCCGATCGATGACATTGATTTCAATGATGTGATCCATTCCGTTCGCTTAAAAACCGTTAACTCCGTTGACTGTGGTGTATTTCAAGACCAAGTTCTTATCCGGATAAATGCGTTTGAAGGCACTTTGCACCATCAACGTCGCCTCATGAAAACCGCACAAGATGAGCTTCAACTTGCCCGGATAGGTGTTGATATCCCCGATCGCATAAATACCGGGAATATTCGTGCTGTAATCGAACGTATCTACCTCCACTGCATTCTTGGTGACATTGAGATTCCAATCGGAGATCGGACCTAATTTTGGACTCAATCCGAAAAGCGGGACCCAATGGTCAGTCTCGAGCGTTCGCTCCCCTTCAGTCTTGTGTTTGACCACCAAAGTCTGCAGCGCTCCATCGCCGTGGGCTTCCGTCACTTCCGAGTCCGTGAGCAACTGAATTTTTCCTGCTTGCGCCAAATCCATGGCCTTCTGCACGCTGTCCAGATGCCCTCTAAATTCTTGACGGCGATGAATGAGCGTCACATGCGACGCCACACCTTCCGCAAGGAAGATGGCCCAATCCAAGGCAGAGTCTCCACCGCCACTGATGACGACCCGTTTCTCACGATAAAATTCAGGGTCCTTGATGATGTACTCCACTCCGTGATCCTCAAATGAAGCAAGTCCAGGAACTGGCGGTTTACGCGGCTCAAAACATCCTAAACCACCCGCAATAGCGATGATGGGAGCCCGGTGTTTCGTCCCGCGATTTGTCGTCAAAATAAATTGATCTTCCGCATCCTTTTCGATGGTTTCAGCGCGCTCACCCAAGGTGAATCCAGGCTGAAAAGGAGCCGCTTGCTCCATCAGTTTATCGACCAGGTCCCCAGCCAAAATGGAGGGATACGCCGGGATATCATAGATGGGTTTCTTCGGATATATTTCCGAACACTGCCCGCCAGCTTGAGGCAAAGCATCGATTAAGTGACAACGTAGTTTTAGCAACCCCGCTTCAAATACGGTGAATAAGCCGCAAGGTCCGGCTCCTATTATAAGAATGTCCGTTTGGATCATGGCAATGGTTCTACCCGTTCAATAAATTCCTTCATGGAATTTTCGACAGCGCGAAAGTAATGATGCAACAAAAGGAATGCACCGGATGTTCTCGGATAATTCGTGATTAAGCTTCGGGCCAATTGATGGCCTCTACTTTTGTTATTTCAGGCGCCGCCTGGCGAATCGCCTGCTCAACTCCCCCTTTCATGGTCATGTGGATCATCTGACAATCAGCACATGCGCCGTGCAACTCCACCTTCACACAGAGGTCCTTGGTAATTTCGACCAACTGGATATCTCCTCCATCGGCTTCGAGGTAGGGACGTAAATCCGCTAGGGCACGCTGCACGCGGCCTTCCAGATTTTCCATTGAAGTGCGGTCTGACATCATTCGACGTTTTTTCCCAATTGTTTCAGCAAGTTAGACAAGACGAGACGGAATGCCGCAGCAGCCAGTGAATCTCCTTGAAGCATGGCCGGTCGACCGGCATCCCCTGCTTCTCGAATTGTCTGCATGAGCGGTAACTCTCCTAAGAATGGCACATCCAGCGCATCCGCAAGCCGCTTAGCTCCATCCGTGCCAAATATATCATATCGTTTTTCCGGAGCATCCGGTGGCACGAAATACGCCATGTTCTCAATTATTCCCAGAACCGGCACTTGGACACTCTCCAAACGGAACATGCCCACACCCTTGCGCGCATCCGCCAAAGCCACCTCTTGCGGTGTACTCACAACGACAGCTCCAGTCAACGGAACCTCCTGTACCAACGATAAATGAATATCACCTGTGCCTGGAGGCAAATCGATGAGCATAAAATCCAAATCACCCCAATGCGTATCCGTAAACAACTGGGTCAATGCACGACTCGCCATGGGACCTCGCCATACAATGGCTTGATTGGGGTCAGCAAAAAATCCTATGGAAAGCACCTTGACTCCATATTGTTCCACGGGCTGGATGAGTGTTCGATCTCCTACTTCAATCGGCGCGGGCTTTTCTTTGGTAACATCGAACATCGTTGGGACGCTCGGTCCGTAAATGTCGGCATCACACAACCCAACCTGGTAACCAAGTTGCGCCAGACCCACCGCCAAATTCGATGCCACCGTGCTTTTCCCTACCCCGCCCTTGCCCGATGCAATCGCGATAATCTGTTTCACGCCGGGAAGCACTTTTCGTGTTTCTGACGTGCGTTCTTCCTTTTTTAATGTAGAGACGGTCACTTCAACAGCCACTTCTTGACCAAACGTTCGTTCCAATGCAAACTCCACAGCCTCTTGCAACCGCGTACGCGCATGCATGGCAGGATTGGACGATTTCACTTCTACCTGGACACCTGATTCTCCGACCTCTATGGAAACCACAAAGTCCAATGTGACCAAGTCCTTGCCCAATTCAGGGTCAACGACGAGCCGCAACGCATCCAACACCGCTTCCTTTGTCATGCTATTCTTCATTTTACATTCAATCCAACCATTCGACTTGAGGGTCCCAGAACTTTTCTGCAAAATTCACTACTCCGTAATCCCTAATTTCAACTCCCTCCACCATGAGCTGAGCCTCCATCGAATGATCCTCGGGGAAATGCATACGTCCTGTGAGCAGCCCCAGACGATTGACCACTCGGTGAGCGGGAACTGGCGGTACAACATTAAAACTTGTGTTGAGCACCCAACCTACCCGTCTTGCAGCTCCAGCCGCTCCAATGCTCCGCGCAATTGCTCCATACGAGGTCACTCGACCGTAAGGAATGGCACGTGTTAGGGCAAAGACATCGCGTTGGAACACATCCGCTTTGGACATTCAAATGCGAATTTGGAGGTAGTGAATCTTCCGTCCTTCTTCCAGCCACATTTGCTCGTAAAACGTCTTCACCTCCAACAATTCACGCAAATCATCTGGAACACGATGAATCAATTCTCCGTAGACGTCGCTGCTATCATACAAGATCTCATAGCCAGCCTCTTCATATCCTTCTTTGGTCAATTGATACAGCAAGGGGCTGTCACTTTTGACGTGGATCAGACTGCCTGGCTTCAGGAATTTGCGGTACCGCTTCTCAATGAATACCGAAGAGGTGATGCGTTTCGTTCCTTTCTCGTCTTTTGGTTGAGGGTCACTGAATGTCAACCAAATTTCGCTGACTTCATTGGGTCCGAAGTAGCGGTCTACAAATTCAATGCGCGTGCGCAAGAAAGCAACGTGTTGCATTTCCTCCTCATTGGCCGTTTTGGCGCCGCGCCACACACGTTGTCCTTTGATGTCCACACCGATGTAGTTGCGCGAGGGGTCCCTGCGGGCTTGCGCCAGCGTGTACTCCCCCTTTCCGCAACCCAGTTCAAGGACAATGGGATGATCATTGCCAAAAACTTTTTGCGACCAAGAACCTTTCAGCTCATAATCTGTGCCGTCCACAGCTTCCTGCAACGTTGGCTCAAAAACCCTTTCGAAGGTTGCGAGCTCCTGCCATTTGACCAATTTACCTTTGCCCATAGATTGGCCAAAATTACGGAACTTACGCGGCGATGAGCACTCCTGACTCCACATCAACTCGGCTTTTATTCACGGTGCTCAATTGGGGCATGGGGCACGCCACCCGGACACTGCCTTTGATTGAGCATGCCCGGCGAAGCGGATGGACTGTTCACGTAGCATCCAAAGGCGTTGCATTGCAATTTTTACGCAGCCAATGCTCCCATTCCGATGTGA
>CAWVYB010000053.1:0-12229 GCA_963934215.1 uncultured Flavobacteriales bacterium | reverse complement strand
GGTATTTGATTCGCTCTGCCCTGTCATTGAAGGATGTATGGATTCTGAAGCAAGCAACTATTATCCTTTAGCAGAAATCGATGATGGCAGTTGTGTGTATTGAATTTCAACAATGTTGATTTGTCAATGAATGGTTAAAGTGTGAGCGTGTTTTGTTTTAAATCTGCTGGTTTCGAATGAATTGGGTTGAATCGCAATTCAAAGCTGTCATTTGTGTTTCTTTGAGAATCGACGAATCGAAGCTGGCTTGAAACCCAAAAAACGCGAATGCCATGAAGTATCTGATCCCGCTCTTTGTTTTGCTCATGACCTCCATGGATAGCGTGTCCGCTCAGAAAGTGTTTTCCGTGGATGCGGCCTACCAAGCAGATGTGAAGATTTTCGTGGTGGATGCGGCTTACCAGGCAGATTTGCTCGTGTTCAAAGTGGACGCGGCTTATCAAGCTGAAAAGAATGAAGGGCTTTGGTTTTTTGTCGATGCCGCGTACCAAGCCGAGAAAAAGGTCTTTTTCGTAGAGAACGCATACCAAGCAGACCTCCTGATTTATTTCGTTGATGCGAAGTACCAAGCGAAGTGGGAGGAGTCTGCCAAGAAGCACCTGATGTACTGAAAGGGGCAATTCCATCCTCCAAATGGATGTGGCACGACAAGAGTTGTCTTGTTTTTACCCAGCCTACACACGATCAAATTCAGTCCGTCAGCACGACTTTCAGCTGCTGGGTTTGGCCTGACTTGCTTCGGGCGACGACCAAACGTAGTCCGCTGCCAGCCATCTCCCAAGATTGATTTGCAAAGAGGAGCTTACTCGCTACCAATCGACCACTCGAGTCGAACGAGGTCAGACGAATGTCTTCGTGTGCGACGAGGATATTGGATTGCGTCGAACACAAATGCGGTTGCTGGAATTGGATCGGCAAAACGGGCTCAGCAACCGACAAGGGACTCTCACAAAATGAAGACCAAAATGACCACATGGCGGCTGAACTTTCGATGTCCATATTGCCCCAGGTGCCAAACCAGTCATGGCCACCTCCATTGACGCGATAGACTTGGGCCTTGTATCCTGTTGGTGATCCCGAATGCTCAATCAGATCCACGGTGCTTCCGTCGGAAGGGTCGAGATCGGGGAGGGAGGTGGTAGTGACTTCTGTGCACCCATTGGCATTGGCCCAATGCGCTACTACCGTCTCTACATCGGGTGCGCCGTCCCAAGGGTCGTTGCTTCCAAGGGTTGATCCATAAGGAACGACTCCATCCGCAGTGCCATGGATGTGCACGACGGGCACGGCCTGCGCTTCACAGGTTTCCCATGCCTCTCCACTCATGGTACCTCCAACCGATCCAATCGCCTTGAACACGTCCGGCATAGCACAGGCTAGTGAATAGCTCATATAGCCTCCATTGGAATAGCCGCAGCTGTATGTGCAATCAGAACTCAAGTCCAAAGAAGTCTGCAAATACAGCGCGAGTTCTGTTAAGAATTGAATGTCGTTGACATTGGAAATACCCAAGTTGGCGTTCCAATGAGTGATGTTCTCAAAGTCAGGCAACCCTTGCGGGTAACAAACGACAAAGCCTTCGCTATCAGCAATTTCCGACATGCCACTGAATGCGGCCATACTCGGAGCACTCCCTGAGTGACCATGCAGTGCAAAAACAAGGGGAGCATTTGCGGAAACATTTTCGGGTATGTGCAAGAAGTAGGTGCGTTCGTCACCGTCTGAAGTGAAAAAACTTTCTGGAACAAAGCAGGATCCGTCGTCTTCTGTCGCCCCCTCGACATAGTTCACAGCAATAGGGTTGGTACAACCGGCCAACGCATAGTCGCACGCTTCGGTCTCTCCAATTTCGAACGTTCCATATGCAAGAAATCCTTCCGAGAGTGCAAATTCAAAAATGACACCGCTCTCCATGGACAGTTCAACATCCCCTCCATTCCATCCGTCGCCCCAAGAGTCATTCATTGCAAAAAAATAGCACCCGGCCTCTAGGCAGACGGCCAGCTCCTCGATTGCGTAATTCTGCCCGCCTTGAAACGATGCCTCGAGCGTTTGATTGTCGTCTGCGTATAGCTCCCATGACATTTCGTTGGCCCAATTTCCTGTTGAGGTTGTCATTACGCCGACTTCGCAATCTTGGGCATTGCCTGCAATAGTCGCTGCCGTTAGGGCAATAAGAAGGATGCAATGGAGAAAAGTAAATTTCATGGAAAAGGGATTCAGTGCATAGTAGGTAGCCAAAGTAAACAACGAATTCTAAAGTTTAGAAGGGGAACTCGGTTGCCTGCGTTCATAAATCGTTTGTCGCCCTAAAATCAGCTGAGGTTCGATAGAATAATTTCGCTGAATGGATATAGAAAAGCGTCTACGTGTAGTCTCCTTAGATATCCTCAAAGGCATTGTTATGGTGGTCATGGTTTTGGACCATGTGAGGGATTTCTTCCACGCGGACGCCCATTTTTTTGACCCTTGTGATCCAGAACTTAGCTCACCTGCGATTTTTTTTACGCGGTGGATTACGCACTATTGCGCTCCCGTATTCGTGCTGTTGTCCGGGGCGTCCATTGCGTTCATCCAAGCCCGCAAAGGGAATGCTGAAACCCGTCGCTTCTTGTTGACGCGGGGACTCTGGCTGATGTTCTGTGACACCGTTATTGTTAGTTTTCTATGGATGTTCAATCCGGCTTTCCCGATGATGATTCTGGGTGTCATTTGGGTCATTGGCCTCGCCATGGTGTTGAGTGCGGGGGTGATTCAATGGTCTTCTCGCTGGTTGATGATACTCGCGGCTGTCGTTTTGTTGGGACACAACGCACTCGATGCTTCGGAAGGAATAGATTCGAGTTTCCTGTATTCGCTGTTGCACCAATTTCATCCCACGTTCTTTGGTGATCTGAAAGTGCTTGTGGCGTATCCACTATTGCCGTGGGTTGGGATCATGTGGGTGGGCATTGTCCTGGGGCGGATGCACTTGAATCCAAAACCGCTATTGAATGCACAATTGAGAAAGGCGGGAGGGTTAATGGTACTTGGGTTTTTTCTCATCCGTGGAGTGAATCTCTACGGAAACGCTTTTCCTTGGATGCAACAAGCTGACTTTGCTGGCACTGCTATGGACTTTTTGAATCCTGAAAAATACCCTCCATCACTGGCGTATTGCCTGATGACTTTGGGGCCAGCGTTGATCTTGTTGTCGTTTTTGGATACCCGTACCAAGTGGGCTGAGTATCTGATGGTCTTTGGTCGGGTGCCTTTTTTCTTTTACCTCGTTCACTTGTTGTTGATTCACGTGCTGGCATGGGGCCTATCCGTGATTCAGGGCTTTGGCTGGGATGCCATGATTCTGGATGAATTCGTGACTCGCAGCCCTAAATTGAAGGGATATGGCCTGGGATTGCTCGGGGTATATGGAGTTTGGATCTCAGCGGTGGTAGCGCTGTACAGGCCATCTCGATTTTGGATGAACTACAAAAAGAACAATCCAGAGAAGTGGTGGTTAAGTTATTTATGATATGTATTTAGGGTCACTGGTGAAGTTATTTTTCAACGTTTAGAAAGTCCGATCGAATCACTTGTCTTTATTCAGATTAAATCTAAATAGCCTTTTTGTGGGATTGTCAAACGACAATTTGGAGAGTTGCTTTGCATCTCAATAACCTTTTCAATTTATCTCGATGAATTTTCGTCTTAACTCTTCCACTGTATTGTCCTTTGTGGCAGTAATGGGCCTTTTAACTTTGGCGTCTTGCAACCGTGAGGGATGCACTGACCCATTAGCGACGAACTATGATGACGGAGCCGACGATGACGACGGTACGTGTAATTATGCTGTAGCTGCTCCAGATGAATATGCTTTCTATGACAATGAAGGCAACCTCACAGTGAGCTTTGACGGTCAGAAGCAGCGTCAATACATGCTCGCTGAAATGACAACTTACATGAAGTCGGCCAACACTCCAGGTGTTGCGGTCGATGGATCTGTTTTGTTGTCCATGTATGCCAACGACGGCTATACGTGGGACGATGTAGAGAATCTCGAAATGACAGGGTCTTCGAAGCAGCTTCGAAGTAAGACCGCTGGTGGCGATGAAACCATCATCTCAATGTTCGAAGGATTTATGACTGATTTGGCAGCAGCGAGCGCGACTACGGTTGCAGATGTTACAGACGGCGGAGCGGGCACTACAGGTGTTGTGCTTTCTACTACGAACGCATCGAAGCAATACCTGCAAAATGGCCAGGGTCAGGAATGGACTCAGCTCATTGAGAAAGGACTAATGGGTGCATGCTTCTACTACAACATTTCCTCAGTCTATTTGGCGCCAGGAAAAATGGATGTGGACAACGAAGCGATTGTAGAAGGGAAGTTCTACACCACTATGGAACACCATTTTGACGAGGCCTATGGTTACTTCACAATGGCAACGGACTTCCCAACGACGGGAACTGACAAATTTTGGGCGAAGTATGCCTTTGCTTTGGAGGACTCTCCTCTGAATTCTGCTTCAAAGCTGTCTGCTGCCTTCCGTTTGGGACGAGCTGCGATTGTTGCGGATGACATGACAGTCCGAGACCAACAGATTGAAGTGATCCGAGAGGAGCTTGAGCTTGTTGCAGGCGGAACAGCGATTCACTACTTGAACGGTGCCATTGAAAACTTCGGAGACGACGCTCTTCGAAATCATGAGCTTTCTGAGGCAAAAGCCTTTATCATGGCTTTGCCATACGGAGCCAATACGTCAGTAGATATCTCTGCATCGAATGCCATTCTAAGTGACTTGGGAGATGATTTTTACAATGTGACTACCGGCAGTATTACGGATGCACGTGATGCAGTAGCTGCAGCTTTGGGCATCTCAGCATCTGTTGCAGAAGGATTGTAAGCCGTTATTAGAATCTATTATCCTCAGTGGAAATGACTTTGAATCACTTCAAACCAAGCCTTTTTACAGGGCTGTTATGTTTGGTCCTCTTTAGCGGTTGTGACCCTGATGGAACGGATTCCGAGATCGATTTCGATCGGTCTGCCTATTTGCAGCATCTCGGAGACGAAATTATCGTCTCCGAGTATGCTCAAATGGTTGATTTGTCAATGGAGCTGCATTTAGCTTGCGAGCAATTGATTTCTGATCCATCAGAAAGTCAAGTGGTTTTGACACGTGAGCAATTGAAGCTTGCGTACCTGCAATGGCAGCGTGTTGCATTTTTTGATTTTGGTCCCGCTAGCAATCGAGCTTTGTCTCAAACTGTGAATAGTTTTCCAACGGATGGAAACAAAATTGAGTTGGCCATTTTGAATGAAAACTGGACGCCAGGGACCCCAACTACTCTTGATAATATTGGGTTGCCTGCTCTTGATTACCTTTTAAACTTCAATGAGAGTGCGGTAGAAACAGCTCAAGAGATGGCCGATAACCCATTGCGCGCGGCGCATGCTAGTCGTGTTGCTGAGTACTTAACGACGGAGGTTTCTTCAGTACATACCGCATGGAATGGAGCTTATTTGGATGCTTTCAAAGCCTCTGATGGTGTGGAGATGGGGAGTTCTATGGGAGAGGTTTTAAATGCATTCAATCGTGTCTTTGAAGGCGACGTTCGGAAAAACAAATTGGGTCTTCCGAGTGGGATTAGCACGTTTACTCAGACGCCTAGGCCCGACCTTGTCGAAGCGCCATATGCTGCGGTTTGGAGTATTGATTTGATGTATGAGGCCATGGTCATGGCCGATCTTATTTATCATGGCAATGCCAAGACTGCAGTCAATGCTGCGCTTGGATTGGATGATTACTTGAATGCCTTGGGTGATTTTGAATATGGTGCAGGTCTAAACAATGACATTGAAACGCAATTGGATATTGCGATGGAATCCGTGCTTTCTTTGCAAGACCCTCTGGCGCTATATGTGACCACAAATCAGCAAGAGTCGTTTGATGTCTATGCGGACTTGCAGGCCTTGGTTGTTTTGTGGAAAGTAGACATGATGTCGTCATTAGGGATTTTAATAACATACCAAGACAATGATGGCGACTAATCAAGTTGACGGGGGCTCCTAAAGGATGACCATTCCTTATAAACTGTCAGATGACTTAGACATTGCTCCGCTCGTTACGTTGCGCAGAATGTTCGCGCTTCTTACGCTATTTAGCACGCTTCGTTTTATTCTAAACGGTTGGGTTTCAACCCAATTATTGGATCCGATTATTTTGTTCCCTTTTGATGGGTTCAGCTGGCTCACGCGCCCAAACGGTATGGGAGCGTTTCTTCTTTTTTCAGGTATGATTTTGGGTAGCCTTGGGATGTTTTTTGAAAAAGGACATCAATGGGCTGCAGCACTTTTTTTCCTCTGCTTCACCTACGTTGAATTGTTGGATAAGTCCAACTACCTGAATCATTATTATTTTGTGTCTTTGATGGCTTTTTTGTTGGCATTTATCCCGTCGAAGGAGTCGCGGGATGTGGCTCCTTGGTATTTTATTTGGACGCCTCGTTTGTTGCTCTGTCTTGTCTATTTCTATGCTGGTTTTGCAAAGCTGAACTCAGACTGGATGACCCAAGCATTGCCTTTGGCTATCTGGTTGCCCCAGCACAGTGGGATGCCGATAATCGGAGGCTTATTTGAACAACGATGGGTGGCGTTTGCATTCAGTTGGGCTGGAGCATTGTTTGATCTGGTTAGCCCCATTGGACTGATTGTGGCACGTTTTAGAAAGTATTTTTACCCGGTACTTGTCCTATTTCATGTCTTGACTTGGGTCTTGTTCCCGATCGGTGTTTTTCCTTGGGTGATGATAGCCTGCACTACCGTCTTTTTTACGGATCAATGGCACAACCGCTTTTTGACGACTACGGCTCGTTTTCGTTCATTTTTATTGAGGGCGTTGAATAAAGAAGATTCGTCTCCCAATCATGTTTCACCCAGTACGAAGGGACTTCTCATACCAAGAAGGTGGAGCTTTGGAATCGCATTGGCTTTTCTCGTGATTCAAGCAGTCGTTCCACTCCGAAGTATTGCCGCCCCTGGCGCCTTGTTTTGGCATGAGCAGGGCTACCGATTTAGTTGGCGGGTGATGCTGATGGAGAAAGCAGGGTGGGCCACATTTTACATTGTTGACTCGAGTGGAAAAGAGCAGGAAGTGGACATCGATAACTGGCTTTCTCCGAATCAACAAAAAGCAATGAGCACACAGCCTGACATGATCGTTGACTTTGGTCACACTTTAGGAGATGCTTGGGATGAACGCATCGGAGAGGAGGTACGCGTGAGAAGCGAAATCTGGGTGAGTTTGAATGGGAGAAGGTCTCAATTATTTGTGAACCCATACGTAGATTTGCGAACCCTTAGTAAAGCGACGAAGCGCAGTGATTATTTGATACCAATGGACTCCATCATTCGTCCAATGGACTTGCACAAAATCAGGACGTCATTGAAGCAGTCAAATGGTTGGTGAGATTATGAATACAACGTCTTTTTGCGCTTCCATCAGAACCTATTGCCTTGTCTTTGGTTTGGCCTGGCTCTGTTGCGATACAGCCGTTTTTGGTCAAGACAATAACGAGGGGGGGCTGTCACAAACTTTGCACGCTGTGGTTTTGACGGATGCGGCCGTTCCAGTTCAAGGAGCATCTGTTTCCTTGGTGAATGCGAAGGGGCGAAAGGTGGAGTCAACATCAACGGATGTCTTTGGAAAGTTTCAATGCTCCTCCGTAACATCCAATATGAAATTGCTCATCTCTGCCATTGGTTATGAGCCCTTGGAAACAAGTCCTTTGGGAGGGTGTGATGTCGCAAACCCGTGCGTCTATGTTTTGCAATCGTCAACAGTTATTCTCGATGGAGCTACGATTGAAGGAGAAGATATGGGTGTCGAGTGGATGGGTGCTATGCGGGATGGGGGCTTGTATCGAGGCATGAAAAGCACCGTTTTGAGACCTGCAAAGCAGTTGGTAGTCCCCGGTGAATTTCAAGCGAGAAATGTATTCTCGGGTCTTCCAGGCGCAAACGTTTGGGAAAGTGATGGTGCAGGTTTGCAGTTGGGGGTTGGGGTGCGCGGTCTAAGTCCCAATCGGTCTTCGCACATGAGCATGCGTCAAAATGGAATTCCCATAGCGGCAGATCCATTGGGTTATCCTGAAGCTTACTATACTCCGCCGCTTTATATGGTTCAATCGGTTCAGCATGTAATGGGTGCCAATGCGCTTCAATACGGTTCGCAACTCGGAGGAATGTTGAACTTCATAATGGAATCGGCAGATTGGAATGAGAGGGGTCAAGTAAAAGGAATTTCTTCAACGACTTCATATGCTCCTGATCAAGAAGGATTTGTCGGACATCAAATGTGGGGAGCGACTTTTAAAAAAGGAGGTGAAAACACAGCTGGGCTGGTCTCGGTGGATCATCGAAGAGGAAGTGGCTGGAGACCGCAGTCAGATTTTGAGAGTACCACCGCTTTTGCCTCTTTGAAACAACGGTTTTCAGGGGAAAATGGAGTTTTGACATTGGAACATCAGTTTTCATGGATGCGACGTCAAGAACAGCAATCAGGAGGCTTAACCGATGCGCAGTTCGCACTGAATCCACGGGCATCATACCGCGAGAGGAACTGGTTTAAGGTAGCTTGGAACTTGGCTTCAACCCAGGCGCATTGGAGGCCTTCTCAATCTCCCTGGGAGGTCCATTTGAAGGTTCACGGTTTAATAGCATCACGAGTTTCGCTTGGTTTCTTAGGGACTCCAAACCGGGTGGACCCGCTTCAAGAGCGCGGTTTGATCGACGGTGGTTTCAAGTCAGTCGGTACAGATATTCGTACCACCCGCCGGTGGGAGAAAAAAGGGTCTGATCAATGGCATGCCCTTGTTTTGGGGCTGCAAGCATATTCCGGTAACAACAATATGAGTCAGGGTCTTGGCACTGCGGGCGAGGATGCTGACTTCTCCTTTCTTACCCCTGATGAAGTGGATGGGTCGACCTATCGCCTGCCAAACAAGCAGGTGGCTTCTTTCGCGCAAGCGATTGTTGCAGTGGGTGAGAGACTCTCATTGACCCCCGGTCTGCGATTGGAGTGGATTGAATCGGAGGCAGAAGGGGTGTATCGGGAAGTCATTTACAATGGAGCGGGAGGGATCGTAGAGGACTCGTTGTTTTCATCCTATGAGCGAAGAAGCAGAGGGGTGCTCCTTCCCGGGATAGGTTTTTCGTGGCTGGCTGGCGACGGTGTCGAGGTATATGGAAATGCGGTGGCCAACTATAGAGCCATCAATTTCTCGGACATTCAATTGAGCAACCTCGGGGTTGTCATTGATCCAGAAATCAAGGATGAACGCGGCTACAATATGGATTTGGGTTTTCGTAAAAAGTCAAACATTTTAAGCCTTGACGTCGGGATCTTTGGATTGTGGTATCGGGACAAGATTGGTTTGATCACCACAACGGTTCCTGATCCTGTTTTAATTGAACGCCCTGTCCTATTGAGAACCAACCTGTCCAATGCAAGGACAGTGGGGGTGGAGGCTGCAATTAGTAAAAACTGGATGTTGAGTGGAGATGAAACGAACAACGTTACCATTCAGTTGACGGGGTCTTACATGCAAAGTGAATACTTAGAAGGAGGCTTAGATGCCATTCAGGGAAAGCAAGTTGAATTTGTACCGCAATGGACATCGCGGCTAATGGCGACATGGAATGCGCGTCAATGGCATGTTCAGGTTCACTTTGATGGGACGGCGTCTCAATTCACAGAGGCCACGAATGCTATTCGAACTCCCAATGCACTTTATGGAGAAATCCCAAGTCGGTTTACGCTGGATTTGGCGGTTGGAAGGAGTTTAGGCAATCGCGGATTGCACTTGGGGCTGAAGCTCAACAACGCAACGAATACCATGTATTTTACCCGCAGAGCATTGGCATACCCAGGACCTGGGATTTTACCAGCCGATGGTCGCAATGTTCGCTTGGCCATTAGTTACAGCCCTTCGCGTTGAGTTTGTCATGCCATGGATGAGAATCAACAGCATCAGTCGATCGTATTTTTTGACGGGCCATGCCTCTTTTGTCAAAAGAGTGTTCAGTGGCTTGCCCAGCATGAACGATTGGGGCGCTCTCTTTATTTTGCTCCATTGCAAGGGGAAACCGCTGAAAGGCTATTGTCAGAATCACTCCGAATTGCTCCGCTTGAAGGTGTTGTCTTTCTGGACGAGCACAGCCAGGTTCATGAAGGAGCTGCCGCGATTCGTGCGTTGGCCAACATGCTCAGAATGCCATGGAGCATCGGAGCTCGTTTGATGACTGGTTGGGCCTATCAGTTTGTCGCGGCACGACGCCATTCGCTCTTCAGGCAGAAGGAGGAGAGTTGCCTCGTTTCTCCAGAGATGCGAGAAAGAGTTCTGCTTTAGGGCGCATCGTTTCTACGGTGGAAACCCAATCTTCATGGATGGTTTTTTTGTGAATCACCGTCCATTTGAGAGTCGCGTACGGTTTCTGATTGGAATAAAGCGTAACTGCTTTTTAAATAGGCTGCCAACTTTTGGTTAGCAACCTATTTTTTTGCCCCGAAAACACGTTGAGTACTCGATCGCCTATAATGCCCTCGTAATAAATCCCGCTTAACAAGACCATAGTTACTAAGCCGGCGAGCGTAGGAATAAGATGTTTTATAAAAATAAATAAAGGGTTAGAAATGTGAAAGTATCAAATTTCAAAGCAAAAAATAATTGGTTGAATGGATCATTTCTTCAAGTGGCGATGGGAATTATTCAACCCGACACCTGTTGCGATGACGACCCTTCCGGACTACGTGCGTACCTTGCCCTGTGCCTCCTGTAAAACCGAAATCAGACAGTCCTCGACTGCATCCGCGCAACCGCAACCGCGATCGTTATGACGTCGCTGCGTTGGTCGCTTGTCTTCCCGCTTTGGCGGCATTTATCAAAAAAAGCAAGTCGGGTGACGACACGATTGACTTCACCAAGCCCGAAGCGGTCAAGCTGCTCAACCGCGCACTGATCCTGCACAATTATGGCTTGGAAACGTGGGATTTCCCCGACAAAAACCTGTGTCCTCCGGTTCCTGGAAGAGCGGATTATGTCCACTACATCGCCGATGTGCTGCGAGAAAATCACTTTGGCACCATCCCCGAAGGACCTCAGACTACCTGTTTGGACGTCGGGGTAGGAGCGAGTGCCATCTATCCGATTGTCGGCATCGTGGAATACGGGTGGTCCTTCATTGGGTCGGATGTCTCGGAGGAATCCTTGACCTCTGCGGAGGCCATCAAGGCAGGGAATCCGGGTTTGCTCAACAACTTGGACTTGAGAATCCAACCGGATGGGAAGCGCATTTTTCATGGAATGCTGAAGCCGACGGACCGTGTGGACGCGGTGCTGTGCAATCCGCCCTTTCATGCCAGTGCAGAGGATGCCATCCAAGGAACCCTGCGCAAAACCCGAAACCTCTCGGGAGGCCAACAGCAAAGTCCGATGTTGAATTTCTCCGGAATTTCAAAGGAATTGATCTTCGAAGGAGGGGAAGTGAAGTTCATCCAAACGATGATGCGGGAAAGCCGCAGTTTCTCCAAAAACGTATTTTGGTTTTCCTCCCTCGTCTCCAAGCAGTCCCACCTCAAGGCGCTGTACCACGAATTGAAAGCGATCAAGCCCGTCGAAATCAAAACGATTCCCATGGGAACCGGCAACAAGTCCACACGCATTGTAGCGTGGACGTTCCTATCGAAAGAAGAGCGCAAGGAGTGGCGCGAGCAGAAGACGGCCGCGGTGCCGAAAAGCTGAGGTCTTTATTTCCACTTGATGTTGCATCCCATGGAAGGGACTTGGCCGGCTGCTGGAACCTCCAGGCCTGCCAACATCGTGCGCACAACGTTGCGCAGGTCATGACCGGTCACGGGGATGTCGTTGCCAGGACGTGATGCATCAAATTGGCCGCGGTATACGCACTTTTGATCGGCGTCAAAGACGCTGAAGTCCGGTGTGCATGCGGCATCATAAGCCCTCGCAATCGCTTGACTTTCGTCGTAGAGATAGGGAAAGGGGAAGTTCTTTTGGATAGCCAATGTCTTCATGAAAGCGAATCCGTCTTGCGGATGGGTGCTGACATCGTTGCTGGAAATAGCAATGACGTTTACGCCGAGCGCTTGCATGTCGTTTCCAAAGGCGACCAAGCCGTCCAACAAGTGCACCACAAAAGGGCAGTGGTTGCAGATGAACATCACGACGGTCG
>CAWVYB010000052.1:0-12231 GCA_963934215.1 uncultured Flavobacteriales bacterium | reverse complement strand
GGGTCCTCGAGCGCTCTTGGGAAGATGTGAAGAAATCAGCTTCTCAGAACGCATCTACAACCACTGCTTGACGTAAATTTGACTCATGGCTGGAGTCAATAAAGTAATCTTGGTAGGCAACTTGGGCAAGGACCCTGAGATGCGCTATACCCCAAATGGAGTTCCCGTTTGCTCATTCCCAATGGCAACTTCCGAATCATACAAAGACCGCAATTCTGGAGAGCGTATTACGCAAACCGAATGGCACAACATTGTGATTTGGAGAGGCATGGCCGAAACAGCTGAAAAGTATCTTCAGAAGGGATCTCAAGTCTTCATTGAAGGGAAAATCAAAACCCGTTCATGGGAAGACCAGTCCGGGCAAAAACGATACACGACTGAGATCATCGCGGATGTCATGCAATTGCTCGATCGTCCCGGAACTGTTGGCGCTGGCGCTTCAGAGAGCCAAGCATCCATGAAGCCCGCTGCTCAAGCCCAAGCGGAACAAGGCAATTCTTCAAACACGGCTCCCGATGATAATACAAGCGCCCCAACGACCTCTGCATCTCCCGCTCAAGCGGCGAGCGCTCCTGCGGGCGACGCATCAGACCTGCCATTTTGAGGATCTTAATTGATTTGAAAAACCAACTGTGACCGTCCTACTCTCGCTTTTCCTTTCTGCTAACACGTGGGCACTTCTGGACTTTCTGCCCATTGGAGCGATTGCCGTTCTCCTTCTTTTAAGCGCCATGATTTCTGGCTCTGAGGTGGCCTTTTTCAGTCTCTCTCCCGCCGACTTGCAGGATCTTGAAAGCGAAAGAGACCAAGAGCAGTCCGTCAAAGCCCAAAGGGTCCTAGAACTGCTTGAAAAGCCTGATTCTATTCGAGCACCGAGGCATTTATTGGCGACCATTTTGGTGTTAAATAACGTGATCAACATTGTCATCATTTTGATCTCAACACTGGTCATGGAACGCTTTTTCCCTTCATCCGAAATGGAAGAATGGATGAAGTGGACACTTCATATTGGCGCGGTTACTTTCTTGATTTTACTCTTCGGAGAAGTCATTCCTAAGGTCTATTCCTCAACCAATCGCGTTCAATTTGCGCAATTCATGGCCGGGCCGCTGATCATCGCAAGGAGCATACTATCCCCTGTTTGGAGACCACTCGTGAAGCTTGGAGGTTGGGTCAGCCGCCGGGTTGAAGTTCCCTCCACAGATCTTTCCATGGAGGATCTCGAACAAGCCCTTCACCTCACCGATGATGACGACCGCTCAGATGAAGAGCAGCGGATTCTCGAAGGGATCGTCGCATTAGGTAGTAAAGACGCTAAACAGGTCATGACCGCACGAACGGACATGGAGTCCATTTCAACGGATGACACCTGGAATCAATTGCGCGCACAAATCATTGAATCTGGCTATTCTCGAATACCAGTTCACGAAGGATCTCAAGACGAGATTCAAGGAATCTTGCATGTCAAGGACTTGTTACCCCATTTGAACGAACAGGAGCTGCATTGGCAAACGCACGTGCGCCCGGCCTACTTCGTTCCTGAGAACAAGAAGATTGACGATTTGATGCGGGAGTTTCAAGAGAGACGGACCCACATCGCTATTGTTGTAGACGAATATGGCGGGACGAGCGGGGTGATCACCCTCGAGGATATCATTGAAGAAATTGTCGGTGAAATTTCGGACGAGTTCGATGCCGAAGAGATTGCATATTCTCGATTGGACGAGCGGACCTTCATCGTTGAAGGGAAAACAGCGCTGATCGATGTCTACCGAATTCTTGATTTAGAAGACCAACCTTGGGAGGCGGCGAAGGGTGAAAGCGATACGCTGGGCGGTTTTATTACGGAACAAGCAGGACGGATTTTGAGGACAGGTGAAACCATTGTTTTCGAAAAGGTGGAATTAAAAGTTGATGCGGCAACACCGCGCAAACTGATGCGGATTAAGATTTCCCTGCCTGAAGATTTCGAGCGCGATGAATAACACGTCAGGCCTTCATCAACTTGCTTTTGGTTTGTTAGCAGCTTTGTTCATTGGCTGCGCCGAAGACCCTCTGCCAAAGCCTAGGGGTTATTTTAGAATCGAAACCCCGCCGGCGACTTACACGCCATACATCCTTCCCTGCGGGCCGCAATTCGAAGTTCCATCGCACGCAAAAATCGAGCTAATCGCTTTGGACTCCCCTGATCAAGCGTGTTGGTTCAACCTCGTATTCCCCACCTTTTCGGCAAAGCTGCATTGCACATTAATTCGACTGCGTGACCCCGCCGACTTCATGTCTTTAGTGGACGAAGCACATCAGATGGTATTCAGCCACGAATCGAAAACTTCAGGCATTCAGACTCATGCATTTGATCTTCCCGAGAACCAGGTGAGCGGACTGGTTTTTGATTTGGAAGGACCGGTGGCATCGCCCTTGCAATTTTTTGCTTCAGACAGTTCAACCCATTTCATACGTGGGTCCCTGTATTTCCAGCACGTTCCAAATCCAGACAGCATCGGACCGGCATTGGATTATGTGCGACAAGACATTGTTCACATGATTGAAACCCTGCAATGGAAATGAAACGAGGACTTCATTGGATTCTTGACATCGGAAACACACGTACAAAATTGGCTGCGTTTCAAGATGGTGAACTGACCGAAGTTTGGGTAAATGAAGAAGCGGAACACTTGGCCAATGCAGCCATTGAGGCATTGGCATTGCCCTCCCGCATGCTCATCGCTGCATCAGGATTGACTCCTGACTTTTGGTCAGATTGGAATGCCCGATGGAACCAGACTCATCCACATCCAGAAGCACTGATATACCTGACTTCCGCCATGAAGTTGGGATTCGATGTGCACTACGAAAGCATGGAGACCGTAGGGCTCGATCGACTGGCCAACGCTGCCGCTGTTATTGACATCGACGCCACCGCGCATTGGATGGTCATTGACTTGGGGACATGCCTCACAGTGGACGCTGTCGAGGACCAGTCCTTCATCGGAGGTGCCATCTCTCCTGGAATTGACTTGCGTCTGCGCTCGATGTATGCCGGCACACATTCCCTACCCTATCCAGAAAATTGGCGCGAGCTCGGAAATGAAGGAATCGCCATGCACATTGGAAACGACACCCTCTCCAGTCTTCTTGCAGGATCCATTGGTGGAATCAACGCTGAAATTCACGGACGAATCGCCGCGTTTAAGAAACATTGGCCCGAGATCCGCGTTGCTCTAACAGGCGGAGACGCTTCTTTCTTGGAAGTCGAAGATCCAAGCCCCATTTTTGCCGACCCAAACCTCACCTGGAAGGGGTATCACCAAATTCTTCAAAGCGTTGGATAACGTTGACCATTCACTCGTTCGCTCCGCAACTCTTGCTCAATTTGAGTTGCGATTTGTCACGATCAAAAATGCCTTTTCCGCGCTGGTTATGCTCCTTATGTGTGTCCCTGTGATTGGACAAAATGCGGAGTTCTCCCCGTATTCGCGGTTTGGGTTTGGCCTGATTGGTTCGCTGCAATCTCCTGTCCATGCTGGCATGGGCGGAATGGAATCCGTCCTGACGACGAGCTTTCAATTCAATCCCAACAATCCAGCGTCCGCTTCCGCTTTGAGTCAAACGACTTTCCAAGGCTCAGCAGTGACCACGCATTTGCAAATGCGCCAAGGAGATGAAACCCAAGCCAAGGCTCTTTTCGGTTCATCGGGCCCCCTGGGATTGGCCATCAAGAAGCAAGGAGGGAAAAACACACTCATCATAGGGGTATCGCCTTTTAGCAATTCCGGATTTGCTCTCTCTCGTAATTCTGAAACAGACGGTGTGGGTAACGTCCAAGAAAGTTACGACGGCGAGGGGGGCTTGAGTAAAGCGCACATTGGATGGGCTAGAACCATACGCAGCCGCGGTTATGTTCCAGCAGGAATAGCTGATAGTGTTTTGATTCAGACCAATACATTGCATTTAGGCATTCAGACTCAGTACTTGTTTGGCGCAGTAAGCCGCACATCAATATTGAATGTGATCGACCCCACATTTTTAGACCACCGTTCTGTCATTGACATGAAGCACCGCTCCATTGCCCCTGACCTCGGCTTGATCTACAATCACCTTCTGCTTGCACGCTACAACAATGATCGTTCATTTGAGAAGAGTGCTTCATTGCGCATAGGGGGAAGATTTACCCCCAAGACCACCTTGTTTAGCGAGATTTCACATCTTGATGAAACAACACAAAACCTGGGAGGCATCGACATCCCGCTGGATACAGCACTTTATATCCCAACCAATAGCGTTCAAGGCCAAATGCCAACCTCGTGGAACCTTGGCGCCTCCTTGATTTTTGATCATGCCAACGGAAGACATATAGGAACTGGTGTCGAATACACCGAAACGCGGTGGGATCGGGTTGAGGACGGCTTTCACTCATCGCTTCGACCCGACGGGATGAATTGGGTGCGGTCACGCACATTCCGCGCAGGCGCTGAATGGACTTTAGGCAACTCTGAACGAAGGCATCCAACATGGGGCAAAGCCAACTACCGGATCGGAGTCTCGTTCATCCAACAGCCTTACCAGATTGAAGGCTCTCAACTTGTGTCACGAACTGTTTCAGGTGGATTTAGCCTGCCTTTGATCGGGAGCCGTTCTTTGAGTCGTCTGCACTTCGGCATGGAACTTGGAGAGCGATACACAGAAGACAACGGTCTCAACGAAAACTTCACTCGAATACACGTTGGATTTTCGTTGATGCCGTTCTTCAAGAACAACTGGTTGAGAGAACGTTTGTACGATTGAACAGATAAAGATGAGAAGCATGAAGAAGGAACTAATTTTTATGATCGCATTGCTCATTGCGATTCCCCAATTGACATTGGGCCAATCACGCTATGGAGATACCGAAGAACAGCAGCTGCTTTGTAAGGAGGCCCTCAGTGTTTATGTTAGCTACAAGAAGCAAAAGAATTATGACGAAGCCTACATCCAATGGTTAAAGGCCTGTGATGTATGCCCAACGACCGCTCGGGAAGGACTATATTCTGATGGAATTCGCTTCTTGAAAAATGAGGTTAAAAAAGCGACGAGCCTCGAAGACTCAGCACGTGTAGCCTCTCTTACGGATAGCATTTTCCTGCTTTATGACCAGCGCATGGAACTGTATCCAGCGACCACGAAGCGTCCCAACAACAGGTGCTTCATTCTGGGGTACAAAGCCTCTGATTTTTACAAGTTCAACAGGGATGACCCCACAACTGCTAACGCGTGGTTTAAGGAGAGCATCGATTGCTTGAAAGAGGAAACGTCCGCTGCTGTTCTGAGTCAATACTATGTCACTTCTTTTTATGCTATGAAGGTGTTGGAAGGTGACTCTGCAAAAGAAAAACTCGGTGAGATGTTGACTGAGTACTTGGTTTTGACAGACTACATTGATTCGAACATCGCGAATGCGGTCGCTGCTGAAAACACAAAAACTGCCACTGGCTTTCAAAAGGCCAAGAAGAATATTGATGAAGTGTTCATCGCCATTGCACAATGTGAGGACATGGTTCCAGTCCTGAGCGCAAAAATCGCCAGCGATTCGAGCAACATGGATTTGAAGCAAAAAGTGCTTCGACTGTTGAATCAAAAGGACTGCTCAGACAACGACCTCTATCTACCTGTCGCTGAAGCCGTTCACTATCAAGAACCAAGTCATCCTTCTGCGTTCGCGATTGGGACTGAGCAATCCAAAGTAGAAAACTTCACTGAAGCCTTGCGCTACATGGAGCAGGCCGTTGAACTTTGCGCCGGTTGCACTGAAATGGAAACATACTTGCTCAAAACAGGAAAGATTGCCTCTTTCTTAGGCAAGACAGCTGCTGCAAGGAGTTATGCGCAAAAAGTACTCGACATCAATAGCGAAAGTGCCGATGCCCTGATGTTGATCGGAGATGCGATTGCTGGCGCTGCGTCAAAATGTAACGACGGTGCCTTAGGAAGCCGTTTGGCATATTTGCGCGCTTGCGACTACTATCAGCGAGCTGTGAACAAAGGGGACGAAGAAACTGCTGCGAAAGCACGTAAGAAATTAAGCGCCAACAGCAAGCAATTCCCTAGCATGGAGGAGGTTTTCGCAGTAGGCAAAAGCAAAGGAGACAACATCCAAATCCCAACGATTTCGGGATGCCCTTGTTCTGGCGAAAGCACCGTCATCCGTGTACGATAATCGATCTAATCGATTCGGATTTGGGCACGTTGCAGTGCTTTTCTTCTTTTTGAGTTGCTCCAATTCCGATGCGGAATTGACGGCATTTGCAGCGTCGGATGAAGCGCCGGTTCAGCAAATTGAAAATGGACGTTTTCAGTACTCTGAAAAAGGTGAAATCATCCATGTGTTAACAGCGCAAATCCTTCGTCGTGTCGAAAAGGGCACAGCTGAAACTTCGGAGGACGTCGTTGAGGTCCGGGATGGTTTTGAATTGTTCATGGGCGGTGACGAGAATGACTTCGAGGCGCACATGCAAGCGCAGACAGGTTGGCTCGATGAGAAAAACCTTCGACTCGTGGCGGAAGACAAGGTTGTTCTCCGCAACATCTCAGGAGATATTCTCGAAACTGAATACTTGGTTTGGGCTGAAGATTCTGATCGAGTTTGGACCAATCGTCCTGTCATGATCACGAGTAAAGATGGCATTCTATACGGAGAGGGCCTTGAGTCAGACGCTCGTTTTGAAAACTACCGCATCCTTCATCCTTCAGGAGAAATTATTTTAGAAGGCATGGAACTCACTGCACCGTGATTCGGTTTCGGAAAATATTTTAACTTTCTCAGCATGGATATCAATCGGGCAATTCAAGTCAGCAAAGCTGCAGAAAAATTTTGGATCTTGATCGTCGCCGCCACTATAGGTGTCACCATCTGGTACATCGTTCAATATGGTTGGGAGCAACAAAAGCAAACCCTCGTACTTCCCGCCATTGCCATTGCATGGTATGCCTTTCGACGCTTTTTTCGCAAGAAACTGGAACGAGATCTTGAAAGTCAAAACTTGAACACGTGAAAACGAAACTCCGGTTAAAACTTTTACGTAGGTTTGATGTAATCCCACTCCATGGATCCTGACCCCGCGAGTTCGTTCATCATCATTGGCATTTCCCTTTTGGCCTCTGCCTTTTTTTCAGGCATGGAGATTGCCTTTGTTTCAGCAAATCGCTTGCAAATCGAATTGGATTCGAAGCAGAGCTGGAGAGGCCGTTTGTTGGCGCACCTGGCCAGCAAACCCCAACAATTTATCGCCACCATGTTGGTTGGAAACAACCTTGCCTTGGTTTTCTGCGGACTCGAGTCTGGAGGACTCATTAGCGAGTGGCTATTTCACGTTTCGGACTGGCCACAAGCCCAGTATCCCATATTAGCTTTGGCTGTACAAACTGGCATCACGACAGTTGTCATCCTTATTTTGGCAGAGTTCATACCCAAGGCGCTTTTCCATGCAAATCCGAACTTCTGGCTGCGCTTGTTTGCCTTGCCTTTGACCATACTGCACTATATCATGGCCATTCCAGGGGCCTTTGTGGTGTGGCTCAGTCGCCTTGCAATTCGACTGATTGGAAAGAAGCATACGGCAAATCCCATCAATGGCCAACAAATGGGCGCCACTGACCTGGATCATTTCATCCGAGAAGTCAGCGGGCGAATGGAACCCGAACAAGAGCTAGAGCATGAACTACAGATTATGCAAAACGCGCTTGATTTCAACAAAGTCATTGCCCGCGACTGTCTGATTCCTCGAAACGAAGTCGTTGCCGTAGAAATGGAGACGTCCTTGGACGAAGTCCGAGAACTTTTTGTTTCATCTGGCTTGTCAAAAATCGTAGTCTACAAAGGGGACATCGACCAAACGATTGGTTATGTCCATTCCAAAGATTTGTTTAAAAATCCGACCTCAGTAAAAAGCATTCTGCATCCGACTTTTGTCGTTCCCGAACCGATGCCCGCGGATGATGTTTTACGCCGTTTTATTCAAAGGAAGCGTCATTTGGCTATCGTTGTCGATGAATTTGGAGGCACTTCGGGCATCCTCACCATGGAAGACATCATGGAACAACTGATTGGAGACATCGAGGATGAGCATGATATCGAAGATCTCATAGAAGAGCAAATCGAACCGGGCTATTGGCGCTTTTCCGCCCGCTTAGACGTGGAAGATTTAAATGAGAAATTCGACTTAAATCTTCCCGCTATGGATGCCTATGAAACTCTTGGAGGTCTGATGATACATCACGTTGAAGACATCCCAGAGCCTGGATTTACCCTGGAATTGGATACGTGCACTCTGATGGTTGAAGATGTCAGTAGCAGTAAAATCCAGACCATTTTGATACGGACCCAAGAACACGGATCCGCATGAAAAACATCAAAACAACCCCGTTCGTTGTCATCTTACAACGACAACCTCGCTTGCAGTTCAACGCATTGCGTGATTTCCCTTATCTTCGCGAACCTTTATTAGAAGTCGATTTACCATGTCAATGATTGAAAAAATCCGCAACCGTCAAGGCTTGCTCATCGTTATGATCGGATTTGGAATGCTAGGTTTCCTCGTTCCTTATGACGCCGTTATGGCCTTAATTGGTCAAGGTGGAAACCGCGACGTTGGAGAAGTCAACGGCCGTGAAATCTCCGCCTTAGAATACCAATCCGAACTGCAAGAACGCCGTCGGCTTGGCTTTAACGGAGACCAACTGAGTGAAGAAGTCTGGAATGACCTGACGACAGGCATCATTCTCAATGATGATTTCGATGCACTCGGGCTGACCGTTTCAGACAACGAATATCAAGAAATGCTATTCGGCTCTGGGTTCTCACCGTACATGAATCGAGCGTTTTATTCTAACTCTGAAAACAAGCAATTCTGGCAGCAGAATTTCGGGGCCATGTTGAATACGCCAAAAGGCAAGTCCGACTTCATGGCTTACAAAGCCTTGATTTCTGATAAGAGAGTTCGCGAGAAGTACGACAACATGGTGAACGCCGGCATATACGCCAACAGCCTCGAAGGAGAAGCCGATTATTTGCAAGCCAACCGCAAGGTCACTTTTCAATACGTCCTCAAGTCTTATGCGAGTATTCCCGATAGCGCTGTCTCCGTAGGCGACTCCGATGTGAAGTCATTTTACAACGCGCACAAATCGGATGTTGAATACAAGGAGACCGATGGTCGCAGTGTAACCTATGCACGGATCGCAGTGAAGGCTTCCGCTGACGATGCCCTTGCAATCGAAGCTGACTTGAATTCCTTGAAAACCGTCTGGGAGTCAACTGCAGAAAGTGACAGCCAATTCGTGGCTACGGTAAACGAAGCTCCTTTTCAGTCGATGACGCTAAAATTCAGCGATGTTGAGACGGATGTCAATGAAGCGGCCTTCTTTGATTCGAAGGAAGGCGATTTGGTTGGTCCATACCTCAAGAATCAATCCTACCGGTTGGCGCGCGTGATGTCATTCAGCAGCGAACCAGACAGCGTTTCTTGTCGTCACATCTTGTTGCAGGCTACGAACCCCTCTGACGCTTCTGAAATGGATGCGCTCATGGCACGTGCTGATAGCTTGAAGCGGGCCATTCGCCGGGGTGCAAAGTTTGAAGATTTGGTGACCGAATTTAGCGGTGATCCGGGTTCGATGGCGACAGGTGGTTTCTATGATTTCTTCACACGTGGCCGCATGACGAAGGCCTTTGAGGATTTTTGTTTTGAAAACAAGCCGGGTAAAATCGGAGCGGTAAAAACACAGTACGGAGTTCACCTCATCGAGGTCATGGAGCATACGGCATCTAAGAGCCGTGTTTCTGTTGCTATGATTGAACGCCCATTGGAGCCGTCGTCTGAAACTTCGCGTTCAGCCTACAGTGCTGCAAGTGAGTTTGCCATTAGCACCAGCGACAAAGAATCCTTCATGCAGTCCGCTGGAGATGCTGGATACCCTACGAACATTGCTAAGGATATTCGCCGTCAGGCCAATTCCGTTTCTGGATTGCGCAGTGCTCGTGAACTCGTGTCTTGGTCATTCAACGCAGTGGAAGGAGAGGTCTCCAACCCAATTTTGATTGATGATACGTATGTCGTTGCTTTTCTTGATCAAGTGTCTAAAAATGGTGTCCCAGCATTT
The DNA here is from genome assembly GCA_963934215.1 of uncultured Flavobacteriales bacterium. Classification (GTDB taxonomy): domain Bacteria; phylum Bacteroidota; class Bacteroidia; order Flavobacteriales_D; family Sanyastnellaceae; genus UA16. The sequence goes on along the minus strand of CAWVYB010000052.1, from coordinate 2,097 downwards.
GACCATGTTGAAGAACGTATGCGCACCGGAGCAATCCGAGAAGCAAAAGCGAATCTATACATGGACCTCATGGCAACTGGAACCATGGAGGAAGTGGCAGCAGCCATTGGAGGACAGGTTCTCACAGCCTCCGATGTGGCTTTGAAGTTTCCAACACTGAAGGGTGCTGGAGCTCTTCCTGAACCTGAGGTCGTTGGTACAGCCTTCGCAATTGAAGTTGGCAATATGTCACAACCCATCATTGGAGCCAATGGCGTTTGGGTCGTCGCCCCTTCTTCCATTCGAGAAGCGGCTGAAAAAACAGACTTCCTCTCAGAACAATCAAGTGCTTTGGCACGTGCACGAGGTGCAGCAACATTGCGCATTTCAAATGCAATGCTCGAGGCTGCAGATCTTGAAGACAATCGCGGAGCGAACTAAGTCAACGTTCTTTCCGAATGAAAAGGCCCGCTTTAGCGGGCCTTTTTGTTTTCTATCTCCAGGTAACTCCCATCTCCATAACTCAGGAATCGAAACCCATCTTTCAATGCTTCTTGGTAGACTTCCTTCCAACGCTCGCCGATAGCAGCTGCTACCAAACAGAGCAAGGTGCTCTTGGGTAAGTGAAAATTCGTCACCAAGGCTTGGCATGATCGAATACGGTAGGTCGGGACCATCATGATGGATGTATGGAACGTCCAATCTCGGCCTTGCAATTGATCCATTGCCCAACTCATTGCTGTGGCCATGTCCCAATTCAACGTTTCGTCAATCGACTGCAACTCATTTGACCACTCCCATTGATCCAAACCTTCGGGTTGTTCGCCATTCTTTTTCCACTTTAAAGCCAGCCAATACAAGCTTTCCAGTGTGCGAAGAGTTGTCGTTCCTGTCACAACGCGATGAACGCCCTCTTTGGCCAAATTAGCCAGTGATTCAAACGAAACCACACAGTGTTCCCCATGCATCACATGGTCGACAACCACACCGGTCGTGAGAGGCTTAAACGTTCCTGCGCCTACATGCAAGGTGACAGAATGCATCGTCCCCACTTCACGAAGTTTGGCCAATAACGGTTCGTCATAATGCAATCCTGCGGTCGGAGCGGCCACCGATCCAGGCACTTCTGCATAAACGGTTTGATAATCCTGAGCGTCTTGAACCTCATCTTTTCGACGCATGTATGGAGGCAATGGTGTATTGCCTAACATTTCCAAAAGCTCTCCCCAGGTTATTTTATTGCCTTCATCCCCCCATTCAAAGCGCACTTGCCGCGTTCCATCTTCGATTTCATGCAATTGCGCTTGAACATTCCATTTGGCTTGTTCTCCCTCACCTCGCAAAGATGCTTTCCCAGCGCGCCACCGTTTGGCCCCACGGACCAAACAACGCCAAATCAAGGGCTCTGTAGAGCACAACGCCTGTTCCATTGTCATTCCGACGGGTTCCAATAGAAATAGCTCTAGTCGGCCTCCAGTGGGTTTTAGCAGCATCAATCTCGCTCTGATAACCCGCGTGTCGTTTACCCACAATTGAAATCCTTTCGGAAGAAGGCCGGGAAGATCCTCAAATGTTCCGGCAGAAGCAATCTTGGATTCCGAAACATGCAACAGCCGTGCACGCGATCGAGGCTCCAACGGGTGCAAGGCAATGGCCGCTTCGGGCAAATCATAATCAAAGGCATCTGAATCCAGCTGCAACAGGGGTTGAATCTCTTTCACAAAACAAAAATAGCAGGTAAGAGCACCTCAAAAGCTAGAATCGCATCCGCAGTTCATTACTTTCGTATCAATGTCAAAGAAACTGGTCATCGGAGCCGCCGGGCAATTGGGTATCGAATTGGTCCTTGCCCTGCAATCACAGCACGGAATTGATTCCATTCATATCGCGGATATCCGCGTTCCTGAAAACGAACAACTTTTAAAAAGCACCTTTCTTCATCTCGACGCTACTGACGAAGTCGCCATGCATAAAGTCCTCGAAGAGGGCCAGTATGAGGAGGTGTATCACCTTGCCGCCATGTTGAGCGCAACGGGAGAGAAAAGACCCTTAGCCGCTTGGGATTTGAACATGCAATCACTGCTCAACGTCCTTGAAGCTGCTAAAGAAGGTTGGATT
>CAWVYB010000051.1:0-12271 GCA_963934215.1 uncultured Flavobacteriales bacterium | reverse complement strand
GGAAATGTAGGCGCCCCAAGGGTGTCTTGAAGATTGTAGGAAAAATTCCATCGTTGCCAATCGCCAAAAGCCTCAACAACAGGACGCACCAGAGAACGAAACTTCGACACTTCCATACCATCTTCCATGACGACTAGACCAATCTCACAGATGTTCCCAACGTCACTTGTGGCACATTCCAAATCAAGCGCTACAAATCGATTCCTCCCCATGTGTTCGTTTGAATTAATTCTCCTTTGATTCTGTGTCATTCATTGACTGCGATTGATTGATCAACGCAAGCAAACTCGCATGATCCAAAATACTCACCCCCAATTCTTCCGCTTTTGAAAGTTTCGACCCTGCTTTTTCTCCTGCCACAAGGTAGTGGGTCTTTTTGCTAACTGAACCCACCACTTTTCCGCCTTCATTCCGGATGATGTCAGCCAATGATTCCCGGGATACGGGATGCGTACCTGTGATGACAAACGTTTGACCTGCCAGTGCAGAACCTCGCACGGTTGCATCCTCTTCAGAAAGCTCAAATTGTAGGCCCAACTCCTGCAATCGTTGCAGAACTTCTAAGAAGTACGGGTCTCCAAATGATGCACATACACTCCGAGCTATCTCAGGTCCAATACCATGAATTGCAGCAATTGCAACCTCATCCGCTTGCCCGAGTGACGTTACATTGTGAAAATGCTGTGCAAGCATCTCCGCCGTTTCCACCCCTACATGTCGAATACCTAGCGCATAAAGCAGTTGATTGAAAGAGCGGTTCGACGCTCCTTCCAAAGCACGCAACAAGTTGCTCAGTTCAACACTACCCAAACGTTGGCGTGTTCTTGATGTCAATCGATGCAGAAAGCTCTTTAACGCATTCCAATCAACCTCTTGCATACCCCACCCATCAACTTCCCAAACCAATGCTTCCGGTCCTACCAGCAATTCATCGGGAAAAGAAAGATGCTTTGCACGTTCTAGAATCGCCAATTGATGGGGATGAGAAAACAAGGCCATCTCCAAGCAAACGCGCCAATCCATCCCATCTCGAGGCCATGAAAACGCCGTGACATTGGGCAGTTTTACGTCAAATCCAACTTCCCATGCACGCTCTTCAAGGGTCGAACAGAATGCCTCGACGACCCCCTTTGCGATGTGCAGATGATCGGGATTGCTCGCTCGTTGACCACCTGCCGTGCGATGAAACCAATTGGCCAAAGCATGCACATAATGAACCCGAAGATCTGCTCCTTTTGGTGATGTGTCCGTCGACTTATACAAGACCGTATTCAACCGCCAGTTTTCATCGGCCCGAATACGCAAATCAATCAAATCAGCGACATTCGACACCCCTCCTCGTCTTACGAGCAAATCAATAATTTCCGGACCGAGCCCGTCGATGTTCATCGCTTTTCGGCTGACAAAATGCTCGATTCTTCCTCGAATTTGAGGCGGGCAGTCCAGTGTATTGGTGCAGTAATGTTTGGCCTCTCCCTCCTTGCGGATCAGTGGAGACGAACACTCCGGACAATGTGTAATATAGTCAACCGGCCGGCTATCTGCCGGACGCAGCCCCACATCCACTCCAACAACTTTCGGGATGATTTCTCCCCCTTTCTCAACTTGCACGACATCTCCAATGCGCACGTCGAGCAAGGCGATCTGGTCCGCATTGTGCAACGAGGCTCTGCTGACCGTAGTACCTGCGACCAGCACAGGCTCCAGAACAGCTACAGGTGTAATCGCCCCTGTTCTTCCCACTTGGTATGCAATGTCTTCGAGATGGGTCGTGACCTGTTCCGATTCAAATTTGTAGGCAATGGCCCAACGAGGCGACTTGGCTGTAGTACCCAATTCACGCTGTTGTGCAAAATCGTTCACTTTAATAACGACACCATCTGTCGCAAATGGCAATTCCTTTCGGGCCACATTCCAATGGGCGATGAAGTCCAGAATCCCTTGAATATCTCGGGTAGTCTCCAGCATGCGTTCATCCGACTTTGGCACGGGAAAACCCAAGGCTCCTGCCCACTGAACCGACTCCAGATGGGTGTGGACGGCTTCTTGCTGCATCACCCCATAAAGCAAGCAATCCAAACCGCGCTGGGCTGCTACTCTGCTGTCTTGACTTTTCAAGGTCCCAGCCGCTGTGTTTCTTGGATTGGCAAAAAGCTCCTTCCCTTTAGCCGACTGGCTCAGGTTCAAAGCCTCAAATGCTGGCCATGGAAAGAAAATCTCTCCTCTGATTTCAAACACATCGGGCACCTCTCCCTGCAGCACCAACGGCAACGTTCGAATGGTCCGAACATTTGCCGTGATGTCCTCTCCAACATCCCCGTCGCCTCGAGTCAACGCCTGGACCAACTTGCCCTTTTCATACGTCAGACTGATCGCCACGCCGTCGTACTTCAATTCCATGACCCATTCTACCGAATCCCCTTCTAGCAGGCGGTCAACACGTTCGGCCCATTCCGCAATGTCCTGTTCATTGTAGCTGTTGGACAGCGAAAGCATGGGCTCACGATGGGGAACTTTTTCAAAACCATCTGCGAGGTCTCCTCCGACACGTTGCGACGGAGAGTTGGGGTCAGCCCATTCAGGATGCTCCGCCTCAAGGCCCATCAACGCTTCCATCATTTGGTCAAATTCTCGATCACTGATGGTTGGGGATGCCAAAACATAATACCGGTGATTGTGCCCGTGCAGTTCTCCCCGCAAAAAGTCCAATTGACTACGTTTAGATTCGCTATCCTTGGGTGTTTGGGACATGCCTTAAATTTAGAAAACAGCGCTCAGGCAATGCTTCATTCAAGAGAGTAAATGCAAGGAAGAAATCCACAATCGAAGCTGATAACCCTGCACTGCTTCATTCAACCGTTTTTGAATCGATGCTTACTTTGTTCCCTATGCTGAGCAGACCCCTTTTTGGATTGCAACGTACCGCTACATGGATTGCTTGCGGAGGTTTGTTCGTGCTGTTTTTTGGACTATCGGGGTGTTCTGCTTTGAATTTCAACACGAATGCACGTTTTGTCGTTGACCAAGGAGACAATGTCCTTATCAGTACCGATGCCTGGACTTGGGAGGAGGGTTTTCACTACCAACCTGAAGGCACAGACTCGGTCGTCATCAAGTTAGACAATAGCGAAGCAGTTCATCTAATCCGCGTAGAAAAGGACGGACACTACCCCATGGTAACGCCGCTCTTTCCGGATTTTGCCAACCCTTGGAAATTATTGGATTTATCCTTGACCATTGGAGGTGCCGCAACCGCTGCAGCGGGGATTTCACAGGAGAACCGAAACGTTGTAACAGGCGTCGGGTTCTTCACCGGATTTTTAAATGCCATCGGTCTGTTTACGCCACCCAAAAAGGTGTTTGCACGACATTATCGCATCGCACCTCCTAGACGCATGCCCGTGGCTAGTCCTGATGACCCCATGGTACGCATTGAAGGGTTTCACATGCACATCCCTGAAGGAGAGCATTCTTGGCAATACTTCCAAGACATGAAAGAGTATGCTGAAAATCGGATTGAATTCGTGAGCGCATCAGATGAAGCCGTTGACATTCCCTATTCGAATTTGGACGAAGACCTGACTTCCGCCCTTAGCGAGCAAGGTTTTCAATCGGATGTGTTGGACGGCATGTTCCAACATGACGAATCGATTCTGATTTCAGGACAACTGACTCAAGTCAAAGAAAACCGGGTGCAAAATGTGGTTTCTTATCATTTGAATACGGAATGGTGGGTGCACAACGCGTACGGCATGAAAACCGATACGATTCATATTGAAGGCAAATCCAACTGGGCCTTGTACAATTTTTCCAACCCCGGGTTTGACCGTGATTTGATTTCAGAAGCATTGACCGAATCGATATTCTTGGCCTTAAAGCATCCGCTGCTCAACGAAAGCATGCGAAAACTAGAGAATCTAGAAGAACGATGGAAATCCGATTGGACTCCGATTTCTTTGCGTACGGCCACGGCTCCCGCTGGGAAGATCTCAAAAGCGTTGGCTTCTGTCGTTACGATTGATGCCGCTGATGGTCACGGAAGTGGTTGCATTCTTTCATCCGATGGGTACATCGTGACCAACCACCACGTGGTATCCGATCCGACCATGGATTACACCGTTTATTTTGACAATGGGCAAGCTTTGCCCGCATCCATCGTCCGTTTCCATCCCATCTATGATTTGGCACTGCTCCACGTGGACACGGTTGGACTCCAACCTTTCTTTATCAGTTTGGATGAATCCATTGATGTCGGTGAAGAGACCTTTGCCATGGGAACACCTTACGACATTGACTTGGGCGCTTCGGTCACGAAAGGCATTATTTCAGGTAAACGGAAAGATGGTGAACGGACTCTGATTCAAACAGATGTCAGCATCAGCCCGGGGAATAGTGGCGGAGCCCTTGTCCATACAGACGGAACATTGATTGGAATTGTTAATGAAAAAGTACTCGGCATGGGGGTGGAAGGCATTGGATTTGCCATACCCGCTCATCTGATCCAAGAAGCGCTCATGATTCAGCTCACACCCGAAACCGACTGACTGTTTCAGTCTTTTTGGGCCACTACCATGCGCGGAGCCCCTTGCAGGTCCGTGACGATTTGAATGGTGCGCCAACCGCTTTGAGCAGACAATAACGAAGCCACTCCATCTGCATGGTCGCGATGGCATTCAAAGCCCAGCCAGCCAGCAGCATGCAACCACTCCCCACTCATGCATCCTACCGCGATAGCACTGTAAAAGCACAGCGGATCGTTGTCAGCAACGAATAACGCGTCGGCAGGCTCGTACGAAACCACACGGTCTTCCATGGTCTCCTTCTCCGAAACCGGGATATAGGGTGGATTGGACATGATCACGTTCCAGCCTCCATTGGGAACGCTATGCCCTGTGAATGGATCTTGATCCCGCACGTCACATTCTACCCAATCCAAATCACCATACTCTAGTCTCTTCGCATTTTCTCGAGCCAGCTCAAGTGCCTTTGATGAGACATCCGCTCCGGTCACATGATCTTGCGGACGTTGGGACTTCCAGCCCAATGCCATGCATCCCGATCCCGTTCCGATGTCCAAAACATGCCGGGGCTCTTTGCCTGACTGATGGTCCAATAAAGCGCGAACCAACTCCTCCGTTTCAGGACGAGGAATCAACGCACGCGCATCAATGGTCAATGTCAGACCTAGAAAATACGATTCTCCCAAAATGTATTGTAACGGCTCACCGTTCTTGAAACGATCGCACCATCGTGCCAATGTATCCAAGGCCGATTCATTGGGCTTCCAATCCGTTACGATCCGTTGACCACGATCCAGCGAACTGACCGCATCCAGTAAGACTCGGACCACCGATTGAACCTCGCGATCCTCATACCCTCCACCTAGCCGAAGGGCAATCCATCGCTGAACCGTATGAAGTTGATTGTTGACAGGCCAAGGCCCTTTTCCTCGTTCAATGAAACTCACAATGGATTGCTTCCAAAGCCATGACTTCCAACCATCAAGTGAGCTGTAGAGATGTTTGTCGCCAATGGAATACTGTGCACGTCACATTGCCGCAACAGCATGTTGATATCCGGTTCGTGAGGATGCTTTCCCATGGGGTCTCGAAAGAAAATCACCGCATGAACAAGCCCTTCCGTAATGCGCGCTGCAATTTGCGCATCTCCACCCAAAGGACCACTTGCCAGACACTCTACGGTCAACCCTAACTCTGCGATTCGACCTCCCGTAGTTCCTGTTCCGACGAGGTTGAATTGTTCAAACCACTTGCGATGAGAGTCAACAAATGACACCAAGGCTGTCTTTTTACCATCGTGGGCAATTAACGCAATGGTCTTCTTAGCTGGGGAATCGTTCATGTTCAAGGCTTCTTTTTCCATACTAAAGTTTGATGGGCAGGCACTTCCACCTGACCCGCAGGCTCAATGTCTCCCCAAGCTATGGCAAACGTCGTATCAATGCCAACAGCAACCACTCGATTTTCGTTGCCAAAATTTGAAGCAACGACCACTTCACTCTCGCCCTTTGTTCGCTTCCATGCCACCACTTCATCGCTAAAGTCCGTTGGGATCAGCTCTGGCCACCCCCCAAAAGGGCCATTCCAAAGCGCCTCTTCATCATGATGCAGCGCATTGATTGTTTGATACAAATTGGTCTTAGAATAATTACCCCAAATAACCGTGTCTTTTTCAAAAAAACGAAGGCGCTTAGACATTCCGGCCTCCTGACCAGAATACACCAAAGGCATGCCATACAACGTTCCCGCAAGCATCGCCATGGCATCACCATTGGGCCCCATGCGCTCTGCAATGCTTCCGTTCCAGGAGTTTTCATCGTGGTTGGTGATAAACATCATGCGGTATGCATCTTCACCAAACCGCATGGAATCCAAGGCAAGCGCAGATCGAATGGAATCCACTGACCATTCCATACGTGCCACTTGATTCATTACATGGTGCGTGTGCCACGCGTAAGACATATCAAATGCACGGTCATGATGGTCCGGCACTTCTGCTTCCGCGAGCATAAAAACTTCCGGTTTGACCCGCTCAAGTTGTCGTCGGGCTTTGTTCCAAAATGCTGTTGGCACCTTTCCAGCGACATCGCATCGAAACCCATCAATATCGGCCTCTGCAACCCAAAACTCCATGGCGTCCGCCATCGCATCATACAACCCGTTTTCCTGGCCGTGCTCCCAATCCAACTGGGTCACATCCCACCAATCCGTTCCTGTTGGCGGTTGAAGATTTCCAGCTTCGTCCAACAAGAAAAACGACCGGTTTGTCTCCGTCCAATCACTATCGAAAGCAGTATGATTGGCGACCCAGTCTAAAATTACTTTCATGCCCAATTCATGCGCGGCAGCAACCAGGTTACTCAAATCGTTTATCGTTCCAAGGGCTGGGTTGACCTTTACATAACTTTGGGCACTGTAAGGCGACCCCAAGCTTGAAGAACCGGGTTGTACCATATAATTATCGGCGTTCTCACCGCCTTTTCGATTCAACTCTCCAATGGGGTGGACAGGCATTAGCCATAGGATATCCGTTCCCAAGGCCTGGATCCGAGGCAAGTCAGATTGAAACGCAAGGAAGGTGCCTTCCGGGGTATGCTGTCGAACATTCACCTCATAAATCGTGGCGTTTTTCGACCAGTCAGGATGACTCAACCGATCTCCAGAGGTGCCTTGACCCAGCGATTCAGTCGAGCTGGTTGGGTCATTGGCTCCGGGATTATCACACGATAGCAGCACCATCAACACGGTCAATACAAGACTAAAAGCAAAGCAAAATCTCATGGCGCAATGGGTTGAAGACAGTTAGAACAACGTCGGATGTGTGAAGTCTTCCCCTTCTGATTTATTGGAGGGATTGTCGCTTTTATCTTTGGATTCTGTTGAAGGCGTTTCTCCTTCCGATTTAGCGTCTTCTGACGTCGACTGTCCACTTGGTGGCGCAACGATAGGCTTCAAAAGCGCTTCCGCTTCACTTTCCAATGTTTCGTTTTCAGGCTCGAGAATAACCTCTGTAATGGGCAACGAATTCAATCGATTGCCCAACGCACGCAATCCCTTGACAGCGATAAATTTACGCAGATCAATAATTTCATCCTCACGGTCTCTTGTTTCTTTAAAGCGGCGATTGAAACGAACCCGAACTTGGGGATGATGCAGACTCGTGACAACTCCCAATCGGGATTGCTCATGGTCTCCAATGAAACGGAATGCTTTCTGAACGAGTTCAGGCAAGAAGCGCTTCACGTACCATTCTTGCTTTTCTCCCTCGAAGTAGACAACAGAGACCGGGCGATCGGCATTCCACTTTTCCAAATGAATCATTTTGTCGTCGAATCGGGTATTCAAATCAAACCCTGACAGCAAATACTCACCGTTCGATAAAAACACAACAATGCGGTCATCTGCCATGAACTCTCCCAAGAGACGGCCTCGACTATCCGAATTAAGTGTCCGAACAGTTTCGTCGTACCACACCTTCATTTTCCCTAGCGTAGAAACGCCCGCTTCTCCCAACTCAATTTTTCGAATAGAATGCTTGGTTACCAAGTTTCCCCCTGCCGAACGACCGCGAATCGCGTGTTCAGAAAAATCCAAATCCAACTTGAGTTTCTTCAAACGCGGACTTTGCCGCAGCGTTATCGATACTGTTTCCGCCTCACCATTGGGGTTGGCCGTGAAATACAGAATTCGAGATTTCGGAGTCCCTTTGGTGATGTGGTACTCCCGGTCACGCGTGATGGAAGGGACATTGAAGCGTTTTACCAAACTCCTTCCTGAATCTCCATCGAAATAAATACAGTTGTAGACCGTACGATCTTCACCGCGCTTCCATACTCCCACATGGATCAAATCTTTCCCGAAGAACGCCTTCTGGCTGACTTTACTCACCTGCATCACTCCATCTCTTCGGATCGCAATGATGTCATCGATATCACTGCAATCTGCGATGAACTCCCCTTCGCCGCGCTTCATTCCTGTGCCTACGAAGCCCTCTTCCATTTGTGCGTACAACTTCTCATTGGCGACAGCCACTTCAGCACGCGTAATGGACTCAAAAGATCGCAGCTCTGTTTTTCGCTCTCGGCCTGCGCCATACTTTTTCTTGAGCATACGGAACCATTCGATGGCATAATCCGTCAAATGTTCCAGGTGATGTTTGACCTGCGCGATGTCACCTTCTAAGCCTTCGATGAGCCGGTCTGCTTTGAACGCGTCGAACTTTGAAATCCGCTTGATTCGAATTTCTGTTAAACGGGTGACATCATCATCGGTCACCGCACGCAGCAGATGACCAATATGCGGCTGTAGCCCCACGTGAATGCTAGACAAAATGTCCTCCCACGTTTCACACTCCTCGATATCGCGGTATACCCGATTTTCGATGAATATTTTTTCCAACGAGGCAAAATGCCATTTTTCTTGCAGCTCCCCAAGCTCAATCTCCAACTCCATTTGAAGCAAGTCGCGCGTCCGGTGGGTCGAGATCTTCAGCAATTCAGTCACTCCCAAGAAATGAGGCTTGTCATCCAAGATGACCGTCGAGTTGGGCGAGATACTCACTTCACAATCTGTAAAGGCAAACAACGCACCGATGGTTTTATCAGGACTGACATTGCTCGCTAAATGCACCACCACCTCAACATCTTTGGCCGTGTTATCCTCTACGCGTTTAATTTTGATTTTGCCCTTGTCATTGGCCTTTAAAATGCTATCAATTAGCGAACCGGTTGTCACTCCAAACGGGAGCTCCCGAATGACCAACGTTTTGTTGTCTTCTTTTTCAATGCGACCGCGGACTCGAATCCGACCGCCACGAAGACCGTTGTTGTATTGTTCAACGTCAGCCGTTCCTGCTGTAGGGAAATCGGGGTACAACGTGAAGCTCTTCCCTTGCAATACCGCAATGCTCGAGTCCAACAACTCAATGAAGTTGTGGGGAAGTGTCTTGCAGGCCAATCCAACCGCAATCCCCTCCACACCCTGAGCGAGCAACAAGGGGAATTTCACCGGGAGCGTATCGGGCTCGCGGTTTCTTCCATCGTACGATAGCAACCAGCGAGTCGTTTTCGCGTTGAAAACCACCTCCCTTCCAAACTTACTCAGCCGAACCTCAATGTATCGAGGAGCGGCTGCACGGTCACCCGTGAGAATGTTTCCCCAGTTTCCTTGGCAATCAAGAAGCAGCTCTCGTTGACCAATCTGCACCATCGCATCTCCAATGGAAGCGTCCCCGTGTGGGTGAAACTTCATGGTATTTCCAATGACGTTGGCTACTTTATGAAAACGACCGTCATCCAGTTCGTTCAAGCTGTGTAAAATCCGGCGTTGAACCGGCTTCAATCCGTCATTTTGGTGCGGAACAGCGCGTTCTAAAATAACATATGAAGCATAATCTAAAAAGTAGTTATTGTACATTCCTGCCACCTGGATGACACGTTCCATGCCTTCGCTTGGTGGAACGTCCTCACTCGGAGTCAAGTCCATACCGTCCTTTATTGGCTCCTCTTCAGAATGCTTATTCTCTTCATTCATTGTCAACGGCATCTTTTTCCACACGCAAATTATCAATGATGAATTGCTGTCGATTTGGTGTGTTTTTTCCCATGAAAAAGGACATCATTTCTTGAATACGGCTTTCCTTTCCAATGACAACAGGATCCAAACGAATATCATCGCCGATAAAATGGCTGAATTCGTCCGGACTGATTTCACCTAACCCCTTGAATCGGGTGATTTCGGCCTTTGCACCGAGCACTCTCAAGGCCTCTTGTTTTTCCGTTTCACTATAACAGTAGCGTGTCTCCTTTTTATTCCTGACCCGGAATAAGGGCGTTTGAAGAACATACAAATGACCGCGCTTTACCAAGTCCGGAAAAAACTGAAGGAAGAAGGTAATGAGCAGCAGCCGGATGTGCATGCCATCAACATCGGCATCTGTTGCAATTACAACATTGCTGTATCGCAGGTTATCCAAGCCGTCTTCGATGTTCAATGCAGCTTGCAGGAGATTAAATTCTTCGTTCTCGTAAACCACTTTTTTAGTCAAGCCATAGCTGTTCAAAGGCTTTCCTTTCAGACTGAAAACCGCTTGGGTTTGCACATCGCGGGCCTTGGTGATTGATCCCGATGCGGAGTCTCCCTCGGTAATGAACAATGTAGACTCCTCATTGCGCGGTTTTTTATCGCCGAGGTGCAATCGACAATCCCGTAATTTCTTGTTGTGAACAGACGATTTCTTCGCGCGTTCGCGCGCCAATTTTTTGATTCCCGCCAGATCCTTTCGCTCTCGCTCGCTCTGTAAAATTCGAGACTGAAGTAACTGAGCAATTTCTGGATTGCGGTGCAAATAGTTGTCCAGTTCACGTTTCAAGAAATCGTAAATGAAACTCTTGAGTGTTGGGCGATCCGGTCCCATTTCAGCAGAACCCAACTTGGTCTTGGTCTGAGACTCAAAAACAGGTTCTTCTACCTTGACTGCAACAGCTGCCAAAATTCCCCCTCGAATATCCGAAGCATCATAATCTTTACCGAAAAATTCTCGAAGCACCCGAACATAAGCCTCTCGAAATGCGGCTTGGTGCGTACCCCCTTGTGGAGTGAATTGTCCATTGACAAAACTTTGGTAGTCCTCTCCGTACGTATCCGTATGGGTTATCGCAACCTCGATGTCTTCACCCGTTAAATGAATGATGGAATAGCGTGGATCGCGGTCCAAATCATTTTCTAGCAAGTCCTTGAGACCATGGTCACTTTTGAATTTCTCACCGTTCAAATACAGGGCCAGAGATGTATTCAGGTAGGCAAAGTTCCATAGGAGCTTCTCCACATGCTCCATGCGGTAGCTGAAGGCTTTGAAAATCTCCTTGTCTGGCCGAAACACAATAGATGTCCCGTTCCGTTTATCTGTTTTTTGCAGCTTGGATTCATCCAAGAGTTCACCGCGTTCAAAGCGAGCCAGCTTGCCCTCCCCTTCACGGTAACTTTCTACAGCAAATTCCATGGACAATGCATTCACGGCCTTGCAACCTACCCCGTTCAGTCCAACTGATTTTTTGAAGGCCCTAGAGTCATACTTGCCTCCCGTATTGATTTTGGAAACGACATCGACCACTTTTCCAAGTGGTATACCGCGCCCATAATCTCTTACGCGAACCTCTCCATCCCGTATGACCACCTTTACGCTCTTACCATGCCCCATCGCATGTTCATCGATGCAGTTATCGATGATCTCTTTGAGGAGAACGTAAATTCCATCGTCCGCAGACTGGCCGTCACCGAGTTTACCGATGTACATACCAGGACGCATTCGAATGTGCTCTTTCCAATCGAGCGAACGGATATTATCCTCTGTATACGAGACTTGCGCTGGGCTATCAGACATGACCAACGAAATTAGGACGTACAGGCAAGCTCCCCATGCTTTTTAAAGCAGGTTTTATTCACAGAATTGACATTCCGCAAACAATGAGGAGCTTGCCCGTCCTATTTATGGACAGGTTGAACCGAGGTTTCCTAAGAAATCAAGCAAGTCAGCTGTTCCTACATAGCCGTCACCTGTCGTATCGAACATGCAATCCGGTTCGAAGTCTTCAGGATACAAGCAGTTATCGGTTGATTCAGTGCTCAAAGGCTGGAAATTAATTGCCTCTGAGTCATCGCATCCGTAAACTTCGTCCGCATCACATACACCGTCGTTGTCTGCGTCGTTCAAGCAAGCACCAGAACAGTCGTAACCGGCGTCAGCGAAGTCG
>CAWVYB010000050.1:0-12383 GCA_963934215.1 uncultured Flavobacteriales bacterium | reverse complement strand
AAAAGGGAATGAATACTTTCATGCCCCAAAAATACGGCTTCAATTGGGAAAATACCCCCGCTTAATTTGGACTTCTTGTTCCATCACAACACGAGCAAAACGCAGCATCGCATTCAAACGTGAAGGGTGCCTTCCCGCAGCCAAATCGGAAACGATTTGATTCACTTGAGCGCCCTCGGGAGTCAACTCTTGGAGAACCTCGATGACCGAGATTATAGGTTGAATGGGCTCTTTCGTTTGTGCTTGCAAAGTCTGCATCTGAGTCCAGTCGTCCAAAGCGCTCCCCTGAACCTGCCATTCGTTCCAATCACAGATTCGCTCAATCGATCCAGTCGGATAGGGATGTGAGGGATTTGATTCATTTTTATCGAATCGCTTCAGCCGAAACAAATCAGTCGATTGAATCATCACGTCTCGATGTCCATTTTCATCTTTTTCACCACATGCGATCAATCGAGACACGCTTCCATATCCTGAAAGTTTGCCATTGAGAGAAAAAGGGATGCCAAATTCTACCAATTCCATCGATTCGAGTTGATCAAAGAGCAACCGATACCGTGATTCAAAAATGTGCAAACCAGTCTGTTGACCCGGAACAGGAAAAATGGAAAGCGGAAACAATGGAAAATCTTCTGAAGTCCTCATTGTACAGATAACACCTCACATTCCATTCAGTTCATTCTCTCAAAGTTGCTTGCACCATTTAAGAATCCAATGCGTTCTAAAAGTTTGACGAATGATGAAGCGAAAGAACCAAGAAATGAAGGCGCGGTTGGTCTTGTGTTTTCAGCATTTAGGAGAGGCATCCTCAGCGTGGTCCGTGTCTCTGAATCAAAGAGTGACTTGGTTTAGATTGAATGGAACGAGGCCGCATGAACTCATCATCCGATTGGATTCTTTGCTTTGCAAGCAGAGCTGGTTTTGTCACAAAAAGTGTCTACTGGGTAAACCACAATTTCTCTCAGCCTTCCTGGACTAAAGGATGGTATGCTTGCCATTGGATGGCTAGACAAGGATGCTGGAAAGTTTTTTAGTTGGGTTTGTTTACGCTACATTTTTCTCCTGGAAGTGCATGGACTTTAGCGGAAGGGGTTCCAACGTTTGACCGTGCTGCCATCTGAATAAACAGAGATGATCAAGCCAGGGTAATCACGTTGTTCTGACGTGCTGAGTGCTTGACCAATTGAATTGTATGCCGCAATCAATTGTTTGCTGTTTACCAGAATTTCACCATCGAATACACCAATGGTGGTATCATCGCAAGCATCACCTATTCCATCTTGATCGCTGTCCAATTGATCCGGGTTCGATGTAGTGGGGCAGTTGTCATTCGCATCGCAAACCTCATCGAGGTCCATGTCTTCTAAGCACAGACCGTCACAATCGTATCCTTCTTCGGGAAAGTTGCACGCAAGGGCTGGCTCAATAGGATCTGCTTCAATGTTCGCTGCTGGATCAAAATTGCATGCGGCACTGTCCATACAGCCTGCAATAGGGGCTACCCAAGCTGCGGTGCTCTTACTAGCCGAATAAATATTTTCATTGGAAACAAACACCAACTCTAATACGGGTATCCCTTCGGATGTTACCTCTGTCAAGATGGCACCATGATCAAGGCTAAATTGTGTTCCCCAGTTGATCAGAGTATTCCCATTGGGCAAGCGCTGCACGCTGCCCATGGCTGCACCAAACAGATTGTCAGGATGCATATATTCCCAAACGACAGAGGCCGTCATGTTGACGGTGTCCAATTCAAATTCGACAGCTCGAGATTGATTGGGTAAATCCGTAAACATGGAACTGAAATTTCCGTTGTCAAACAGAAGATAGTGGTTCTCGCCAAGTGGACGCGCGGAGTGTTGGAAAGTAAAAGGATAAGAATCAACGAAAGTGAATTCGTTCGCAGCTCCAGCCCCTAAACGCCACAAGATTTCTCCCGTTTGTCGATGAATTTTCGTGACTTCATTGAGATTACGACTGCTTAGTATGAAATGGCCGTCGGTATCGATGTCAATGGAATTTGCGTGATTGATAACAATTTCAGCTGACGTCAGCAAAGCATTTTCTAAGTCAAGTGGCGACATGTGATCCAAAGCATTCCATTCGAAAATCACTTCTCCTTGCGGGTTCAATTCTTGGATAATGGCGACTTCCAATAATGCGTTAGGATCTCCACCATTTACATATTCACTCATGTCTACAGACTGCCAGTGATAGGCAATCATCACGAGGTTACCTTCTGGTGTTCGGATGAAATCATGCATGTCCGCGTTGAATCCATTCTGACAATATGTAGTATCGATTGGCTGCATGAGTGCGTCTCGCGTAATCCATGCCGAAATACCTCGATGAAATAATGTGCGGAGTCCGTCATCATTGACTTTCCAGTCGTACCCCTCTTGAGGCCACACTTCTGAGAAAAGCAATTCACCCGTGGACGAAGTGATGTTGACCGGCTTGAGAGGGGGGCCGATGATAGTGAAATACAAATCCCCCTCGTAAGCACCCGGCTCGTTGATTTCCACGCTGTAATTGGGCGGGACTTGGGCGCTTAGGACACTGCACGCTTCCAGCATGATGAGGAGTAACAAACTGGTCGGATTGTGCATCGGAGATAAATTCATTGTAGCGTAATACGGCCTGTTACTTCACTTTACTCGAGCAAACAAAGTCTGTAGTGGGTAGGGGTGTTTTTGTCATCGCTTCCCATCCTCCCTTGATATCAGTAATGTTGTGCATGCCACGTGCTTTCAAAATGGAAATGAAAATAGCGGATCGATAGCCACTCAGGCAATGTGCATAGTAAGAAGAGGCGTCATCAAGCGTGTGCATTTTTTCATTGACAAAATCCAGAGGGATACTAAACGCTCCGTCCACATGCTCGGCTTGAAATTCGCCTGGCTTTCGCACATCCAAAAGCGACTCGTCCTCTGGGTTGTAAAGCAGAGCGAAGGCCTCGGGAGTAATTTGATTGATGTGGTCGCATGTCTTCCCTGCCAACTTCCAAGCTTCGATTCCACCTTCCAAGTATCCAATGGCGCCATCAAATCCAACGCGGGACATTCGTGTGAGCACCTCTGATTCAGTTCCCTTATTTGCTATAATGAGCATTCGTTGCTTTACATCCTTAATCAGGGCGCCTACCCAAGGGGCAAAATTGCCGTCAATGCCAATGAAGATGGAGCCTGGAATGTGCGATTCAGTGAATTGTTCCTTGGTTCGCGTGTCTACAATCAGTGCTTCTTCAATGTGATGATGCGCTTCAAACTCATCAGGAGAAAGCGCCAAGTTGTTGCGTTTGAGGACTTGTTTCAGTGCAGGAATGGTTTGCTTGTTCAATGCTACATTCTCTGGAAAATAAGCGGGTGGTGGAAGCAATCCATTGGTGACTTCTGTTACGAATTCTTCCTCAGACATATCCGCTCGAAGCGCATAGTTTGTCTTCAGTTGATTTTCGAGTGAATCCCACGTTTTGGAGCTGATATTCTTTCCACAAGCTGATCCCGCGCCGTGCGCTGGATAAATTATAACCTGTTCCGGAAGCGTCATAATCTCGTTGCGAAGCGATTGAAAAAGCGTGCTCGCGAGTTGCTCTTGTGTGATCTCCGAGGACTTTTGGGCCAAATCAGGTCGGCCGACATCACCGATGAAAAGGGTGTCTCCAGTGAACAAAGCATATGGAGTTCTCTCCGCATCGAGAAGAAGATAGCAGGTAGACTCCATGGTGTGCCCGGGCGTGTGAAGTACGCGAATGGTGCAGCTTCCAAGGGCAATCTCTTCGTTGTGAACGGCTTGATGAAACGGGAAGTTTGGATCGGCTTGAGGGCCAAACACAATGGCTGCGTCTGTGGCTTCGGCCAATTCTACATGTCCGGAAACAAAATCGGCATGAAAGTGCGTCTCAAGAATGTGCGTGATTTTCGCGCCATTCTTGGCCGCTCTCTCGACATACGTCTTCGCGTTTCGAAGCGGGTCAATTATCATAGCAAACCCTTCGGATTCAATGTAATAAGCTCCTTGAGCTAAACAGCCGGTGTAGATCTGTTCGATCACCATTGTGCTTTTCTTTAATTCGATTCCGTTAGCAATATGACGACTCCCATCAGCAAAATGAACCACCCGAAAATTCGCTTTAACGTCTCGCCCTTCACGTGATTTCTCATCAAGGTTCCCACGAGCGTTCCCACCACAGTGAGTGCCATGAAGGGTAAAATTAACATCCAGTCGACTTCGGCCCCATTTCCCAAAGAGCCAAAAAAGCCTACGAGTGATTTGATGGAAATGATCATCAGGGATGTTCCTACGGCGATTTCCATGGACATACCCAACAAAACGACGAGTACAGGAACAATTAAAAAACCGCCTCCGGCGCCTACGAATCCTGTAATGGTGCCAACGACAAGTCCTTCAGCTGCGATGATGCACCAAAGGCCATTTCCGAATGATTTTGGTTTCAAAGCGGTTTGTCGATTCAGCATGGAATAGGCAGCCGCAATCATCATGAAGGCGAATGTGGCCATGATGAGTGTGTCTTTGCTCATTTCGAATTGGGCTATAGTCCAAGTTTCTGGAATTGCGGGCAGTCCCCAACGTTGTACCGTATAAACAGCCAACATCGAGGGCAGGGCAAATAAGCCTCCCGTTTTCCAATCGACTTGGTTTCTTTTCAGAGAACTATAGGTCCCTATCAGTGCCCCGCATCCCACAACGAATAAGCTATATGCAGTGGCTTCCGCTGGAAGGATGTTAAAGAGGTAGACTAAAACCGGCATAATCAAAACAGAACCACCGCCACCCAATAAGCCCAGAATGGCGCCAATTACGAGTGCCATGCCATATCCAACAAATTCAACCCATTCCATGAGTGCGCTTTGAGCGTAAAAGAAGGGGAGATGCAGGACCGTTCAAAGGGTCTATTTGCTTTGAGCTAGTCCAATTTCTCTGAGGCGCTGCTCGAGGTATTCACCTGCCGTAATGGCCCCTTCTTTTGGGGTTTCTCCTGGCGCCAAGAGGTGCGGCATAGCGTCTAGCTTCATATCGGGGCGCGGATGGCAGAAAAAGGGCATGGAAAAACGTGGGTTGGCCCATTCCGACTGGGGTGGGTTGACCACGCGATGGGTGGTGCTTTTCAAGCGGTGATTCGTCAATCGTTGCAACATATCTCCAACATTGACTACGATATGCTCTGGCAATGCGGTGACAGGAGTCCATGTCTGATCGTGTCGAAGGACTTCGAGCCCAGCTGCAGATGCTCCTACGAGCAGTGTGATGAGGTTGATGTCTTCGTGTTGACCTGCACGAACGGCTGATGAAGGTGCACTGAGGATTGGGGGATAGTGGATGGCGCGTAGAATCGAATTTCCACCGGCGACCCAGTTGTGAAAATAATCTTCTTCAACACCCAAATGAATGGCAATGGCTCTTAAGACAGTCTGTCCCAAAGTTTCTAAAGCACGAAAAGCATCGACTGCGGTGCTTTGAAAAGCAGGCAAATCTGCGACATTTTGATTCGAAGGGAAATGCACCGGGTCTCCGTTTGCGGGAGGGTCAGGCTGCCCTACTTGCCAAAACTCCTTGAGATCTGCCGCATCGCTTCCCTTGGCATGCTCAACGCCCATCGAGACGAAGCCACGCTGGTTGTTCGTTTCAGGGCGCGCATGCTGTCGTTTAATGGCTTGAGGAAGTTCAAAAAACGCACGCGACTCTGAATAGAGCGAGTCGATCAGCGCGTCGGAAATACCATGTCCGTGAATGGCCACGAAACCAATGGTTTCATAGGCATGGCCAAGCTGTTCAACGAATTGTTTTCGATCGGATTCTGATCCGGATTCAAATGACCGAATGTCCAAAGTTGGAATTCCGGCCAACATGTTGATGGTGTCGTTTTTCATAGCTGAAGCGCGTTTTCAATGCTTGGAGGAATGTACGAATGATTCGACAAGTTTTTGAGACTGAATATCCCAAGAGGCATGATCTTCAATCCATTTTCTACTGGATAAGCCCAATTCTTGACGCTTGGTTTTATTGCGGAGCAAGGTGTCGATTGCCGCCGCAGTATCCTCTTCCGTGTCAGCGAGTATTAGAGGAGGAAGCGCTGTACTGTTTCCATGTTCAGAACGGAACCCTGACATCACATGCGAAGTCGTAATACAAGGAATGCCGCAGGCCATCGCTTCTAAAATTTTGTTTTGCTGGCCCGTACCAATCCGCAATGGAGCCACAAAAAGATCCGCTTGATGATAGGCCCAACGCATATCTGGAATCCAGCCAGTCACGACAATGTGTTCATTGGCCAACTGTTTTACGCGTTGCGTTGGGGCAGTGCCTGCGATGAGAAGTCGAAGTTGACTCGTTGTGGTCAGGGGGAGTACATCCGAAGCCAACCTGCATGCTGCATCAACATTAGGGGGATAACTCATATTGCCCGTGAAAACGACAGTGTCAAATGATGGTTTAGGTGATTTCTCTTCGGCTAATTGAGTGCCATAGTAGTCTTTGTCGACCCCGTTGGGAACGACATGGATAGCGCTTCGATCAGGATGGGAAATCAACTTGCGATCGGCAACGCTAATAATCGTATGAGAATCAAAATAATCAAAAGTGGACGCTTCATAGCGCGCCAAACGAGAAGCTTCAATTTGATAGATCCAACGCGAGGGCAAACGCGTTAGAAGAGATCGCCTCATCATACCAGCGCTCAGGGCATCCATGTAATCCAAAACGCGTGGATATTCGTGGTGGTTTTTGATGTATTCAGCCATGCGAATGAGTTGGCAATACACAGCGTCCGGTTGCAGGCGCTCTAAAAGACTCGAAATCCGATTTGCTGCGCTGCGCTGATAGAACCAGTGGACCTGAAAGGGGCGACTGCTCAATGGCGCCCACGCCATTCTCAAAAGTCGGGCAGTCCAACGCATCTTGTGCCAATGCATTTCGTGGGTCACTTCTCCAAGGGCTGCGATGGCCTCTGGGGAGGGCTTGGTTCCGACCAAGCAAAACAAATGGACTTCGTGATTGGCATGCAAGGAACGAAGTTGATGGTAAGCACGAAGCTTGTCACCCTTATCCAAAGGCCATGGAAGCCTTGATGTGAGCAACAAAAGTTTCAAAGCTGAAAGACTTCTTGAAAGTTGGATACCATGGATGCAATCAGCCGGTTGTTTTCATAGTGTTCTTGCGCCCACTTGCGCCCCTCAAAACCCATCTTACGTGCCGTCTCTGGATTCTCTAATAAATCGACAACACAAGCGGCGAATTTTTCAGGAGTGGCAGCAATCATGACGTGCTTTCCGTCTTCTGCGGGAATGCCCTCAACTCCAATGGGCGTGGTAACGATTGGTCTTCCTGCAGCAAGAGCTTCAATGGCTTTGATGCGCATACCGCTCCCGCTCAACAAAGGGATGACCATAATTCCGTTATCGGTCATCATGTCCCAAGCGCTTTCAATTTCCCCCAAAACTTGAATGCCCGTGTTGTCAGGAAAGGTCCAAGAAATATCGAGATTTCGGCCAGCAAGTCTCAATTCTGCGTTGGGGATGCGTTGACGCACTAAAGGCCAAACCCTATTGACAAACCAACGAACGCCTTGTTGGTTTGGACGCCAATCCATAGCTCCAAGGTGAAACACATGGTTGGCCGATCCGGATGTGTCCTCGGGCCATTCAGCTTTGTCTAACCCAAAGGGGACAAGTTCCATCGGTAATTCACAGCCGAGCTCGCGAAAATGCACAAGGTCCTCTGATGATATTCCGGCGATTCCGTCGAAATCATCTAGGACGGAGACTTCATAATTCTCTAGCTTTTCAGCAAGCCAATTCAGATACATCTTACGCGTGAATTGTGGAGTTTCCTCCGCCAAATGGTGCCAAATGCGGTGTTCGACATTGTGGGCTCGAAGGATGGTTAATCCATCGCTATAGCGACCAACGGTCTTAAGGTAAGGTGCTGTGAAGAGCGATTCAAAAAGAATCATGTCAAAAACAGACGTCCTTAAAATTTGGGTGAGGGCTCTTTCTAAATCTGCAGAATGAAATCGACTGATGTTATAGCTGTCTCCGGTAACAACACTAGCGAATGCATCCACCTTGTTGATCCGGGTATCGATGAAAACAGCTTCGGCATTGGTTGTCGTTAGCCAGCTGGGATCAATCAATTCCGGTTGCCACGGATGCTTTTCAGTACAAGCGGTTAATACTTTAACGGTATGTCCTGCTTCTAGAAGTCCGCGAGTCATGGCATCCATAGCACGGCACCCACCATCTAAACTGGGGAGCGGAGGCTTGTGACAAATTTGGAGGATGCGCATATCAGGAATTGAAGGGCAAAATTAGTTGTCTTGTGCTTTTCTTGAACGCCTGAAGCTCGGAATCGACCAAGCGAATACATGGGCATCTCGCACTGCTCTGCGCGTCAGATAAATAGCTGCTGGAAGTAAAATGGCTGTGCTCATCCACATGCCTACCGGGGGTGAAAGCTTACCGGCTCGAATCATCTGTTCTCCTACAATGGAAAGTATGTAGTATCCAAGGAATATGAGGATGGCTAGAACGGTTGGCATCCCCAGGCCTCCTTTTCGTATGATGGCTCCTAAGGGAGCTCCGATGAAAAAGAGGAGGATACAGCTGGTGGCTAGAAAAAACTTTCGATGCCATTCGATGGCATGCCGATCTTTGAGCTTGCTCTTGGTTTCGGCATCATCGATGGCATTGGCGATTCCTTGACGGGTGTTGCGGCAAAGACTTCTTGCGCCATCGAAAGCCATCCTGCGCTGGGTTGGGCTTAATCGGTCCAAAATGGAGCCTGTCGCGATCACTGCTCCTGCAGTTGTCAGGGTGTCTCGCAATAGCGTGTTCTGGCGCTCTCCATAGAGGGCAACATCACGGTACCGATCAGCCCTCAGTGATTCCAGAGAATCCATGGCCGCTGTGAGTTGATGAATGGTCATCATTTCATGGGCCCTCTTAAACAAACCTTCATCCACTTTGCTGAAATCCAACGAAGCGAGATCGATTTCAAACGTTTGGCTTCCGAATTCAGTCACAATGTGCGGATGCAGTCGTTCTTTTCTCCTTGCGGATTGCTCCAAATCCTCTTCGTAGCTGATTCCATTGATCATGGTCAATACGAGTCGCTCTCCCACCTGGTCCATACGACCCAATTCTGAGCGCATCACACGGCTTACACCGGTCGTTCCTTCCCTATGATCATGAATGAGCAAATCATGCAAGGTTCCGTCCTCATCCTTTTCGTCGACTCGAATCGCAAACCCTTCAATCCCGTTGTAGAAAACGCCTTCCTGTAAATTCAGTGCGGGGCGTTTCTTGGTCACTGAAAAGAGCAACGCGCGAAATTTTAAATTGGCAACGGGCCAGGCGGCATTTGAAAACCAAAAGGCCCCCATGGAGATAATAAGCATGGTGGCAATAAGGGGTCGCAAAATGCGAGTCAGCGACATGCCCGCTGACTTCAACGCCGTTAACTCATTTTTTTCAGCCAACGAACCGAGCGCCATGATGGAGGCGACAAGAATTCCCAAAGGCAACGCGAGATTGACCAAGCGGGCCGAGGCATACATCATCAGCTCTGCGATGACTAAAGGGGAGAGGCCTTTTCCAATCAAATCATCCGCGTAGACCCACAAAAACTGCATGTCCAGTATGAACAGGGCTACAGGCATGGTCACGGCAAATGGTGCCAAGAAGGATCGAAGTAAGAGCAGAGCTATCCGTCGCACGGCTCAAAGATAGGGAGAGAGACTATGGAGAAGACTTTGATTAACTTGCCGGCTCAGCAATTCACTTGACCCATGCAAAATTACTTTTTGACGGCTTGCGCAGCCGCTCTCTTCATCACCGGATGTGGAGCCCCTGAAGGATCGGAAACCACCACTGCAGACGATTGGGCTGTGGCCCAAGAGACTCCGAGCGGAGCGAGCGAACCCGATGCCGATGGCTTTGTTTGGCAGACCGAACAATTTGCGGATTTGAAGTTGATTCGATACCAAGTTCCAGGGTTTGATCAACTCAATGAACGCCAGCAGGCGCTCGTGTATTGCCTCAACCAAGCTGGATTGAGCGGAAGGGATATTATGTATGATCAAAACAATCGCTACAATTTGCGCGTTCGGCATTTACTGGAATCCATCTATACTGGATTCGAAGGAGATCGAACGACCAATGGTTGGGTGCGATTCGAAACTTACTTAAAGCGGATCTGGTTCTCGAATGGAATCCACCACCATTATTCTAACACCAAGATTCAACCGGAATTCTCTGAAGGTTTCTTTGATGAATTGCTCGCTGCTACGAGTCAATCGGTAACGGATGAGTTGCGCGCAGTCATTTTCAACCCTGAAGTTGAAGCCAAAAAAGTTGAGCAGGATGGAGCCAAAGGATTGGTTGAGAATTCAGCCGTGAACTTTTATGGTCCGGATGTGACAACCGATGAAGCCGTTGCGTTTTATGAAAGCCTGGTCGATGGGTCAACCCGCACTCCGGTGGAGTACAGCTTGAATTCGCGCCTTGTTCGCAATGCAGCGGGAGAAATTGAAGAGCAGACTTATAAGATTGGAGGACTCTATTCGGAGGCCATTGAACAAATCGTCTTTTGGTTGAATCAAGCAGCGCAATATGCTGAAAATGACAAGCAGGCAGCGGCTTTGAGGAATTTGATTGCATACTATGAGACCGGCGATTTGGTGAAATGGCAGCTCTATAACATCAATTGGGTGCAGGATACCGAGGGAGATGTGGATTACATCAATGGCTTCATTGAGGTTTACAATGACCCATTGGGTTACACGGGAAGCTATGAGACAGTGGTTCAAATCAAGGATTTTGATGCCAGTGAGCGCATGAAGGTGTTGATGGACAACGCGCAATGGTTTGAGGACAACATGCCCTTCCTGCCAGAGCACAAAAAAGACGAGGTTGTGGGCATTACTTACAACGTAGTTAACGTGGCTGGAGAGGCAGGTGATGCGTCACCAAGTACACCGATCGGTGTGAACCTTCCAAATTCCAATTGGATCCGTGTCATCCACGGATCGAAGTCAGTGAGTTTGGGGAACATTGTCCAAGCGTATGATCAAGCTGGCGGCGGCGGGATGTTGAGTGAATTTGCCCATGATGAGCAGGAGGTCGCCATGGCTGAAAAGCACAGTTCGCTTGCGGGAAAGCTTCACACCGCGATGCATGAGGTCATTGGCCATGCTTCTGGAAAGTTGGAAGAAGGCATTGGCGAGCCCAAGCAAACGATCAAGGAATACAGTTCAACACTGGAAGAAGGACGTGCCGATTTGGTCGCGTTGTACTTCATGCTCGATGAGAAAATGGTGGAGTTGGGACTGATGGAATCCTTGGAAACAGGACGAGCAGAATACGATAGCTACATCCGAAACGGCATGATGCTTCAATTGCGTCGTTTGGAGTTGGGTGCCAATATAGAGGAGGCCCACATGCGCAACCGCGCTTGGATCAGCCACTGGTGTTTTGAGCGCAGTGCTGAAGCCGGTATCATTGAAAAAGTGGTCCGAGATGGAAACACATATTTTGACGTCAAGGATTACGAAGCACTTCGTGGTTTGTTTGGTGACTTGCTTCAAGAGGTTCAACGCATTAAGTCTCAAGGGGACTATGATGCTGCTAAAGCCCTCGTTGAAGGCTATGGTGTAAAAGCAGATCCGGCCATTCATCAGGAGGTGTTGGACCGTTCTGAAAAGTTGGGCATTGCACCGTATGGCGGGTTCATCAATCCAGAAATGGAAGCGGTGTATGTCGAAGAAGGTGTGATTGCTGCAGTCAACTTGACGTTCCCTGATAATTTTACCGAGCAAATGCTTCGTTATAGCAAGGCTTATGGATTCTTGCCATTGAACAATGAGTACGTTTCAAATTAATCTCGAAGAATACACAACTTATTTATAGTGAACTTGGTTGTTCCTGTATATCTGAAGAATGCTGACATGTTAAAACAACTTATCTCTCTTTCTCTTCTTTGCTCAGCGCTATGCTCAGGAGTTCTTTTGTTTGGTCAGAGCCCCTTCCCATGTGAATTGTCTGGGGGTGAAGGCGAGCCAGCAACAGGAGGACTGTCCGATATTCAGTCGGGTCAGTACCATGATAACGGTGCGTATTTCAACCTCTTGGATTTTTATGAACCTGTGACCATCGTTTCAGCGAAAGTGTTCGCCAACGGAGGTGGTCCACGATCGTTGGCGGTATTTTCTATGGGCGGAGACGTTCAGCAGACGTTGGTTGTTGATATTCCTGATGGAGAAAGTACCGTGGATTTGGGGTGGGAGGTTGGTCCAGGAACGATTGGTCTTGGTACCATTTCCAATAACCCACAGCTCTGGCGTGATGACCTCAATAGCGATATCAACT
>CAWVYB010000049.1:0-12678 GCA_963934215.1 uncultured Flavobacteriales bacterium | reverse complement strand
TGTCAGCAGTCGTTGAGTTCAATGAACCAATGTTGGTTGAGTACTCTCCAGCTGGTGGCTGAACGCCAGAAGTCGTTCCGTCAGCATAATAACCGTTGCCCGCAACATCTACATGCTGCCAGATCAAGCCGTTTCCGGTGTCCTCAGCAGACCAAGCTCCTACCGTGTTATTCCCCTCAAATCCATTGGCAAAGTCTTCATAAAACAAAATGGTTCCACCACCTCGTTGTGCAACTTCCAATGCAGACTCATGACCCGCATTGCGCATCATTTGCGCTTCGGCGTCAGAAAGCTCAGATGGGATCTGAGCAAAAGTGTGTACGTCCGTCAATCGTTGCGCTTGCAAAGAAGTTGCAAGGACCAGCATTGCGGCCAAAAGAAAAGTAAAATGCTTCATATTGTGTGAATCAGGTTTTGACGCCATAAAGAAAGTCAATCTCGCCCAATTATTTGCAGAAAGTGAAAATAAAGAGAGGGGAATTCCTTTCAGAATTCCCCTCTTCATCAATCTCGAAGCGCTCAAAGCGCTGCGTTCATATCTTATTTGATGATCAAACGCTGCGTTGAACGCGCATCATTTACATTCAAAGTGTACGTGTAAACACCTGATGCCATGTTGGCAACGTCCAACGTGATGCTGTGATATCCAGCAGGCTGCGTTCCGCGAACAATCTGGTTAACCACTTTGCCTGTAATGTCACGCACTTCCAATGCAACATCAGCAACTTGATCCAAACGGTATTGGATACGCGTTGACTCCGCCGCTGGGTTAGGGTATGCAGGATACAACTGGAATGGCCCTTCTGCGATTTCTTCAACAGCAACGGTATTGGTCGCGTTTGGATCCAAGTTCAAGCGAACCATTGGCACTTCATTGGTGTAGTACCAATCATAAGCCTCTCCTGATCCGAAAGGTCCATATACAAATGATGTATTGTCATACGTATACTGTGACTCCCAAATTTGGACAGATGATCCACCGTAGTGCTCAAAACCAGCAGCGAGTACAGAACCTCCAGCAGCTTCATACGGCTCTTCAAGAACGAGTGTGTACCATACGATGTCATCCTCCGTTCCGTCGTTAGAATAGTTCGCAGCCAAGTCCAACTCTGAAGTGCTTGAAATCAAACCTCCATACTGTTCCGTGATGTAGTTGTCGTCCGCTCCATCAAACAAGTGGGCCACAACCGGCGTGCCGTTATCTGATCCTGCCACGATAGCAACATCAATCGCATAAACAGTCACATCTTCGAAGATGTCATATGGGTTCAATGCAATGAAATCGTCCGTTCCTTCTGCTGGGAATTCTCCGGTCATCGTTCCGTTATCACGGCCATAGTGCAGTGAGCTCACTTCGAAAGACTGGGTCGCTTCATTGTTCGCAGGGTTCTCATCTTCGTTGTCAGTGCTTACCGTGTATGTGAGGTTGTATGTGCCAACTGCAGCCATATCAAAAGGAACACGTAACGTGTCCACTGCTTGATAGGCCAAGAGCATCGGGTCAGATGACGCTACGGTTCCGTCGACATCCAATGTCAACATGGTTCCCGCTTGCTCCAAATAACCTACGTTATACACTTTCGCAGCGGCTTCAAGAGAAGAAAGCTGGCCTTCGGCAAAGACACCTGCTTCCCAAATACCTGTGGTGAAGTAGTCCGTGTAAGACAAGTAGTTGTCAATGCGGATGTCATTCGCTGGAGTCTCGTAGACGCTAATGTCATCAATCTCCCAGCTATAGCCCCACGTTCCAGCCCAACGGAATCGAACATAGATCATGCTCTCTCCGCCAGCGGCAGAAGTGATGTCAAACTCAACCAACGATGGGTTGTCAGACCCACTACCTGTCTCATATCCTGGGAATACCTCCCAACGACTTGGTACGAGGACGCCATCACCATAATCTACAGTTCCGTCAACTTCAGCAAATGTGCTGATGTCCGGCCAGTTCACACCGTCACGAGAAATCTCAATCAAGCACTTCTCACTGTCGTCAGAAGCCCCATTGTCCCAACATCGGTAACGTGTCTCAAGGGAGATGCTCACATAGTCCAACGAGCTGCAATCGATTGCTTCGCCGGTTTGAACCCAGCTATTCTCAATCCAAGCTGCGTCATAATTCGCATCAGCTCCAAAAAGATCTGAATCAACGATCAGCAAGCCATTGGCAGCAGTCGTTGAATTCATCGCACTTGCTGCAGAAAAGTCGCCTGTTCCTCCTGCCCACTGATTGTAAGGTCCAGCAGGGCCGTCGGTGCTGCATTCAAAATTCAAATCAACGTCCTCCCAAGGAGATCCGACTTCCCCAGCTCCATTACCGAACACCCAATCGCCACAGTCTTCAACATTGCAGTCATGAGACCAAATCACCTCACGGTCTACCGCTTGGATTGCATCTGCAGACTCAACCCGTCGGGCTTGAGTAGATTTTGAGTCAGCGTCTGGGAGTAAGCCCTGGGCCGCAAGTGTTACAGAGAAAAGTGCAGCAAAAGCTGCGATGTAAATGTGCTTCATATTTGAGCAGTTTGGTGGGTTAGGTTTGGACAAATATATATCGCGGTTTTTAGTCCTGCATAATTTCCTTTGAAATCGGCAGGATTCAACCCAACAATTCTTCAAATGCTGAGAGCGGTGGACAGCTACAAACCAGATTTCGGTCTCCAAAGGCATTGTCTACTCGGGCAACAGGGCTCCAAAATTTCCGAGCAATTAAATCCGGAGAAGGGTAACATGCAACTTCTCTTGAATACGGATGGTCCCATTCGGATGAAGTCGCCTCTCGTGCCGTGTGCGGGGCCATTTTCACCACATTGTCGTCGCGATCAACATTGCCGCTTTCAATGGCGCGGATTTCCTCTCGAATGGACAACATGGCTTCTACAAAGCGATCCAACTCCTCCAAAGATTCACTTTCCGTAGGCTCGACCATCAATGTTCCTGCCACAGGCCAAGAGACGGTCGGAGCATGAAAACCATAATCGATCAACCGCTTTGCAATGTCCATCACCTCAATGCCAGCCGATGCTTTGAACGATCGGCAATCCAAGATCATTTCATGCGCTACAGTGTCATTCATGCCCTTATACAAGATGTCATAAGCCCCTTCAAGCTTCTTTCTCAGGTAATTCGCATTCAAGATTGCCACCTCAGTGGACGCCGTTAAGCCCCTTTCACCCAACATTTTGATGTACGCGTAAGGAATCTGACAAATCAGAGCGCTTCCAAATGGTGCCCCACTGATGGCATTAATCGCTTGATCTCCACCTGTTTTCACCACCGTATGACCGGGCAAGAAAGGAACCAGATGCTCTGCTACTCCAATCGGACCTACTCCCGGCCCTCCGCCTCCATGCGGGATGGCAAACGTCTTGTGTAAGTTCAGGTGACATACATCTGCACCAATCAACCCCGGACTGGTCAGACCAACTTGGGCATTCATGTTTGCTCCGTCCATATAAACCTGACCCCCGTGACCGTGAATCAATCCGGTAATATCAAGAATTCCTTCCTCATAGACTCCATGGGTCGAAGGGTAGGTGATCATGAGAGCCCCCAATTCATTCGAGTGCTGCCCTGCTTTGGCCTGCAAATCGGCCATGTCAATGTTGCCTTGATCGTCACATCCAACAACCACCACTCGCATGCCTGCCATCACCGAGCTCGCAGGATTTGTTCCGTGTGCTGAGGAGGGGATTAAACACACATTCCGTTGCGTGTCTCCGCGACTTTCATGGTACGCACGGATGACCATCAATCCGGCAAACTCTCCTTGAGCCCCTGAATTGGGCTGGAGTGAAACGCCTGCAAATCCTGTAATTTCAGAAAGGTCAGCCTCCAATTCTTCTAACATCTGTCGCATTCCCTTGGCTTGGTCTGAAGGACAAAACGGATGGAGTTCCGCAAAGGCGGACCACGTAATGGGAATCAACTCGGTTGCTGCATTCAATTTCATGGTGCACGAACCGAGGGGCATCATGGCATGGACCAAAGAGAGGTCCTTATTTTCCAAATGCTTAATGTACCGCATCATCTCCGTTTCCGAACGGTATCGATTGAATACCGGATGATGCAAATAGTCTACTTCTCTCCACAGGTCTCCCAAGAAAGTCCTTTCCGTTTTAAGGCCGTGGACTTGACTTACACCAAAAACCGTGCAAAGGTCTACCAACTCCTTTTCCGTAACGCGTTCATGCAATGAAACACCCACATGCTCTCCGTCTCGGAAATACCGCAAATTGACGCGCAACGCCTCTGCACGAGCCTGCAGCGAGTGCATGGCATCGAGGCCTCCAATCACGCGGATTTTCAATGTGTCAAAAAAGCACGCGTTGACTTGTTCGTAATCATCATTGCCCTTCAATGCAGCATCCAACGTCCGTGCGGACGAGTGAATGTTTTCCGCAATGTTTCTCAACCCTTGAGGACCGTGATAGACGGCATACATACTCGCCATGACAGCGAGCAACGATTGAGCCGTGCAAATATTGGACGTCGCCTTGTCTCTTCGGATGTGCTGTTCCCTAGTCTGCAAAGCCATCCGCAATGCGGGAGACCCTAGCCTGTCTTTTGAAACTCCAATAATCCTTCCGGGGAAGTGACGCTTATAGGACACGCTCGCTGCAAAAAATGCCGCATGTGGACCGCCATACCCCATCGGCACGCCAAATCGTTGACTGGTTCCGACGGCTACATCCGCACCCATCAGGCCCGGCTGGCGCAACAAGGCTAAAGCCATTAAATCTGTAGCAACGACGACTTGTGCATGGACGGCTTTTGCCTGGTCAATTAACGCAGTAAGGTTCTCTGCAAATCCATTCCCATCTGGGTATTGGAAAAACACCCCGAAAACACCATCTCCTCCAACAAAATCCATCTCTGAACGCTTCACGCATTCTAATTTTACTCCGAGATATTTCGAACGTGTTCGCAATAAATCCAACGTTTGTGGATACACCGCTTCATCGACCAAAAATCGATTTGCTCCTTCTTTCACGAGCGCCTTGGGTCGGGCTGCAAAGACCATGGCCATCGCTTCAGCCGCGGCTGAAGACTCATCCAATAACGATGCGTTCGCCAGTTCCATGCCTGTCAAGTCGCAGACCATGGTTTGGAAATTTAGCAACGCCTCCAATCGTCCCTGTGCAATCTCTGCTTGGTAGGGCGTGTAAGCTGTGTACCATCCTGGGTTTTCTAGAACGTTTCGGCGGATCACACTCGGGACTTCAGTAGGATTGTACCCCATACCGATGTAATTCCGATAGACACTATTTTTCGACGCTATGTGATCAATGTGCTCGAGGTACTGACTCTCCGTCAGCGCCGGTGACAAATCGAGCCGCTCCCGCAGCCGAATACTGCCCGGAACTGTTTGTTCAATCAGGTCGTCCATGGTGTCCGCACCGATGGCACGAAGCATCGCCTGCTGGTCCTCCAATCGAGGTCCAATGTGACGGGAAGCAAAATGGGCTAGACGCATATCGCAACGTGTTTTAAGGGTACAAATGTAGTTTTGACTTGGTTGTTTTGCATCACCAAATGATCAAATCTCATCCCTCTTTTTTTACCACTTATAACCCATCTATGAACATCGTATAAATGCTGGGATGTGCGAACTTAGCGGCATGGTCAAACGTCTTGGTTTTACCCACTTTTGGATTGCTATTGCTGCTGGATCAAGTGCAGCGGGGTCACTGATTGCCTTTTCGGACCAAGGAAGCGTGCAAAGTGCCGATTGGTCTTTTTTATGGGCGATCAGCGCCTGCACCGGATGGGTCTACACCTTTCAACGGTGGATGAAAAGCACCCGAAAGCCCGAACAAATGCCAGCATCTCGACTGGAATTCATGCAAAAACAAGGCGGGCGACTGGGTGTGTTTTGGACCTTACTGTCCATTTGGGCTACGTTGCATTGGCTATTCGAAGCAGGCATTCCTTTTGCACCTCAACTCGCAAGTCAATGGCCCTTGTTTCTCTTGGCTGCTGTGATGAGTATCGGATATGCTTTCAATCCAATCGGCAGTGGGCGAGGATGGCGTGAAAGACCCCATTTGAAATTACCGGCCATCGCCTTGAGCTGGACCCTAGCAACCGTGATTTTTCCAGCATCCCATCTAGGGATTTCTTGGTGGGACCCCGAAAACGCGCACCTTTGGGGAATTGCAATAAGTCAAGTGCTCTTTGTCGCAGGTATCACGGTGCCATTCGATGTGCGTGACGTCAATCTCGACCCCAGCGAGTTTCGAACATGGCCTCAGCGCTGGGGAGCATCGAGCTCCATCCGAATTGCACTTTTCTTGCTTGCAATTAGCGCTTCGGGATTTGTTGTATTCGACCTCAATTGGGGCCGAGCCGCAGTTGCTATTGCTGCATTGCCAATCGTAGCATGGACCGTAAGACCCCGGAAAGAAGCCGTCTACAGTCTTCTTCTCGACGGGCTTCTTATCCTACAGGGAAGCGCCGTCTTTTGGTTCAGCTCAATACACTGATCAACTCGACTCAAAGACCTCATCCAAGGCTGAACAAAAGGCATGGATGGCTTCGTCAATAATCGCATCTGAGTGCGCAGCTGAAACAAATCCGACCTCATAACCAGAAGGGCCCAAATAGATCCCTCGATTCAGCAACGCACTGTGTAACTTACTGAAATAGGCCATGCTGTCTGGATCAATCTCGCTGGATTTACGAATCCAAACGCGGTCGCTGAAGGCAAGCCAAAAAATGCTACCGCGATTGAAAATCTGCAAGGGATAGCCAGCCGTTTCAGAGTGCTTTAAAATTCCCGTGATGAGCCGTTTTGTACGGCGCTCTTGGTCTTCGTAAAACCCCGGTCGCAAAAGCTCGGTCAGCTGTGCCGCACCGGCTGCCATGGCCACCGGATTTCCACTTAACGTTCCTGCTTGGTAAACCGGACCAGAAGGCGCGATGTGTGCCATGACCTCCGCCGAAGATGCATACGCCCCAACAGGCATTCCTCCCCCAATTATTTTTCCAAAAGCCAGCACATCCGGGCGAATCCCATAGTATCCTGCCGCACCATCAAACGCAACACGAAACCCAGAAATAACCTCATCGAACAACAGCAAAATCCCCTCCCGGTCGCAAATACTCCGGAGGCCATGCAAGAAACTCTCATCTTGGATCAGCAGTCCGTTATTGGCTGGAATGGGCTCGATTGCTATCACCGCAATTTCATCTTTGTACTCGAAAACGCATTGCTCTAAAGCATCAAGATCATTCAAAGGAAGCACCAGGGTTTCTTGAGCATACGACTCTGGCACACCTGCAGAGGAGGATGTTCCGAGGGTCGCTAGACCACTTCCGGCCTTGACCAGAAGGGAATCCACGTGACCATGGTAACACCCATCAAACTTGATAATTTTCGAGCGCCCTGTTACGCCACGAGCCAGACGAATGGCCGACATGGCCGCTTCTGTTCCGGAAGAGACGAATCGCACTTGTTCGACATATGGATGGTGGTCCACGATCAACGACCCAAGTTCATTTTCCAATCGGGTGGGGGTCCCGAATGTCGTGCCATTGCGCACGGCTTCTATGATGCGCTCCTCTACACGAGGATGCGCATGTCCCAAGATCAAAGGCCCCCAAGAGCAGCAGAAATCAATGAATCGATTTCCATCCGCATCCCAGATATAAGCCCCCTGGCCTTTTTCCATAAAAAGAGGGGTTCCTCCCACCGATCCGAAGGCCCGAACAGGGCTATTAACACCACCCGGAAACAGGACTTTTGACCGTTCGAACAAGTCCTTCGATTGGACCCGCTGAATAGAATGCGTCTTTGAATTCATGGATTCGACAATTTTCCTGCGAAATTAGCCACTCCAAAGTTGGGCTTGCGATTTATGCGGTGCGATTGCATCGGTTCGTTGAAACAAGTCCCGGCATTTGACAAGACCATGACAAAGAACTCTTCATTCTCCGATTCGCAAGCCGACACATTCAGCATCAAGCACGCGCGCAACATGGATTCGAACGATTCCTTGCGGGGATTTCGAGAGCGATTTCACATTCCCTTGATAGGTGGGGAAGAGGCCATCTATTTCACAGGAAACTCCTTGGGCTTGCAACCAAAGTCTGCAAAGCAGGCGTTGGAAACTGAACTTGAGGACTGGGCCAAATGGGGCGTCGAAGGTCACTTTCACGCCACGAATCCATGGGTAGACTACCATGAGCGCTTTGCGGAAGGGTTGTGTCATTTGACAGGCGCAAAACCACACGAAGTGGTTGCCATGAATGCCCTTACGGTCAATTTGCATTTGCTTTTGGTCAGTTTTTATCAGCCATCAGGAAAGCGAACCAAAATCCTTTGCGAGGCGAAGGCTTTTCCTTCGGATCAATATGCTTTAGCCAGTCAAATCAGATTCCACGGCGGAAATCCTGAAACGGACTTGATCGAAATTCAGCCACGACCGGGTACGCACGTCATTGACGAAGCCGATATCGAAGCCGTTTTAACGGAATCTGGCGACGAAATCGCCTTGGTCCTCATGGGAGGTGTCCATTATTTCAGCGGGCAATTGTTGGACATGGAACGCATTGCGCGCGCTGCTCATGCCGCCGGCGCTTATTGCGGATTCGATTTGGCTCATGCCATCGGCAATGTTGTTTTAAACCTGCATGATTGGAACGTCGATTTCGCCTGCTGGTGCAGCTACAAATACCTCAACTCTGGTCCAGGTGCTGTCGCCGGAGCATTCATCAATGAGCAGCACACCGGCCGGGAAGACATCCCAAGACTCGAAGGTTGGTGGGGACACGACGCCAAGAAACGGTTCTTGATGGAGCCTAAGTTCGAAAGTATGGGGACTGCTGAAGCGTGGCAAATGTCCAACGCTCCCGTTCTCAATATGGCTGTTCATGCTGTAGCATTGGATCTATTTCTTGAAGCCGGTCTACCTGCCTTGCGTGAACGTGGCGATCGACTCACCGCTTACCTTGAACAAGCCATTCATGATGTCGCCCTCAAAAACGACATCGCTTTGGAAGTCATTACTCCAGCAGACTCTCAGCGAAGAGGCTCTCAAGTCTCAGTCATTGCTCACGGATACGGAAAATCGCTATTTGATCAATTGAGTGAAAAAGGAGTCCTAACAGATTGGAGAGAGCCCAATGCCATCCGCATGGCTCCTGTTCCGCTGTACAATTCTTTTGAAGATATTGCCCGATTCCACGCCATCTTCTTGGAAGCTACCGCATCGTAAAGGGAAACAACCGAAATTAGCCCCATGCCTCAATCCTCTCGCTTCGCCGTATTCGGCATCGGCCGCTATGGCACACAGATTGCCTTAGCCTTGGCTTCCAAAGGTGCTGAAGTATTCACTTTTGACAGTAATTCTGTCCGATCAGAAAACATCAAAGACAGCGTAGCCCTCGCTGTAACGTTGGACTCAACGGACATTCGAGCCCTCAAAACACAGCGGGTTCAAGATATGGATGCCGCCGTCGTTGCCATCGGAGAGAACTTCGAGGCCACTGTATTGACAGCGTTGAATTTGCTTGATCTCGGCGTCCCTCGTGTGATTGTCCGATCCAATGGTGAGCACCAACAACGCATTTTGTCTAGCCTCGGAGTGAAGGAAATTCTGACTCCGGAAAGTGAGGTTGCCAGTGTAATCTCCGAACGACTAATTCACCCGAATATTGGCGGGTTTCTTGAACTCCCCGATGACTATGAAATCGCCGAAATTCATGCACCGAAGAACTGCATCGGCCGCCCACTTGGTAGCATCGACTTGACCAACCGATACGAATTGCGCCTGATTACGATCCGACGAG
Source organism: uncultured Flavobacteriales bacterium (assembly GCA_963934215.1). Lineage (GTDB taxonomy): Bacteria > Bacteroidota > Bacteroidia > Flavobacteriales_D > Sanyastnellaceae > UA16. Next base: position 2,889 of record CAWVYB010000049.1, on the reverse strand, counting down.
TTTTTGAAACGGACGAGGAAGGGTTGTCAAAAACTGAGCACATCATCGGTGTACCAAAGCCTGAAATGGAAATCGAAGCCACTGATACGCTCGTTGTCTTCGGCACCTTAACCGCTGTGAAGCGGTTTTTGGAAATCAACTCCTGATTCAACAATAGCAGAGCCTGTAACGCGTGTTATCGCAAAACACGCACAGCCCCTTCTGCTTCGAACCATGTACTCAACGAACCCGAGGGGTCGGTGTAGTGGCGGTATTTCGCTTTCCAGATATAGAGCTCATCCTGCACGTAATGTGTCAGGGAAGGCGATTGTGCATGCCAATAATCTCCGATTGAATTTGCTTGCCAAACGAGATTGCCCCAACGGTTGTATAGCTGGAAGTTCAGTTCAACCAGGTTTCGACCTTCAATGCGCAAGACTTCATTCAATCCATCCCCATCAGGGGTGAACGCCGTTGGAATGAAAAGCGTCGGCTCAGAGCAAAACCCTTGGACAAGGGTAGCCTGCTCACTTTCGCAGCCAATGTCATTCGTAACCACCACACCAAAAGACCCAGGGCCACTGATCGCAATCGAATTGCTCGTCGCTCCATTTTCCCATTGGTACCCGGCAAACCCCGCAGGTACACCCAAAACATACTCTACTCCCGGGAAATCATCGAAACAAAGTGAGGTGTCTCCGGGCAAGTAAAATTCTGGGCTAGGTAAAGCCAACACCTCCACCAATGCACTGTTTGTGCAGCCTCCGGCGTCCGTCACTAAAACTTGATAAACTCCCGATTCGTTGATCAACACATCAGCTTCATTGGGTCCATGGGACCAATTGAACTGAAATGGGCCGGTTTCGAGATTTGTAGGCGATGCATCCAAAACCACACCGGGTGAAGCGCATGTTGTTGTGGAGTCTGGCAAGGTCAATAAAGGCCCATCTGTAAAAAGCACATCGAGCACATCCGAATGGAAACACCCTTCTGGAGAAGTAACGGTCAGCCCATACGTTCCACTCACTGTTACTTCAAGCACGGGTAGAACAGCAAACGATTCAGACCATTCGTAGACGTAATCCGATGGCAATTCAGGATCTATGGTGATCACGTCCCCAGCACACGCCACAATATCTGCACCCAACTCCATATCCGGAAAAATTGAAACCACTTCAACAACATCACTAGCAAAGCACCCTGTTGCGCCGAGCCCATCGATTGTCGCTGTCACCGTGTAAACCTCACTCAATTCTTCCGCCATCTGCGGGTTGGAAACCAAGGCGTTACTCAACCCCACAGCAGGTTGCCATTCCCACGTTACTGGATTCAAGATGTCTACACTGGCAACCAAACTTGCTCCCAAGGTTGAGCACAACAACAAATCCGGACCTCCGTCCACCTCAAAATCGGGATAAACAGTGATGCTGATATCGTCCAAGAAAACGTCCCCTGTAGGAGAGGTCATAACCGCAGAATACACAGTGGTGGCAATGGGGTTTACGGTTACCGACTGGGCATAGGGATCACTCACTTCACCTGCTGGAGACCATTCAAATGTCCAATCAGCGACATTGGTCGTTGGGTCAAAAGCGAGCACGTTACAATACAAGGAAACCGGGTCAAGCTGACCGGCACAAAAGAAATTCTGCGATGTAGCGATATATGGTTGTGCGGCGATTTGCGTTAGAAAACCACCGCCAAACAGCACAATAAGGCCTATCAGAACGCGATGGATGTCGCATCGATTTTGGTTGCTCAATTGTTGCAATTTTCTCACGTTAACTAACCTTTTATTGTTCCAATTCTTCGTCTTCACGTTTCAAACTCCAAGTCCATTCCATTTCCCAATTCGATCGAACCTCCAACGCTTCCGGGAGGTAAAAATACGGCTCAGGCGTTTGTTGTCGCAACGGGTCTATCGCCTGCCAAATAGAATCGTTGTTCGCATCGAACTCGAATCCAATTGTGTATTGACCCGGGTGCAACTTTGGCCAACCAACAATCGTATCCGATTCGCACCGAATCCGCGACAATCCCACCTCCGCTTTGCCTTTTGGAGAACATCTTAACCATCCCGGGCCTGGAAGGTCACTGACCGCCAGTGTAAAACTTCCAAAATGATCCTCGGGCCACGTTTGCCATTTCCACATCAAGGTGTCTTGGACACTTGCCCCTTCTCGGCTCGTCACACCGCCGGGAAAAATGGTCAATTCATACTTCTGACCCGGGACTTCCTCTATTCGGATTTCCACTGAGTGGCCCCCTCTACTGGATGCCGATAGCGTCACATCATTCGGTGAAATCAGTTGATTGATGGTGTCCACGCGCAAACTCCAAAGCGCAGGGTCAACTGAACGCAAAACGCGTCCAAACTCCCACGTTCGTTCACTTCTTACATCTGTTTTTGCTGGCCACTGTGGCGCCATATCCAGCGCGCTTCCCATTGCAGATCGCGTCAATCGCGCTTGCAAAGAATCTGCGCCATCCGTCCACGTCCATACTGCGAGTGGGCTTTCTAGAAATTGAGGTTTTTCGGTCCACAATTTGACACTATCCCCGGTTCTGAACCAGAGGATGTCCAAGGCCTCATCATCCATAAGCACCGACCACTCCTCCTCCATTTCTTCTTCATTTTTAGGGGCTAAAACCCGCATAAATCCGGAAGAATCGACAGAGGCCGATGCAATATAAGCAGGTGACAATGGGGGCACTGTGGGCGCGAACAACCAAGGCGCAGCCCACCTTTCTCCCGCTGCGACAGACACGTTACTGAATGCCAACGACTCGCCAGGATTCCACCGGTAGTCCCTATTGACGTCATCCACCGCCAGGGCTTTGTAAAGGCCTGCGGCCAAAAAAGATCCCTGAAAAAACCCTTCTTCATCTGTGATGGCGACAGCCACTGGC
>CAWVYB010000048.1:0-13225 GCA_963934215.1 uncultured Flavobacteriales bacterium | reverse complement strand
TCCGATCTTCTCTCCTGTGTCCAAATCAAACTCAGGAATCAACACTGTAGGGTTGAGTACAGAATCGACTTGGTTGGGTGAAAAGGGATATCGGAACTCGTCATCGTCTCCAGCAGGACCGGTGCTGTATGCAACCAAAGAGCCTTCAACCAATAGCGCTTGACGAATCACATCGAAAAGACTTTTGCGATCAGCGATTGGCTTAACAGGATAGTAGAACGGATGGTTCATTTTCTCGCGCAAATCCACCTGTTGCCAGATTCTTTTGGTGTACATCACATCAGCCTCACGGAGATACGGGTAAGGCACAACGCGTTTGGTGATATTGGATTCCTTAACGTAGGCTCCGTCAAGAACGTTGGATACCTGTGCTGTACTCGTGAGAACGAATAAGCAAGAGACCATCATCAAAAGTGAAGAAGTGTATACTCGCATGTTTTCTGATTTTATCAGGATACTTTCAATTTCATTGGGGCAAGCTGACGTTCGGTGCCATCGGGCATAGAAACCACTATGTCCTCAATGTAAATAACATTTCCACGGCCTACGCGCTTCAACAGTTCGCTCATGTCAGATGACAAGCGATTGCTATTTGATTTTTTCTCGACCAAAGTGCCGTCACGGCTAACTGAGATACTGAAGCTCTTGACGGTAACTTTTACATCGAAGTCAAAGTTTTCCATTTTCGCACTGACACCGGGAGCTCCGAGGAGCGTGTTCTTACTAATCAAACGATCAGATGGCGTTTTGCCTGCAAAGGAAGGAACAGGGTCAGGAATTCTTTTGACACGGAAATCACGCGCAGGTAAGGTTTTCTTAGATCCATCAGGCATAGTAGCGGTTACCGTAATCTTCGCGTCGGTTACTTTTCCTGGATCGACAACGTATGTGCCATCGGGCTGCTTTTTGATTTTATTGTCTCCGCTGATGCGCACTTCAAGAGCGTCACCGGCTACACCGGGAACAGAAACTTCAACCGGATTGGGCAGTCCACGATAGAAGACATTCATTTTCGTTGGAGAGACCACGAGGGCGGGTTCTGCTACAGTGAATGAAGGCGTATAAAATGGATACGGTTCAATGTTTCCGTCAGGTCCTTGGAACCGAATGAGTCCCTTGTAATTGACATCGCCCAATGCCATGCCCTTTGTTGAAATACGAAGCTTCCCTAAACCATCGATTCCAATGGGGAGTGATTCGATGTCTTCAAAGTCCAACATGGTGGAATCCCTACCGTTGAATTTTTGAGGATCGACAAAAAACTCAGGTGGGTTGGTACCGTCAAAAGCAGCGAGCAACACATTAGCTCGGAAACTATCACCGCGAAGGATGTAGTTTGATTCCGGAACAACCAAGGGGAGTAGGTTGGTGAATTTGTAAGACTTTGCATCTACACTACCAAGCAACCATGATAAGATGTCTTCTTGGATATCCTGAATGTCCAAGGTCATCTTGGTCATCAAAGGCATGACTGCCGCCAGAGGCACGTCATAGAAATTAGCAGCTTCCCAAAGGACTTCTTTGCCATCTTCAATTTCAGTCCCAAACAGGAACGTTTCATCAAGTTGTTCCAAAAGATTCGGAGGCAATGTTCGGGTCACGCCTTGATTGTCTTTGAACGATATGGCTTTGAGTTCATCTCGATACGACTCCATGCTTTGTCGCAGTTGCAGAGCAGTCCACGCACCTTCCTTTGGGGCGTTGGGTGCTCCTCCGACCATGAACTCGGTCAGCGCCATGTACTCATCTTTCTGAGCGATGTACTTGAGGTTGAGTACGGTATCGCGTCCGCTCGCATCCTTGCCTAGAAAGCCATCAAAATTGGTGGCTTCTTGTTCCTTATAATCGCCGGTTGATGAAGCCATTGCCCGCGCCTTCAATTCTGTGATGTATGCAATCAAGTCATTGGATGACTTGTTTACTTGGGTAGCTTGATCACGAAAAGGCTTTACTTTTTCTTGATTCTGGGCGTACTTGACTTCCAGTTCAGTATTGGTCTCGTTTACTTTAGCACTCAAGGTTCCTTGGGTGGTAAGTAGACTGTTTTCCACTTTAACGAAGCCGTTTAAGACTTCTTTGGATATGTTCAAGGCGAGCAGAGCGGTGAGTACGAGGTACATCATCCCGATCATTTTCTGCCTTGGTGTTTCTTTTCCTCCAGACATGTGTTTGTTTTTAGCTATGGTTTGAACAAGGCATTAACCCTGCTTGCCCATGGCATTCAACATGTTGGAATAGACCGTGTTGAGAGAAGCCAAATTCTTGGACAACTCAGCGATGTTTTCTTTATACAATTTGGTGTCCTCGATCGAGTCACCCAAATTCTTAACCAATTCGCCCATGTTGCTGTAGAGTTCTTTGTTGACAGCAAGTTGCTCCAATTGAGAGCCATACATGTCATTTAAAGAAGTTAAATTTTCGGTCATGGTCTTCATGGCTGTTCCAACGGAATCACCTAAAACTTGCGCGTCTTTCAAACCTGTAAGCGATTCGCTTACAGCCCCATAGTTATCTGCAAGTTCGTTAACGCGTTTGGAAGCTGAACTCAGCGCATCTCCGTAATCCTGAGCGGCGGTAGATACATCGGAAGCTTTGCCCATTTTTTCTGCTTGATCTCCTAGATGGCGCATGCCATCACTTAAACGATCGAGTAAGGCAGGTTCAATATTGGCTTCAGCAAGCATATCGTCAAGTTGACCAGTAATGGTCCCTTTCTTTGGCTTAGAACCATCGGCAGGAGTCGCTAATTCAGGATAAACCAAGGACCAATCGGGCTCTTCATGTGGCTTCTCGAATGCAGAGAAGAAGAAGATAATGGCTTCTGTTCCCAAACCTAATACCAACATAGGTCCTGCACCAGGCCAGTGTTGAATTTTAAATAATGCTCCTATAATAACTACAGATGCTCCAATGCCGTACATCTTCGCCATCAAATTCTTCCAGCCTTTGCTTCCTGGTTTCATGCTCTATTGCGCTCTTAGTGGTTTCAATTCTATGTTCAATGCGGTCATCAATGCTGAGTCATTGATGGTTTGACCGACTTTTTAATTCCATTCTTCTGGATCACCGCTCTTCCCTCGTCCGAGGTAACTCATGACGCTTCGAAAGCCGACATATGCCTTGCTGGTGTCTCTGTATTCAAAAGAACGTGTTCCAGTCTGACAATAGTATCCAATGTCTTTCCAAGAACCGCCTCGAATGACCTTGCGATGCAAAGCAGGAGGGTCATCAACAGTGGCATGGTATGCATATTCCGGACTCAAGTCGTGAGCAAATTCATAGACAGTTTCGTCATAGGCCGTGCTGGTCCATTCTGAAACGTTTCCTGCCATTTGATACAGCCCGTAGTCGTTGGGAGTGAAGCTAGCAATCGGGACGGTATAATCGCCACCGTCTTCCACGTAGTCACCTCGCATTGGCTTGAAGTTAGCGAGCGGACAACCCTGTGCATTCCGCATGTACGGTCCGCCCCAAGGATAGGGACTCAACTCCAGACCACCTCGTGCAGCATATTCCCATTCGGCTTCAGTCGGAAGACGAAAACGCGACACGTCGGACTGGCCATTTTTACCACGCCATTCATTCATGATTTGCGTTCTCCAGGCATTGAATGCCTTCGCTTGACTCCAGGTTACTCCCACAACGGGATAATCATCAAAGGCCGGATGCCAGAAATACTTATCGGCCAATGGTTCATTGAAACCATAAGAGTAATCACGCACCCAAACCATCGTGTCGGGGTAAATGTTAATAGTCTCCTCGATGACGAATTGTGATCGGTCTCCATGAGCGCGAATGGAGTGCAGCTGGTTTAAGCTATTGACCTCTCCAAACTCTTCATCTTGTGTTTCTTTACTCGCAGCGGCATCGAAATTGATCCACCAGTAGCGGTAGTTTAATTTACGCGTATCATATTCTGCGCGGTTGTAAAATTGATCAGAACCTTGCAGATAATACTCATCGTAGAGTAAATCGAAAATATCCTCGTCTTCCCAGTTGATTTCAGTCTCCCAATTGAGAATGTATCCTTTATCAATGAAGCGATCTAGCTCACGGCCCAGATTGTCTTCGGCATTGAAGTAGGCTTCTTGGTCGTCTTCAGCTAACGTATTACGAAAAAGAGAGTCCTTCACATACGTGACGAACTGACGGTACTCGTTGTTTGATATTTCATGCACGTCGACATAAAATGCAGGGACCGTAACCGTTTTCGATCGCGTGTTTAAGGCGAAAGGAACGTCTTGGTCGCTTGGTCCCATGGTATAAGACCCGAGGTGGATGTAATTCATCCCATACGGGTTGACTTGAATCCACTGTTCTCGAGGTATGACACCGACGAGTTCCCCTTGGGGACCAGCATAACAGCCCACTAAAGTGGAGGCGGCTATGAGAATGATGAGGATATTTTTCATATTGCTTGCAGGCTAGTATCCAGATGAAGTGTACGTGTAATAACCGAAAAGAGTTGCCCTTTCGTATGTCACACTAGAGAAAACGAGGATTCGCTAATCGGTTTATGGCAGGAATCGTCTGGAATTTGAAACAGTAGCTTAGGAATACTTCGTGAGAGCCATCGGAGTAATTACTAAGTTCAGAAGTCGTGGCGTCGTAGGAATATCCCAAGCGAAAAACTTGTTTGGAGTAGCTGTTTCTCTGCTTGTCTTCCATGGCGTACTCGATGCCAATGGTAGGAGCGACCGCATCTCCAGGTCGGTATGAAATACCGGCCCAAATCATGTTGTCCCAAAGTACATTCACATTGATGTCTTGAATGGTTGCGCTAAAATCTGTTTTTGCCAAGACGTTGGCTCGCAAAACCAAATAGTCTCCATCCAACGGGTAGTCGTATCCGCCCATGAAGTAAAGATGGCGCCGCGGGTTGATGCTCAGTCCTTCTAGTTCTTGTTCGAGCAAATGAGTCGCTGATATGCCTGCGTAAAAAGAACCGGGCTTGCGAATGAAGATTCCGAAGTCCACGTCAATGGCACTAGAACTGGTTTCGTTATCCGGTATGGCTGAATCCAGCGTGTAATCATCAATTGCGATCCAATCGTTACCCAGCGTTTTGCTGAACATAGAGGCTGCTAAACCAACACTTACGATGGCGCCATTGGACAAAGGCTCCAAGTGGTACGCATATCCAAGGCGAGCCATGTTGTTGGTTTCTTGTCCTAGCGCATCATTGTAAAATGAGAGCAAGACACCTCCTTTCAATTGGTCGACAAAAGTATGGGCTGTCAACATGGATGTATTCGGGTCACGATCCAGTCCCTGCCATTGGTTTCTGTAATTCCCCGAGATACAAGTGAGGTCACTATTTCCAGCAACTGCAGGGTTGAAAGAGGCCGGTTCCATGAACCACTGAGTGAATTGCGGGTCTTGTTGTGCGTAGATCGATGTGCCGTAAGCGGCAATAGCACAAACCAAAAGGAGATAGCGATTCATATTAACTAATTGTGTTTCAGCAGGCTAAGTGCAGATAGGTCTGCGCTCAAGAACGCTAATATAGAGAAATTCGTAAACTTGGAGGACGCAGTCTTTAAATCTCCGTGATTTCTGCTGCGTTTTCTGTCCGTAAATCTCATCCTAACCGCTGAAATGTGTTCCACCAGCGATCGGGCATTTCACCTTTTGACGCAGATTCGTAATCGTGATATGAGCAGCTGACGAAGTGTGATCGTTGCATTTGATTGCCTTTTTTCAAGGGATAGGGGACCTCCATCCACCACCGATTACTGCGTCCGCTTTTATGGAAAATCACAGCTTGATCAACCTCTTCTAAATCAACGGTATAGCGTGTGTATTCGTCAACAGAACACTTAGGATAGTCAGCTTTTTGAGCAAAAATCCCATCAAGAGCATGCCATAGGATTTGACCCGCGAGTTGGGATCCGAGATCTCGGTTATCAAGCGAATGATTGTGCTCGAAAATCCCGAGCACCTTGAGGCGGTCGCTCATGCCTGCGTAGCGCGCAAGTTGACAGGCTGAGGTAGCGCTGAGCCCGTTTGGGCCAGCATGTGCATGAGCCGGGTGGTCTGATGCGCGAATCACCCCGCAATCAATGGAGACCAAGTCTGCATCACGGAGGATGGGTTCCATTTCTTCGATATTTCCTTGAACGGTACCAAGCCGTAGCGCCTCGAATTGCATTTTTTCAAGTAACTCAAGGGTGTCGGGATCGGTTAGGTAGCCTTGATGACCCAGATTGGTGTAGTTAAACAGGAAGTTGGGCTCATGAAGAATGACATCGTTCATGAAGTTCAGAGATGTGACTTGTTCGGGGTCTGCACCGAAGTCAAGGCGAGCATCTAATGTGACAACCTGTGCAGGCTGTCCTAAAATTTCAAGTGCCTTGTACAATGACACGGTCAGGTCCTGTCCTCCTCCGATTACCAGCGGGATGATTCCCATTTGAATCAGCTCAGAGGCGACAGATTCCACAGCAGCGGCTGTATCCTCTTCAGTTAAACCTGGTCGGAGGTCGCCAAGATCTACGGTTGCTTGCCAACTGCCATGTGGTGTTAAGCGATAGAGGCACTCTCGAATTGCTTGAGGAGCGTCAGCACACCCTTCGTTGTCTCCCGATCGTCGTCCATCGAGTATGCCAAACAATGCCACTCGGACCCCTTCCAATTCCGGGCGGTGGTCAAATCGATGCACATCGATGCGATCCGCGATCCGCTGCGAACCCTCGGCATTTGTATAGTGCGGTGTGTGAACCGATTCAAAAAGATCATAAATACCGTCCGTCATGCAGCGAAGTTCATCGATTCCGAGTCCTTTTGATGCGGTACATTCAAAAGGTTGCTGACACGGTGGGGTGGATTGCGACGCGGCTAATCGGGGCGATCAGCTCTTTTTCCGTCCCTTTGAGCGCGGTGGTTTCTTTGCGTGCTCTTCAATCAGCTCCTGTGCCCGCGCCCAGTCGATCGCATGGGCATCCTCTGTTTTTGGAATGGTGACATTTTTCTTACCATTCTTGATATACGGGCCATAACGTCCCTCTAAGATGCGCACCGTCTCATCTTCTTCAAAAACCTTGATCAACGCTTTGGCATCCGCCTCAATCTTAGCCTTTACCAGCTCAATGGCTCGCTCAAGTGTGATTGTGTATGGATCATCGTCACTGTCCTTTTTCAAGGATACAAACTTGCCATCATACCGGACATAGGGTCCGAATCTTCCGATAGCGGCCACCACAACTTTTTCTTCAAACTCCCCGAGTTTACGAGGCAACTTGAATAAGTCCAGGGCCTCGTCCAAGGTGATTGTTTCCAATTTTTGATGTGGAAGTAAGGATGCAAATTCCTTTTCTTCATCATCGGAAGCTCCAATTTGAGCGATTGGACCGTAGCGGCCAATCCGAACCAAGATGGTTTTTCCTTTTTCAGGGTGCTCGCCTAAAATGCGCTCACCTGACGCCCGTTCCGCGTTCTCAGACGTTTCTATGACATTGAGCTTGAACCCATCGTAGAAGTTTTTCAACATGTGCCGCCAGTCCAACTCTCCCTGTGCGATGATGTCAAATTTCGCTTCCACGTCTGCCGTGAAATTGAAATCCATGATCTCTTCGAAATGCTTGATCAAGAAGTCGTTCACGACCATTCCAATGTCAGTTGGAAACAATTTGGATCGTTCAACACCCGTATTCTCGGTGTCGGTTCGGGGGGTCACTGTTGTCTTTACCAATTCGAGAACACGGTAATTCCTTGGTGTTCCGTCTTGGTCTCTTTTCTCCACATAGCCACGGTTTTGAACCGTGCTGATTGTTGGAGCATACGTAGATGGTCGTCCAATACCGAGTTCTTCGAGGTTTTTCACCAGGCTAGCCTCGGTATAGCGCGGAGGGTGCTTGCTGAATCGCTCCGTAGCAACAATGCGATCGCGATCCATGGCTTGATCGACTTCCATCGCAGGCAACCGGTCTTTATCCTGCTCTTCGCCTTCATCATCCGTGCCCTCCAAATACAATTTGAGGAAACCGTCGAATTCAATCACCTGCCCTTTAGCTGTAAAAACTTCTGGACGAGTGGACACATTGATAATTGCCGTAGTGTTCTGTAGTTTGGCATTCGCCATTTGTGATGCAACAGTCCGCTTCCAAATCAAGTCGTACAAACGTTGCGCATCACGTTCTCCTTGAACTTCCTTGCTCGCTAAAACAGATGGTCGGACTGCCTCGTGCGCCTCTTGTGCGCCTTTTGCTTTCTTCCCGGTGTATTGTCTGCGTTCTTGATACTGCTCGCCGTAAAGATCTCCGATGACCTTCTCTGCATGTTCAAGGGCGAGGTCACTCAAGTTGGTGCTGTCTGTACGCATGTAGGTGATGTGGCCTGCTTCGTACAGTGTTTGCGCCACACGCATTGTTTTCAAAACGGAAAAGCCCAGTTTGCGGGAAGCCTCTTGTTGCAACGTCGAAGTCGTAAACGGGGCAGCAGGCTTGCGACTCGCAGGCTTTGTTTCAATGGAAGAAACGGTATGCGTCGCTGGCCCACTTTCTTCCAAAAAAGCAAGCGCTTCTGCCTCGGTCTTATAACGCTTGTTCAAGACAGCCTTTACGGGCAAACCAGCAGACTGGAATTCGCCAACGACCCGAAAAGAGGCTTCTGAGTTGAAGCGCATGATTTCTCGTTCGCGATCCACAATGATGCGGACAGCGACCGATTGAACCCGACCGGCACTGAGTCCCGGCTTGATTTTTTTCCACAAAACAGGACTGAGGTCAAATCCGACAAGCCGGTCTAATATTCGCCGAGCTTGTTGAGCATTCACCAAGTCGATATCGACTTTTCGCGGATGTTCAATGGCCTTCAAGATTGCAGACTTCGTGATTTCGGAGAAAACAATTCGACGGGTGTTTTCTTTCGTGAGTTTCAGGGTTTCGTACAAATGCCATGAGATGGCTTCTCCCTCTCGGTCCTCGTCCGTCGCGAGCCATATCACATCCGCTTTTTTGGCGGCTTTTTGCAGGTCCTTGACCAACTGGGTCTTGTCTTCAGAGACAACATAGTTCGGTTCGAAACCCTTTTCGATGTCAATGCTTCCGTTGCCTTTTGCAAGATCTCGGATGTGTCCGTAACTTGATTTTACGGTGAAGTCTTTGCCCAAATACCCTTCAATGGTTTTTGCTTTGGCAGGTGACTCGACGATGACTAAATTTTTTGACATGGGGAAATTGAAAGCGGTCGCAAAGAAACGGATGGAATGCTGACGAATGCAAAGCCAATTGAAATTGTTGCGCTTATTTTGGGCTTTCGCTTTGAGCTGACTGTTGGAATAAAAACGTATTTGAGTTTTGTGGGATCATGAAAAAATACCCTTTTCTTTCTTGGGAACGCTGGCTTATCGGATGGTGTCTTGTCATCCTCACAGGAGTTTATCTCCTGCCGGAAGTAGGTTTAAAGATGCCTTATGGAATGCATCAATGGCGTCAATGCGATGCTTACTCGTTGGCGATAAACTATTTCGAAGAGGGACGAGGACTGCTCGAACCGGCTATGCACTTTAGCCATGGGACTTCTAGTGGAGAAGCTGTTGGTGAATTTACAGGAACGTATTGGTTGAACGCGCAGCTTTGGAAGGTGGTGGGATTGCATCCGTGGACAATGCGTTGGATGCATCTGCTGCTGTGGCTTGCGGGGCTGGTTTCGCTTTATTTCCTGGGTCGAGAGTGGATTGGAAGGCGCTCAAGTGCCTGGGCCGTGAGCATGGTCATGGTCTCGCCGTTGATGGCGTTCTACGGCGCGAATTACCTCGTCAATGGCGCGGCTTTGGGGCTTGTTTATGTGGGATGGTGGTGGTCATATCGGTATTTTAAGGGTGGTCGATCAATGGATGTGATCGTAGCGACAGCGTCGCTGACGTTTGCATTGCTATTTCGACCGACCATGGCGATTGGGTTGATTCCGCTCGGTCTGGCATTCTTTAAAGCGAAACAAAAGCCACAATGGATTGGGATGCTTTCCATTCCTCTCGTGATTGCAGTGGCGTGGGTTGTTTGGTCACAGGCCTATAATGGTAGAATGGAAAGTGTTTACTTTTTAACGACGATCCGGCCAATTTGGGATGCCATCGACCCATCCGCAACGTGGAAATCTTTCACGGAATTGATGCTACCACAGTGGTATCATGGGTACGTCCGCTGGAGCCTTTTTATGGGGTGTTTTGTCGCCTTATTTATTATGGGACGGCATTTAAAATTAACGGTGAACTCGCATAGAAGCTATTTGGGTTTTTCTTGGGTTTTGCTGTGTTTGTCGCTCGTTGTCTACTTCTTTTTGTGGTTCAGCAATTTGGATGTCCATGATTATTATCTCATCGAATTTCAATTGGCGGTTCCAGTTGTTTTAGCATGGCTGCTCTATAAGCCTGAAGAGTGGTTGTATTCAATGCGCATTCGAAAGGTGTTGGTAGCGATTGTCTTGCCGTCTTTACTCCTTTTTCAAGCTGTTGAAGCTGGGTTGAGGACACGGATGAAGCACACTGCTCCCAAAGGCTGGTTGTCAGAACAGTTTATTCCGGCGCGTGAACGGGACATTTGGAGTTGGTTTCATTGGGATTACGATCGACGATTGGGAAGTATTGAAGGAATGGGGGAGCATCTAAGTTCTCTGGGAATTGAGCGTACAGACCGGGTTATTTCAGTTCCGGACCCCAGTCCGAACATTACCTTATCCTTGATGGATGTTCGAGGATTCACCGATTTGTACGACGATGGGTTGGTAGGAGACGAGCGGTTAGCGGCCTATGTATCGAAAGGAGCGAATGTGTTGGTTTGCAACGATGAAGATTGGTACGCCGCACATTCCCAGAGTCCTTGGTTGACGGCTCCGCTTTCTCGATACCATTCCTTTCGAGTGTTTGATTTACACGCGTCAGCAGGTTTCGTTGGTTCCGTGTTAATTTCGGAGCCATGAAAAAGTGGCTGTTGAGATTGGGCTGGATCGGTTTTCTCTTCTTTTTGGTGAAGGGGCTGTTTTGGTTGGCTCTTTTTTATTTCGGATTCGAAATTTTAGGGTGATTTAACGTCCCGTTGCGTAATTTGAATAGGTGACATTCTGTCAGTCATCCGAATCGCCCTATTTTCGCTGTTCCGTTACAGGCTAAATAAGAAATCATCGCATGTTAGATTCTCCAAGGGGTTCAGGCCACGAGTTGCTCGACGAGTCGCTACAAGGGGCGCCTGTTGTGGTGGCCTCTCAACCGACCCACACTCGAAAGCTATACTTGGAGAGTTATGGCTGTCAGATGAACTATTCTGATTCTGAAATTGTCGTGAGTATATTGGATGCTGCTGGTTTTGCAACCACCCGCAACGAAGAAGAAGCTGATTTAATTTTGTTGAACACATGCGCGATTCGAGAGAATGCGGAGCAGCGTGTTCGCGGTCGGTTGCGTCAATTTAAATCGGCTAAAGCCGAACGTCCTCACTTGGTAGTTGGAGTTTTGGGATGCATGGCGGAGCGCCTGAAGGAAAGCCTTCTCGAACAAGAAAAACTGGTTGATTTGGTCGTTGGACCGGATGCGTACCGGGACCTACCCAATTTGGTGGAGCAAGTCAATGGCGGACAAAAGGCCGTGAATGTGCTGCTCAGTCGTGAGGAGACCTATGCTGAGATCAGTCCGGTGCGTTTGGACTCCAATGGGGTCACTGCTTTTATTAGCATTATGCGTGGTTGCGATAATATGTGCAGTTTTTGTGTCGTTCCGTTTACGCGGGGTCGCGAGCGCAGCCGAGATCCGGGGAGTATTGTTCGCGAAGCGCATGAATTGTATGCGGCAGGCTACCGCGAAGTGACCTTGCTGGGTCAAAATGTGGATAGCTACAAATGGAACTTGGACATCAAAGGCCAGGTGAAAGATCCGGATCAACCCGTGGTAAGATTTGCTGAATTGATGGAGCTTGTAGCCCAAGTGAACCCCGATTTACGCATCCGATTTTCAACAAGCCACCCAAAAGACATGACGGACGATGTGCTTCATGTGATGGCGAAGTATGAGAATCTGTGTAAATACGTCCACCTGCCGGTGCAATCAGGGAACAGTGAGGTGCTGAAACGAATGAATCGAGGATACACCAGGGAATGGTACATGGATCGCATGGCGGCCATCCGTAGGATCATGCCAGATTGTGCAATTTCGACGGATATCATGACGGGGTTTTGTGGCGAAACGGAAGAGGAGCACGCAGAGACGTTAAGTCTGCTGAGTGAAGTCCGGTATGAAATGGCGTACATGTTCAAATACAGTGAACGGCCGCGAACATTGGCTGAACGAAAATTTGAAAATGATATTCCCGAGGATGTCAAGAGTCGGCGATTGCAAGAGATTATGACCTTGCAACGAGTGCATGGCACGGAGCGCACTTTGGCGCAAAAGGGAAAAACGTACAAGGTGCTCATTGAAGGAACATCTAAAAAAAGGGACGACCAGTTTTTTGGCCGCAATACGTACAACACGGTCGTAGTATTTCCGAAAGGAGATGCAAAACCAGGGACCTATGTCAACGTGAAAACCCTCAACTGCACTGTGGCGACGTTGATCGGAGAAATAACGGAGGATAAAGCGGACGCCTGATTCATGGATGTACTCTCCATCAAACGAAGATTTGGAATCATCGGTACCACACCCTCGTTGGACCGAGCTGTCACTGTGGCCGCTCAAGTGGCGCCTACGGATATTTCCGTTTTGGTGCTGGGGGAAAGTGGAGTAGGTAAAGAAGCCATCCCCCGAATTGTACATCAATTCTCAACGCGCAAGCACGGCCCGTTCATCGCGGTGAATTGCGGTGCGATTCCAGAAGGGACGATCGATTCTGAATTGTTTGGCCATGAAAAAGGCGCTTTTACAGGTGCTACAGAGTCGAGGAAAGGGTACTTCGAAGAGGCCAATGGAGGGACTATTTTCTTGGATGAAGTGGCGGAGTTGCCCCTGACCACCCAGGTCAGGTTGCTTCGGGTTCTCGAGACAGGAGAGTTCATCCGAGTGGGCTCTTCCAAAGTGCAGAAAACCGATGTGCGCGTGGTTGCTGCTACGAATGTCGAGTTCGATCAAGCCATCCAAAAAGGAAGATTCCGAGAAGACCTGTACTATCGATTGAGTCAAGTGCCGATTCAAGTTCCACCTCTTCGCGAGCGCGCAGCCGACATTCACTTGCTCTTTAGAAAATTTACAACCGATTTTTCTGAAACGTATCAAATGCCTCCCCTTGCGTTGACATCGGAT
>CAWVYB010000047.1:0-13271 GCA_963934215.1 uncultured Flavobacteriales bacterium | reverse complement strand
ATTCACTGGGTTTGCTCAAAATAGGAGGATAGAGTTGAGGCGTGCGGCACTCGCTCAATGAAAGATCTGTTCTGAGTAGAACCGTTCTATGGCTACAAAAGACATTTTGTGTTCAAGAGGTTTTTGAGGTGTTTCAGTAGAAAAAAGGACGTTTTACGCGATTATTGGACCATTTTAGGGCATTTTGTTGATTGTGTGAAGTCCTGATGTTTTGATTTTAAGCGCTTGATTGTCCAGTAAGACAAGCCCGAAATGATGAAAATAAAAAAAGGGGCGTGAGCCCCTTTTTCTTTTGGTACTAAGCTCGAATTACTTCTGAACCTGCACACGCACCACTCCAGATGTGTTTTCAGTTGCAATCTGTAACGTGTACATGCCGACTGGTAATCCCAAGTCGTATTGTTGTCCACGCTGAACATTCGGGTAAAAGCCTACCGCTTTTCCTGTAATATCGAAAGCAGTGACATCAGCATGGGTTGCTGCATCCGTCCAAGTGATCGTCAAGCCTCCCTCTGTTGGATTAGGAAAGACATCGAACTCGGCTTGAACAAACTCGTCTACATTGATGGGGTTGTTGCTTTGTTCAGCAGTGAAACAGAAAGAGCCCTCTGCTGACCAATCGTATAGGCCATTGACCCAGTGGTATCCATCGAATCGTACGAAATACTCGACCCCTTCTTCGGTGTCAATTCCAACTACAGGCCAATATTGGGTGTTGTCTTCGTCCAAGTCTTCTGCGCACGCTACAGGCACCAATTCGTTGCAGTCTCCCCGGTAAACAGCCATTTGACTGTCCCAAGCAAAGTAATAAACGAACGTTGCCCCATTCGAAGAACACTGGTCCATGGACAAGTAGTACGAATTGCCATCTCCGATGAACGAAAACCACACCGAACCATCATCTAGATTGTCATTCCAACATTCAGCACCCAACATATCAGCGTCGTAATTCACGCCAAGACCGGTTACAGATTCTGAATCATCGAATGGTCCGACAACGCCATCTGCGAAGACGGCGTCAATTGCACGCGCATTGTCACAGACGCCGCGTTCGATCATCGGCTCAACATTCATCGCACGCAGGGAAAAAGACCCATCAGAAACACCCTGATAGTCATCTCCTTCATAGTGATTGAATCCATCGACCATAACCCAATAGTTGACTCCAGCTTCAGCCGTGAAGCTCACGGTGGAATACCACCAACCATAAGCGGAAGACCAAAAAGGCATCAAGTCTTCATTGCCCTTAACCAGCGTCAAGTCATCGCAGGTCCCAGAATACAAAGCCATCTGAGTGTCATTCGCGTACATCGCAGAGCCCATCCCCTTGAACGTCATCAATTGATACGTTTCACCGTTTCCTGTGAAGCTAAACCAGACCGACTGGTCGATTGTTGGGGCTGTTTCACCTGAAGCAACATCAAACCAGATGTCGGTCAGCTCTGCAGCGAGTTCTGCTTCACCTGTTGCTTCTTCATTTGAAAAAGGACCAACTTCCAGTTGCACACCTACTTCAGTACTGAAAAGGCTATTGATGTCAATAGCATCCATGCAAAGGTCATTTCCAGGCTGAGCAAAGCCGGCTGTCGCCAGGAGAAGCATCGCGAAGACGCTCGTTATTTGTAGAAAACGAATCATGAAAAATAATTTAAGAATTAAGGCGAAAATACCGCGCTAGCTGGCAAGAATCAAATGTGATGGAGGTTACAAAATCGTGGATTTTTCAATCTTTACGGTAGGATATAAAAGCTGCAGGCAACCGACTGCGAGTCTCCTTGGTTATTAGATTGTACATTGAAAGCTATTGTGATCAACTGATGTCTATCCAAATCCTTCTTCGTGGGTTGTGTATCACGCTGACCTTAGCGGTTGTGTGCGGTGCTTGGGGACAGTTGGGAACGACCGTCCCAAAGGATCATCGAACGATTCAAACGCCACCACCGGCAACAGGGGTTTGGTTTGTCCCCAATGATGGCCAGTGGAACGCTGAGGTCAATGCTTCAGCTAGGGTGCATGGAGGAGATCTTTGGTTGACCGACCATGGCTGGAAAATTGCGATGCTGGGTCCGGGATATGATGCGATTGGTCGGCACGAAGCACCAATGGGACCGCTTACTCAATTCGTTTTGGATGCGCAGTGGGTGGGAGCCAATGCAGTAGAGGCTACTCCGGAGTTTCAAAACCCAGCACCCCATCACGTGTCCTTCTTTAAAGGCGATAATCCCATCCATTGGGCGGCAGGTGTTCAACCTGCAGGCAGGTTCAAGCAGCATCAAGTGTGGTCGGGAGTGACCTTGGTGATGAACGGACAGTTGGGCAGAACAGATCGGGTCAAATACGACTGGGTGGTTGCCCCTGGAGCTGATCCTACCCAAATTGTCACGCGCTACGACGGCATGGAAACGCTGTTGCTAGACGACGGATCCTTGCGGCACGTGGTCGGTCCTTCCGTCGGGGAAGGCTCTGAGAAAACCGGTGTTTGGGGCCAGTTGGTCGAGCAGGCTCCATTTGCGTACCAAATGAACGGGTCGATCTTGGAAGAGGTCGACTGCTCGTATCGGTTGGAGTCGACGGAAGATGGGGCTACACAAATCGGTTTTGACATGGGTCCCTATGATGTCTCTCGAACGCTGATTATCGATCCAGAAATTGAGTTTGCATCCTTCGTCGGTTCTTCTGCAGATAGTTGGGGGTTCACGGCGGCTTACGACAATGAAGGCAGACTTATTGGAGGGTCAGGAGTTCGTGCGGCGGGTTATCCAACTACCGCGGGAGCGTTTGATGCTACTTTCAACGGCGGTGATTTTGATTTCGGTATTAGCGTATTCTCGTCTGATGGTGCCAACTTGGAATACAGCACGTACCTCGGCGGAACACAGAGGGAATATCCCCACAGCATCGTCACCAACGAGGCGGGTGACATCTATGTGATGGGGACATCGGGCTCTTTGGATTTTCCGACGACGATCGATGCCTTTCAAGCGGACTTCAATGGGGGGCCTTTTATCGATTTGGGAGTGAATAGTTTCTACGGGTCATTTGACGCGGGGTGCGACATCGTTGTTTCCAAAATCAACGGAACAACAGGCGCTTTGGACGCGTCCACATTTGTCGGCGGTACGGACAACGACGGGCTTAATCTCGGAGCCAAGTTGAACTACAATTATGGCGATGTGTGTCGGGGTGAAATCAACGTGGATGGCACGGGTGATATCTGGGTGGCATCCAGCACGCGGAGTGCCGATTTTCCGATGGTTCAGGCCTTTGACCCGGCGCTCAATGGGACGTGCGATGCCGTTGTTTTCCGCCTGAACGAAAACCTAGAAGAACTGGAGTTTTCGAGTTATTTCGGCGGCAACGACGACGATGCGGCTTTCGGTATTCAGTTTGCCGCCAATACGGACGGGCTAGCCTACTTCACAGGCGGAACGAAAAGCAACGACCTGCCTGCAACGCCGGGAGCGTATCAACCAGATCTGGCGGGTGACGTGGACGGATACATCGCATCCGTTGATTACTCCGGTCCATTTCCAGCCCTGTCGGTGGTCACCTACTTTGGAACCGATGATTATGATCAAGCCTATTTTGTACAGCTTGACACAGAGGACCGACCGCACCTTTGCGGGCAAACCACAGGCTCGAGCATGGCCCTAGTGGGAGATGTATACAGCGACAATCCCAATGGCAGCACCTTTGTTGTCCGTTTAACAGAAAACTTGGCAACGGCGGACTGGATTACCCGAATCGGCTTGCCCATGTCGGGAGTCGATATCAGCCCAACAGCGTTCTTGGTTTCGGATTGTGACGAGATGTATTTGAGCGGTTGGGGTGGCGATACGCAAGGAAATAGCGCTTTCGCTTTCGGCTCGACCACTAGTGGAATGCCTGTCACCACGGATGCGTATCAGATGTCCACGGATGGCAGTGATTTTTGGCTGGGCGTCTTGTCTCCGAATGCCGCTGACCTCACATACGGTTCGTTCTTCGGAGGGACGTTTTCCAATGAACACGTCGATGGCGGCACCTCTCGGTTTGACAAGAACGGTACCGTTTACCAGGCGGTGTGTGCGGGGTGTGGAGGCTGGGATGATTTCCCTACAACAGCAGGTGCCTGGGAGGACATCAACGGTTCATCCAATTGCAACCTCGGGGTCTTCAAATTCAATTTGGGCTCATTGACTGCTGACATTGAAATCGACGCACCGGATATTATTTGTGCGGGTGAGCCGATTCAGTTCGTCAACACGAGTATCGGAGGGACGAGCTTCGAGTGGTTTTTCGGAGATTTGAGCAGCAGCGATGAGGAGAATCCGGAATACATCTATGGCACACCGGGTGAATGGGAGGTCATGTTGATTGCCTCAGACATCAGTGGCTCTGGGGGTTGTTTAGAACCGGATACAGCCTTTGCCACCCTGTTCATTCAAGAAACGCCCAACCCTTTGATCGATGAGGTTGCGGTATTGTGTCCAGGAGAGGAAGTGACCTTACAGGCGTATGGAACGGATGCTCTGATCTGGCAACCGGACCCTACATTGAGCGACCCGACTATTTCTAATCCCTTGGCTTCACCGGTCCAAACAACAACATATACGGTTGAAGATTCGAATGACTGTGGAACGGAAACAGCCTCGGTTACGGTAGAAGTGGAGGTGATGTTTACAGAGGTTACGAATGACCAGTCCATTTGCATAGGTGACGTCATTGACTTGGAAGTGACAGGCGGAGAAAGCGCCACTTGGAGTCCGATTGGAGGTTTAGGGTCGCCTTCAGACCTCGCGACCACAGCAAGCCCAGCGACTACAACCACCTATACCGCGACGGTTGTTTCGCCTGCAGGCTGCACTTCCGAAGAGGCCGTCACCATTTATGTGGTGAGCTCATTTCCTGGAGGGCAGGTCTACCCAACAATCAATCTCTGCGCGGGCCAAGGAGTTTTCTTATCCGCAGCAGATGGAGATACGTATTTGTGGTCACCGGCCAACTTGGTAAGCAATCCCTTGGTTCAAAACCCCTACGTGACGCCAACGGAAAACACAACATTCACAGTGAGTATAGCCAATATCTGCGGTGTTGGTGTCGACTCTGTTTCGGTAGAGTTGATCACACCGACAGCTTCGGGGACTGGAGGGGGCTCGATGTGCCGTGGCGAGACCATGATTTTGAGTTCTTCGGAGGGAGTGAACTACACGTGGTCTCCACCAGCATTGGTTGCCAACCCGTATGCGCAGACGACTGAAGTATTCCCCCTTGAAACAACCACATTTACTGTGTACGTAACCGATGGATTTGGCTGTCAAGGGAGTACAGAAATAGAGGTCAATGTGTTGCAACCACCTTATGTCAATGCGGGGCCAGACCGGAAAGTGGACTGGTTGGATCGGGTCCGTTTATTTGGGTCAGCAGACGCAGATACGATTTGGTGGACACCCGCTGATTGGTTGAGTTGCAGCAATTGCCCTACGCCAGAGGTAGAGGTTCAAGGCCCCGGTTGGTTTACCCTTCATACGATTTCTCCTGAAGGATGCACCGCTTCGGACAGTGTGTTCATCGATGTCTTTTATCCGGTTTATGTACCGAATGCTTTTTCACCGAACAATGACGGTGTCAACGATGCTTTTATCATCGAGGGTCTGGATCCGAGGGGATACCGATTGGAGATATTTAACCGCTGGGGTGATGTGCTTTTCTACAGTGAAAATCCGGAGGAGCCGTGGATTGGTCAGAACCAGTTGGCTGGGGCTGAATACTTTGTTCCTGATGGAGTTTACATTTGGAAATTGCGCTATGAAATGCGTGATGGTCCGCGTCTCTTAGACGGCACGATCACGTTGATTCGGTGAACAGGCGCCTAGGAAGTTGCAACAATCAGGGGTAGTGGTTACTTTCGAACTTGGATACCCGTTCACAATGAATCACATCGAAACCCATCTGCACCGTCTTTTTTTGGATCACGACTGTGTCGTCGTACCCGGATTGGGAGGGTTTGTTTGCAATCGTGTTCCGGCACGGTACGACGCGACGCGGGAAGAGTTGGTTCCCCCAACACGGGATGTGATGTTCAACGAACGCTTGATTCATCACGATGGTGTTTTGGCTCAAGCTGTGGCGATGAACGAAGGTCTGGTGTATGCTGATGCCATGCAGTCGATTGAGCAGGAGGCGAGTGAACTGAAGCGGCGGGTGCAGTCGGGAGAAACCGTTACCATTGAACATGTGGGACGCTTGTACCGTGGGAAGGATGGTGGAATGCTGTTCATGCCAGAAGAAGTTTTGGAGCGGATGCTGCGGTCTTTTGGTTTGCAGCGCATCCCTTTGCGACCGCTCGTGCAGCCTGTTATAGAAAGGAAAGACCCAGCGCGAATTTTGGAGATGACTCCCGCTTCTCCAGGGTCTATGGATCGTCCTTGGGCTCGGATTGCGGCTGCAATGGCCGTTCCGATTTTGGGTGGCGCAGGCATGTTCATAGCGGACCAATGGCAAACAGAAGCGTCGCTGATGAGTGCGATTCCATCGGTGTATCAGCACATAGAAACCACTCCGTTTCAACCTCGATTTGAAGAGGAAGCGATATTGTCTGCAGGGGTTTCTTTTGACCCTGTCTTTGAAGCGACCATGGAGGCTGTAGAAGGAGCTTCTATGGTGCACTATGACTTCACCGAGGAAAAGTTATCTCCCACAGGAGTCCCCGTAGTGTTGAATGGATTGGAGCCTGTCTCCATGGAATCACCGGTCGAGGTAAAGGCCAATCCGGGTGTCAAATCGGTAGAATCAGCTCGCATGTTTGCACTTGTTGCCGGCGCGTTTTCAGTCGAAGATAATGCGCATAGATTGGCTAATAAGCTCCGGTTAGAAGGGTTTGGCGCTGAAATATTCCTTCAGGACAACGGACTGCATGTGGTGACCTATGCGGCGTTTGATCAAGAAGCTGATGCCCGTGAGAAACTCGCCGAATTGCGAAAGAACACGCGTTGGGCGACTGCTTGGCTGAAGCGTTTCGAGGCCTGATAGAGATGGCACAGCACCCCATTCCAGAAGCCCTCATTCTTGATTTTGGCGGCGTACTCTACGACATCGATTATGATGCCCCTGTCAACGCTTTTCGCGCCTTGGGATTGAACGATTTTGCGGGACTATATCATCAAGCAGCCCAATCTCCGGCTTTCGATGAATTGGAGTGTGGTCAGATTGCCCCGGATGCATTCTATTCTTTTTTGGAAGGGCATTGTCGGCCGGGAACACGGCGGGATGAGGTGGTCGCTGCTTGGGACAGTATTTTGACTGGAATGCCGGCTTGTCGCATTCCGCTGGTGCAAGCCTTGAGCGCGCAGACGCGTCTCTTTATTTTCAGCAATACCAACGTGATTCACGCGCGGGTTTTTGAGGCTTGGATGGAAAAAAACATTGGTTTGTCTGCTTTTCGCGGGGCATTCGAAGGGATCCATTACAGCCACGAGTTGGGCCAACGCAAGCCCGAACCGGAGGCCTTTCTAACGTTGTGCAGACAGCACCGCCTAAACCCGAGCAATACACTATTTATCGACGATAGCGAGCAACATGTTGGCGGTGCAGCGCACGCTGGACTGCAAACACACTGGCACAACCCAGTGAGCGACGATGTCGCAATGTGGTTGCAGAGCAGAGGGTTTGAATTGCCAGAATCGGCTTTCAGGTCGGCTTAATTCAGTCCCGCAATCATTTCCTCACGGACCGCGTCGAAACGTTGTTGTTCACACGGCTTAGCCCCTTGTTCAAGCAATAGAAAGATCTCCCTGCCGCGGGCCTCAGGCTCGTAAGTCTTGCCACCTTGTGACCAATGAGCGATGCCATTGTCTTTTTTACAATGGATGACATCTGCAGAACACTCACCGAAGTTGAATACGTACAAATCAAACTCGGAAGGTCGGTGTTCAATGGATTGGATGGCTCCGGTAGCGCCATCCCAAAAAATCTCACTGAACTCGTCAAAACACGCATCCACATCAGGTGATTGGGCGTCAAGTTTGAACTTCCAATCATCAGCGGAGATGCCTTCAGAAGCGAGGTAGCGAATGAATTCAGCTTCTACTCCTTCAAACTCTTCTTGGGTTAGGCGTCTGTAGCGCATCGGTCTACCTACAGCATCATTCTTCAATGCCCTCGAGCATCATGAAGAAAGCGTATTCCATGGCCGTCTCACGCAAGCGCTTGAACCGACCTGAAGCGCCTCCGTGGCCGGTCTCCATATTGCAATGCATGATCAACAGATTTTCGTCTGTTTTCGTATTACGCAATTTGGCCATCCACTTAGCGGGTTCCCAATATTGAACTTGACTGTCCCAATATCCAGTGGTGACAAGCATGTGAGGATAATCCTGTGCAACGACATTGTCATACGGGCTGTATGAGCGCATGTAATCAAAAGAATCTTTGTTCTTCGGATTTCCCCACTCGTCAAATTCACCGGTTGTCAAAGGAATGGTCTCGTCGAGCATCGTGTTGATGACATCGACAAAAGGAACAGCTGCGATGATGCCGTTGAACAACTCAGGGGCCATGTTGATGACTGCACCCATGAGCAATCCACCTGCTGAACCACCCATAGCGTACAAATGCTCTGGGGAAGTAAATCCGAGATCAACCATGGCTTGACCGCAGTCAATAAAGTCAGTAAAGGTGTTCTTTTTGTTGAACATCTTACCGTCTTCATACCAATCTCGTCCCATTTCTTGCCCGCCTCGGATGTGCGCAATGGCGTATACGAACCCTCGATCTAAAAGACTCAGGCGTGTGCTAGAAAAACCTGCATCCATGCTGTATCCATAGCTTCCATAAGCGTATAGGAGAAAGGGATTCGAGCCATCTTTTTTGATGCCGTTGCGGTAGACGATGGATACGGGAACTTCCGAACCATCCGTTGCTTGCACAATGACGCGTTCGCTGGTGTAATTGGCCGGGTCAAATGTCCCACCTAAAACCTCCTGCTGCTTGAGTAAGTCAACGGACTTGTCCGCCATGTCCATTTCAAATACGGAGCTAGGTGTGGTCATGGAGTTGTAGCCATAACGCAAACGTCCAGTCTCAAAGTCTGGATTCGCCCCCACATACGCGGAGTAAGCCGGGTCGGGAAATTCCAAGTAATAATCCGCTTGGTCATCCCACCGCTTCACGCGAATTTGATTCAAACCACCGGTGCGCTCTTCCACCACCAAGTAGTCTTTGAAAATCTCAATTCCTTCGAGCAACGTCGCTTCCCGATGTGGCAAAACGTCTACCCAATTGTCCATGCCTGTGGCACTGACTGGAGTACGAACAAGTTTGAAATTCTTTGCGTCACGGTTGGTGACGATGTAGAAATCATTTTGGTAATGGCTACAGCTGTACTCTAAGTTTTCCTGACGTTCTTGAACGACTTGCCAATCTCCATTGGGGTTGTTTGCATCCAAATAGCGCCATTCGTTGCTCATCGTTGAGTAGCTAGCAATCATCAAGTATTGGTCACTCTTTGATTTACCAATGCCACAGCTGAACGTTTCATCACTCTCTTCAAACACCAATTCGTCTTGAGCAGCATCCGTTCCCAACACGTGCTTATAGACGCGGGATGATCGCAATGTCACAGGATCTTTCTTCGAATAGAAGACCGTGCGGTTATCATTGGCCCAAGTGGCCCCGCCTGTGGTGAGTGGAATTTCATCTTCGAGCATTTCACCCGTCGTCAAGTTTTTAAACTGAAGGGTGTACTCTCGTCGGCTAACAGTGTCTACGCTGAACGCTAAAATTTCATTGTTGGTGCTCACGGCCTGGCCACCAACGGCATAGTAGCTAAAGCCTTCAGACATGTCATTGACGTTGAGCATGACCTGTTCTTCAGCGTCAAGGCTGCCCTCTTTTCTGCAATAAATCGCGTACTCTTTTCCTTCCTCGTAGCGGCTGTAATAATGGTAACCATTGTCCTTGAGGGGAACACTTTGATCATCTTGCTTGATCCGGCCAACAATCTCATCGAAGAGCGAATCCTGAAAGGACGCGGTTGATTTTAAAACAGCTTCTTTGTAAGTGTTTTCATTGTTGAGGTAGTCGACCACAGCAGTGGTTTGCTCATCGGAAGTTTCGGCTTCTTTTTGTGTGTCGCTTAAACGCATCCAGAAGTAATCATCCTCCCATGATACCCCATGAATTTCGGTGGAATGCGATTGTTTAGGCGCAACAGGCGGCGCATCGAATTGGCTTTGGTTTAGCACGGGTTGAGAATGTGAGGACATGGAAGAATCTGTCGATAAGCCGCATGACGTAAGCAGAACGGCGACGAATGTAAAAGCACCAAGGGCTTTTGTGAAACGAGCTAAGATCATGGAGTTGGACGTGATGTGAAAGGCGAAGTTACGCGAGTTCTCCTGATTTGAGAAGCGCTTCAAGATGGGCAAGATCTTCAGGGGTGTCAACGGCGTATGTAGCGTGCGAAGTGTTGCCTACATGGATGTGCCATCCGTGTTCAAGCCAGCGCAATTGCTCCAAACGCTCGCGCTTTTCAAGGGGGGAAGGATGGAGAAATGACAGGGCTTCTAAAGCTCCGCGAGTAAAAGCATAAAGCCCCACATGCTCAAACCATGGGCCTGGGCTGGACGGCACAGCAGCGCGGCTGAAGTAAAGCGCTCTTCCGTTTAAATCACAAACAACCTTGACGCGATTCGGGTTGTTTCTTTCCGGATGATCGGCTTCTTTGGGCCGAGCTAAAGTTGCAATGGAGGCTCCTGGTAAGCGAATGAGCTGTGCGAGTTTTTGCAATTGTTCTGGATGCACAAAAGGTTCATCTCCTTGAATATTAAGCACCGCATCCGCTTCGATGTTGTGCAACGCTTCCCATTGCTTGAGCGCATCATGACTGCGCAAAGTGCCGTTGGCGAATTGTGGATCTGTAAGGAACGCTTCCGCTCCTGCTTCGCGCGCTTGATGAGCGATTCGCTCATCATCAGTAGCTACTAGAACATGCTGACAAACGCCAGATTCCAGAGCCCTCTCAACGACCCTTGCGATAATCGCTTTGTTGCCTAAAAGTGCCAATGGCTTTCCTGGAAACCGGGTCGATCCTATGCGAGCAGGGATTATCCCTACCAAAGAAACGCGAGGTATTTCCATTATTTGATTTCGTACGTGTACATGATTTGCGTCAAACGCGGTGGTTCAATCGCTAGTGGACGGATCACGTATTCAGCGTTGGCCAGATTGCTGACAATGATGGACAAGCGATGGTGCTCATTCCATTGCCGTCCAATTCGGATGTCAACCAACCAGGGAGAACGGGGGTGGGTATCCAACCAGTCAGCAAGACCCCACTCGATGTCAGCAATGTCTTCGGCTTCGAATTTGATAAATGCTTCATCAAAGTTTTTAAGTTGGGATTGATACCGAACACTCACGCCGCCGAACCATTTGGCAGCAGTGGCCTGTAAATCAAAGCGGACAAGGTGAGGAGATCGGTATTTTAAAATTAGATTGGTGGTGTCGTGACTCGTGTTGTAATATGTCGTCACCGTGCCGTCGGGGTCCGGATTGTAATTGTAATCGGGGGATAGGCTGATCGGTCGGGTGTAGGTGTAACCCGCGATTAAATCCAAGCGCACACGATCGGTTTCATACCTGCCCATGATGCTGATCTCGGCCCCTGTAACGCGACTCTTCCCGGTGTTGATGCTTTTAAAGCCCAAGCCCAAAGCATTATCCAAGCTAGGAGCTTCTCCATCATCGGGCCCCCACTGTCCGAATGTAAATTCAATGTAATCGTCAAAATCTTGACGGAATAGGGCCATGTCCAGAAACCCTTTGAACCGTCCGATTTTCAGTCCTTGTTTGAGTCCGATTTCACCTGAAGTGGCAAATTCCGGATTCAAATCTTCATTGGGATACACCTGCAACGAACCCAATCCCGTCCGGATATAGCGTTCTGCGATGGTTGGAAATCGAAAGCCCTGTCCAAAACTGCTCCGCAAAAAGGTGGCTTCTGCGAGTTGATAATTGGCTCCAGCACGAAACACGGGCTTCCCAGCGCCATTGCCATTGACGGTGAAATGCTCGTAGCGCATTCCAGCGGAGAGATTCAACCGGTCTGCAACGGCCTGGTCGACTTGGAGGTAAGCGGCAACATTGCGCGCTTTGTTGTTGCCGTCAGAGGAACCCCCGCTGTATAGTTCAGCGTTACTAAAGGCCATGAGGTTGACCAATCCCGCGGAGAAGTTTAGTCCTGTAAGTCCCCAGTTTTCACCATGCCCATTGAGCTGATACTCGGAGTAGAAGACATGCGACGCATTGGACTGGTCGTTGTCATTGTCGTTGTTCAGGTACTGCCAGCGGTTCCTAAACGCGTGACGGAATCCAGAAGGAGCGACGTACTCAATATACGGATCAACCGTTCCGATGGTCTGGTTTACCTGAGTGGTGGCCCCTTGATAGCTGCCGTAAATGTTGTCTGGAGCACTCTCCCAGATCAAGGTGTTCTGCGATTCTCCGCGCTGCCAGTTGGTGTTCAAACCGTATGTCAATCCCGCGACCCCTGTTTCTCGACGGCGAATATTGGCGTTGACACGTGCCCGATTTTCAGCGCCGTAGCGGTCGACTTGCCAAGGGCGATACGCCGATGAAGCAGTGTCTGTCTCGTTCTCGGTCACAGGAGACAAATAACCGTCTGAACCGAGGACATTTCCGGCGACTACAATATCCCATTTGCCTGCACGTTGGCTATGAACGAACCGAAAGTTGGACTGTTGACTGTATCCATCCCAGGTTTTGGCTTGTGCGCTTTGCGGCGTCGAAAAAACACCGTGTTGCACGGTCACTCGTGTGAGAGGCCGAGCGTCTGGGTAGCGTGTTCGGATATTGATCACACCGCTTAACGCAGCGCTACCAAACAAAACAGAAGAGGCTCCTTTTATAATCTCAATTTGCTCAATATTTTCCAAGGGAAGAAAGCCCCAAGTCGGCCGCCCGGCGTCGCCGCTTAACACAGGCAGGTCATCTACCAACATCATGACCCGTGACCCCGCGCCATAGCTAAAGCCGCTTCCGCTTCGGATTTGCGGCTCACCATCCACAAAGCTCACTCCAGGAGTTTGCTCCAATGCGGTTTCTAAGGACGTCGTGCCTCTTGATTCAATGATCCGAGGAGGCAGTACGTCAACGGACACGGTCACTTTTTTGGCAGATTGTTCAAACCGACCTGCACTGACGATGACGTGATCCAATAGTTCAGAGGATGCCTCGAGAATCCAGTCCATGGTATACGTTCGGTCCGCTAA
>CAWVYB010000046.1:0-13329 GCA_963934215.1 uncultured Flavobacteriales bacterium | reverse complement strand
AGGCCTCTTGATTGAAGTAATTGAGCTGCGCTAGCTCCCTTTGCGTTCGGATGATATCTGTTCTACTAAACAAATCTCCTGGCCGCGTCCGAATCTCACGATAGATGACATGGTCATTTGTCTTTGTGTTGCCCTTGACAATGATCTTCCCAATTCGAAATTGCTTGCCCTCCATCATACGGACTTCAATGTCTATTGTATCGTTCTCGATTCGAGTCTCAATGGGGACTGCTTGGAATGTCAAATACCCATCATCTTGGTACAAAGAACTCAAGTCCATCCCCTTTGGATCCATGTAAACCCGGGTTTCTAATCGTTCCAAGTTGTACACCTCACCTGACTTTATGCCTAGAATCGAATCCAACTGGGTGGATCGGTATTTCGCATTCCCTGTGAATGCAATGCTTCCAAAATGGAACTGGTTGCCCTCATTCACATTGAAACGAATCCCTACATTCCCATCCGCCAACCGATAGATGGTATCATTTAAAATTCGTGCGTTCCGATACCCTTCTTTGTTATACAATGCAATCAGTTGACTGCGTGCATCCTCTAGGTTCACTTCAACAAACTTGCTCGATTTAAAAATCCGATACCATTCCTGCTGTTTGAGATCTTTCATTGAACGCAACAAGCGTTTCGATTCGATTTTTTCGGTTCCGACCAATACAATCTCTCCCACTTTAATCTTCGATCCTTTGGCCACTGCAATGTCCAATCGCGCTCCATTTTCAAACGTGGAATCGCTGGTTTGGACAATGTCAATGTCCGCATCCCAATACCCCTTGTCATGGTAGTGCTCTCTCAGTCTTTTTCGCGCAGTTGCAATAACATTCTCATTGACCACTCGACCCGTTAGCAACTCTACTTTGCCCTTGAGTGTCTCTTGTTCAGAACGGCTCACGCCCGTGAATGCGTATCGTGTAAGTCGAGGTAATTCCTTCACTTGAATGACCAAAAAGACTTCGCTTCCCCTGACCTCCGCAAGCTCAATCGCGATATCATCAAAAAGCTGTTGAACCCAGAGGTTTCGAATGGCTTTCGCAATCTCCTCTCCTGGCAGCGTGATTTCTTGGCCAATTTGAAGCGCACTAAACAACTTGACGGCTTGTGCATCTGTATAGTCTGCACCAATGACTGTCAGACCCGCAATCGTGTACTTATTGCCCAACTCAACCCCCGAAATGTCTTGCGCATGCACTTTGGACGTTGCAGTGCCCATTATGAGCCCTACTCCTAAGAGTAAAACACATCCCATCATCTTCCAATCTATTCTCATCATCCTTGTTTCGACATCGTGTGATTGGTATCCAATAGCCCTCCAAAACGGCGGTTGCGATTTTGATAATCACGGACTGCATCATAAAAATTCTCTTGACCGAAGTCAGGCCACAAAACAGGAGTAAAATGAAATTCGGCGTAGGCAAGTTGCCACAACAAAAAATTCGAAATACGTCTTTCTCCACTCGTCCGGATCATCAACTCTGGATCAGGAATCCCTGACGTCGCGAGGTACTCCTCGATGTGGGAAGCATCCAAGTCGTCTGGGTTCACCCCTGATTTCATTAATTTTTTTGTGGCTTCAACAAGCTCCCATTTCGAGCTATAACTGAGCGCGAGCACCAAATCCAACGTATCCAAGTGCTGTGTGCTCTCAATCGATTTATTGATCTGGTCTTGGCACGCTTCTGGGAGCGTCGATAAATCACCGATTGCCCGTAGACGCACCCCTTTGGACTCCAGGTCCTGGACCTCCTTGACTAAGGTGCTTACCAACAAGTCCATCAATGCGTTGACTTCTTCTTCCGGTCGACTCCAATTCTCTGTACTGAATGCGTAGAGTGTCAAATACCGAACGCCGGTGCGCAGAGCAGCCTCCACTGACGATCGAACAGAATTGATTCCATTGATGTGACCAAAGACCCGATCTTCTCCGCGTTCCTTTGCCCAACGGCCATTGCCATCCATAATGATGGCAACATGCTTTGGAATACGCTTAGAATCCAAATCAATCGATTCGCAAAAAACCTGATGATCCGAGTAAACACTCATGATGGTTGGACCCAGCAGGTCGTCGGTTTTTTACTGATTCGAAAACTGATCGAAGCGGAGAGAAATCCGTACTTATCTGAACGTCCCGGATCACCCCGTTGCATTCCTGCCTGATTGGAGTTGCCGCCCAATTGAATCAAACTTTGATCAGCCAACTCCATTGACAACTCTCCCTTTTCTTGTTGCAAAACCTGTGCATCGGCATAGCTCCCACTGACATCATCCAAAAAATCAGTCCACGTTTTGCGGACGGCCCAGTCAAAACAGATCGCCATAAAAGGCCCAATATTCGCTTTGAAGCCAAAACCAAAAGGCACTGAAAACCCAGCGGTAGAGTAAGGGTTCAACCCTCGAGATTCACCCCAAGTGGTTCCTTGACCCTCTGTTCCAAGCGGCTGCAATGGTATCCACAAACCGTCCACAAGAGCTTCAGGCATGTGGCTGTAAGCCGCTATACCCGTGAACAAGAAAGCCGTAAAACGGTCTCCTGGATTCCCCATCCGGTGCTCCAAATAATTGATCTCTATGAGTGCGCTGACCTCGCTGATTTCATTTCTGAAGTGCAAGTTTCGATTCTGTTGCCACGGATCCGAACTGTCCGCATCCCATGCTTCAACCTGTCCGCGAAAAAAATTTGCTCGCATCGAAATGCGTCCCGTAAAGTTGTGACGGTAATAGCCTCCGAAACCAGCATTGAGTCGTCCACCTAAGTGTTTCCCTGGGTTGAGATCCCCCAAATAATATCCCGTACCCAATGCCAATCCCAACTCTTTGGATTGGTCAAACCGTCGCTGGCCAGCCATTTCAGGAATGACAGCCCACAAAAACGCCACGCAACAAAGCAAGGGGAACATCTGGTCGATTTTTGACCGCTTGGTAAGGGGCTGCGTCCGCATGGATTAAAGCTCGAAAGCCTCGTTATAACGCACGAAAATACGTGGAATTGCGCAAATGAATTGTGAAAAACAGCTAACAATAGCCAGTCACTTTCCCACGCTTGTCTTAGCGGTCTCTCGGATCAATGCCCCAGTGCATTTTTGCCCGGATCGTTCCGAAAAATTCTTGGTGCTCCAAATTGATCAAAACGAAATGAAATGGCGCGGGGTTAATCCGCACTTTTTTACCCCCATCGAGGATAAACATGCGCGAATCCAGACTCAATAGAAATTGATTTTCCCTCCCTTCTGCCACCAATTGAAGCTCCCCATCTCGTGGGACAATCAACGGGCGGTTATTGAGATTGTGTGGAGCTACCGGATTGATGCACAACACATTCGACTCAGGCGTCACCATCGGCCCTCCTGCGCTTAGAGAGTAGGCTGTGGACCCTGTCGGAGTGGCAACAATGAGTCCATCGGCCCAGTAATTGTTGACATACACATCGTCGCGATGCACTTCGACTGCCATCATGCTCGACGTGTCCCGTTTCATAATGGCAACTTCGTTCAACGCGTAAGGGAATGACCCCAGCTCCATGCCCTCCACCTCCACATGCAGCATGGCTCTTTTTTCATACCACACCCGCCCAGCTGCCAAGGCGTCCATGGCCAAGTCTATCTCCTCAATTCCCACATTGGATAAAAACCCAAGTCGGCCAGTGTTCACAGCAAGAACAGGAATTTCACTTTCACGAACCCACGTAGCGGCCTCCAAGACCGTTCCATCTCCACCAATGGCCACTAGAAAATCACATCCCTTGAGCTCATGATGCTCCTCAAAAGTTCGGAGTTGATCTGAGACGTTCATTCGATCATCCAACATCCGCATGAAAGCAGCCTCCACCAGCGGGTTGGGATCTATCTCTTCGATGCGGCGGAGAATGTGCTTGACTGCGTCGTCAAATTCCGTTGCGAATGCTTTGCCGAATATTGCGATTTTCATGGCGTTCAACAGGTCTTAGTTGTCCAAATAACGCATAAAAGCTTCATACCGCTCTCTCATTTCCTCTTCCAAGCCGGGAGCATGGTGAAAGGTTTGGATGGTATACCCAAAGCGCTGGAACGTTGAGATCACACTTTCCACTTCCTGAGCTTGCAGCTTCAATGTAACGACAACATTGGAAGACGCTTCATCTCTCGATGTGGTACATGCGACGACTTTCGAGTCGGCGGACTCAACAAGTCGTGCAATTTCAGCGATGGACAAATCCATTTCAGGCACTTCCAACACCACGACCGCTCCGGATCCAGCCCAATGGGTGTGCCGTGCTAAAAACCGTAGCACTGCCTTGGGATCAATGCAGCCCAAGAACTTTCCTTCATGTACAACTGGCAATGCATCAACCTCTGCTTGAACCAATTGGGAAACGACATCATACAAATGCACCTGTGGTCCAACGAAAACCGGCCGGCCCTCCAATGCGGCCATCGGCGTTTCTTTGTCCGACTCCATCAAATCAGCCTCGTAAACTAAGCCCGAGAATATCTCTCCGTTGACAAGGGGCAACTGGCACACCTTGTACTCATCCATCAAACGGAGCACCCTTTCTACCGAATCTTCCGGCCGTACGGTCGGTAAATCCAAAGTCATCAATCGCTGTGCGTACATGGTTCTTGCGTGGTGTATTTTTGCGACTATCCACGAATGGAATTTACCGGACGTGTTGGAATCGAAAGGTACGGATGACTAGACTCAGCGTCAACGTTAATAAAATTGCCACTTTGCGAAACGCCCGAGGAGGCAGTGCCCCAAGTGTTGTAGAAGCCGCAATTAGGCTGCAATCTTTTGGCGCACAAGGTATTACGATTCACCCAAGACCAGATCAACGCCACATCACAACGGCTGATGTCTCGGATCTCCGCCCGGTTGTTACCACGGAGTTCAACATTGAGGGATATCCTTCGGATGCCTTCATTCAGCTCGTTTGTGGCATTCAACCCGAGCAGGTTACACTGGTTCCTGACCCTCCGGACGCCTTGACATCCAATGCGGGATGGGATGTAATTCAGCACCAATCACGCTTGAAGGAGGTCCTCGCTGTTCTTCGAGAGCACGGCATCCGAACAAGCTTGTTTACTTCCACGGATTTAAAACAAATTGAAGCCGCTTCAGGCGCAGGTACCGACCGAATTGAATTATACACCGAGCCATATGCCTTGGCATACCAGGCGAAAGAACCCGAAGCAGCGTTGCCTTTTTCACGCGCAGCGACCTTTGCCCATGGCATCGGTTTGGGAGTGAATGCTGGACACGATTTGAATTTGCACAACTTGAAACATTTTTCAGAACATGTGCCCTACCTAGAAGAAGTCAGTATCGGCCATGCCCTTATCAGCGATGCCCTGTATTTGGGATTGGAGAGAGCCGTTGCTGCGTATTTGGCGTGCTTGACATTGGACCCCCTTCAAAAACCATGACATCCCCTTTGTTTTTCAGGACATTGGGCGACCCGTCCAACCCACCGCTGATCATCCTTCATGGCTTGTTAGGAACCTCCGACAATTGGCAAACGCTTGGGAAGGCATACAGCGAACACTTCTGCGTTTGGCTCATTGACCAGCGCAATCACGGACGCAGCCCTCATTTTGAAACACATCACTACCCTGAATTGGCCCAAGATTTGTGCGCCTTTATGGATGAACATGGCATCGAAAAAGCCCATGTGCTAGGCCATAGCATGGGAGGGAAAACCGCCTTGATGTTTGCGCATCACCACCCGGATCGGCTGCGGAAATTGATCGTCGCAGACATGGCAGTTCGGGCCTATGATCCACACCACCAATCCATCTTTGACGCGCTCTTATCCGCGCCCATTGAAACGGCAAGTGGGAGAAGTGAAATCGAGAACCACCTCAACGCACAATTAGACGATTCCAGCATGGTTGGGTTTCTGATGAAGAGCCTCAGACGAAGGCCTGATAACGGATTCGCGTGGCGTCCCAACGTCCCCGTCTTAAGGGATTCCTTAAGCGACGTGGTAGGGGAAGTGCCACTGGCCCTGAATACATGGCCAACACTTGTGATCTACGGGGGGCAATCCAACTATGTTAAGGAGCCTGATATCGAGCGGTATGAGGAAGCATGTATGCTTTTGGAGACACACTGCATTACGGATGCCGGCCATTGGTTGCATGCATCACACCCTGAAGAGTTCTTTGCGATAACCTGTGCCTTTCTCGACGCCTAAATCAGTTCAAACTGGACTCTTGGAGCCATTTTCGGTAGGTGTTGAACAACCGTGTTCGCGAAACAAAGCCGACGAATACACCCTTGGTTTGAACAGGGAGATACCAGGCCTCAGTTCGTTCAAATTCGAACATCACTTTTTCCATTTTGGTTTGTGAATCCAAGACCCCTTGGGGCAACGTCATAAACTCATGCACTTTGATTTCATCGTAGAGCTCGCGGTCGAACATGATTTCTCGAATCTCTTGGATATCGACTACTCCCAACAAAACGCCCTTTTCATCCAAAACGGGAAAAAGACTGTGGACACTGCGCTCTATAATCGGAATCATCTGTCCCAACGTCCAATGAGCCTGAACCACCTCATGATCGTACTCAATTTCATCTTTGAGCTTCATAAGAGTGAGCACCGAATGGTCCTTATCGTGCGTGAGCAGTTCTCCGCGCTCGGCCAATTCTTGGGTGTAAATGCTGTGACGAACCCACCATTTGGCAATCTGGAAGCTGATCGCAGAAGTCAGCATCACAGGTACAAAAAGAGCATACCCCCCGCTCACTTCTGCAGCCAATAAAATGGCCGTGAGAGGAGCGTGCAAAACACCGGCTAACATGCCCCCGATTCCGGCTAAAACGGCATTGCCAACAGGTAACACTTCGGTTCCAAAAATCTGCTCCAACCCCAACGAATAAACATAACCCAACAAGGCACCGCAAAAAATCGCTGGAGCAAAGATGCCTGCCACCCCTCCAGCACCGACAGTCATTCCCGTCAGGATGGGCTTAAGAATCCAAGCCAGCAACAAAAAACCAATCAACCACCAGCCCTTTGGGTCCATTTGATTCATGGTCATGTCACCCGCCAATAATGTGGAATGTCCATCGAACAATCCATTTACGACATCATAGCCTTCACCGTAAAGCGATGGGAAAAACACAACCGCCGCACCGATGACCGTTCCCGCAACCCAAATGCGTATGCGTGGCGTGCGCATTTTCAATACCGCATGGCTCGCACCCAAGTAAACTTTAGAAAACACCACCGAACCCACTGCGCAAACAAGTCCCAAAAGAAGATAGAGCGGAAGCCGACTCAACTCGAAATTCTCCAAAACCGGTGTAGACAACACATCATGGTCTCCCAAAAACAACTCAGCGGTAATCAGCGCAGTTAGAGATGCCAGCAAAAGAGGCACCAAACTAGCAGCAGTCAGATCGATCATAATGACCTCTACCGCGAAAATAATAGCCGCCACAGGAGCCTTAAAGAGGGCAGCCAATGACGCCGCAGCCGCACACCCAATGAGCAGCATGCGACGCTTGAACGTCCGCTTTGTTTGGCGACCAATTTCAGACCCAACAGCCGCCGCCGCTTGCAGTGATGGAGCCTCCAGTCCTCCCGACCCCCCCAAGCCAACGGAAAGGGCGCTGGTAATCAATGGTGAAAACATCCAAATTCTTTTGATGCGTCCTCGGCGTTGGGACATCGCATGCAAAATACTTGGAACCCCTGGTCCTGGATGCTCACCATTGAGCCAACGGCGAATAACATACCGCGTTGCCAACAATCCGAAAAGTGGTCCGAGACCCAAAACCCAAGCTCCCCCAACCCATCGACCCAGTCCGAACATTCCTTCATGCAACCCGAAAACCGTACGCTTTAAAAGCACCGCCAACACCCCTGCAAAAAATCCAGTCAGCACCGCCCATCCTAAAATGGAGCGGTCGGATTGTTTCCAACGTTCAAATTGTGGAGCCAAGTGACGTTTCAAAATCCTTTGAAGCATGTTACAAATTTCGTTGGATTCACCCCATTGGTTTTACCTTCGCAATCAAATTGATTAACAAATCTCATGGGCCAACATCGCATTCTCGTCCCAATGGACTTCACTCCGGTTAGCGACATTGCATTGGAGCACGCATTTGTTGTCGGCAAAGCGTTCAATAGCGAAATCTTATTGCTGCACATCATTGCGAACAAAAAGGAAATGCCGGAGGCACGCGAGCGGATGTCCGCCCTGTTGGAACTTCATTCCGCAACCTACCCACACACGTTGCAAACTGCGATTCGAATTGGCAGTATCTTTGAAGACATTGACGACGTGGCGGTAGAGCAAGACGCTACCTTGGTCATCATGGGAACGCACGGCTTGAAAGGCATGCAGTTTCTAACTGGAGGGCGTGCATTACGCATTGTCACAAACAGCTCCACTCCGTTTATCATAACACAAGAGCGGACCATAAAAGAGAATGGGTATGACGACATCGTTGTTCCATTGGATTTACACCAGGACACGAAGCAGAAGTTGTCCATTGCTGCAGAAATGGCCCAGTATTTTGAAGGACGAGTCCACATTATCAGTCCTGCTGAATCTGACGAGTTTTTGAAAAATCAACTTCTCAGGAACATCGAATACGCCAAAGAATATTTCACCGAGAAGGGAATTGACTACACCGTAAAAATTTCACAGTATGGCTCCAGCGCTTTCGTGAAAGATGTCATTCGTTTTGCAGCTTCAATTGAAGCCGATTTAATCAGCATCATGAACCTGCATGAGAAGAGCCTAATGGGAATCCTTGGGCACAGCTATGAGCAGCAAATCGTCACAAACGAAGCGCAGATTCCCGTGTTGGTCATCAACCCCATAGCGACACGCGTCATCAGAGGTTCTGTTTTCTCACGATAGATTTCTTTCGCCTTCAGACGCGGACACCGATGACAAGAACATCGTCTACCTGCTCTTCTGATCCACGCCACTCGTCGAATGACTTCATCAATGCTTGCTCCATTTCAAGGGCAGGTAAAGAGGCAATTTGAACGAGCAATTCACGGAACCGTTTCCGCATGAATTTCTTGCCATTCACTCCGCCAAATTGATCCGCAAATCCATCGGTCGCTGCGAAAATCACATCGCCCGAGACCAAAGGAAGGGTTTGCATCGTATACGATTTGGTGCCGGGCTCAAATGAAGCAATGGCCATCTTGTCAGGCTTGAGCTCTTGCAGCATGCCTTTGCGCACCAAGTACAATGGGCAATTCGCCCCACTGTATTGCAATTCCATGCGCTCTCGGTCGATACAAACCATTGCCAGGTCCATGCCGTCCTGCATCGTCACTCCTTGCGCGCTTTGTTCTCCAAATCCGTCCGGGTGCAGCAATTCGCAAGACGCCCGATTCAATTGATCAAGCACCTTATCGGGTTGGGTATATACTTTGGTTACGTGCTCAAGAGCATGGTGACCAATCAAACTCATGAATGCCCCGGGAACACCATGTCCTGTGCAATCCACAGCAGCAAACATACACGCGGGCCCCACCTTATGAAACCAATAAAAATCCCCAGAGACCACATCACGAGGACGATAAAAAACAGCCGCAGTTTCAAAAACCATAGCCCGATCTCGCTTCGACGGTAAAATGGCCTGCTGAATCCGCTCCGCATAGTTGATGCTGTCTCTGAGATCACCATACAACGTCTCAATTCGAGCCTTCTGCTCTTGAACTTCGGCTGTCCGGCTTCGGACTTTTCCCTCCAGTTCCAACTCATTCGACTCCAAGTCATCGCGCATTTTGACAATCGCATGACCCAAAGCATCCTCTGGACTCAACGGTATGTATGGGGTTGAGAATCGCCCGGCTCCAACTTCCAATGAAAATGCTCTCGTTCGATCCAGACCACTCGCCAGTCGATTCACAGCGCTCGCCATTTCACCTATTTCATCCGACGAGACAGGAACTTCTTGCTCGAGAGGAACTCCTCGTCCCAAGTAAAGCAGTGCTTTTTTCAGATCCTGAATAGGCCCAACAATCGAGCGTGTTACTGCCCAGGCTATCAAAATTCCCAAGATTAAAACACCCAATGCAACTTGCCCCGCATAAAACTGCAGTTGATCACCAAGCTCTTCCATTCGCCCGGTTGATTCGGTCAATGCATCGGTTTGTGCTTCAGAAAGAGCATCCATCTGTGAGCGGATGGATTCCGTAAATCTTGGAATGCTCGATCCGTCCAAAGCATAGTATTCCGCATCCATGCGAACCAGGGGATCATCATAGGATTGAAAGTCTGGAAGCAGGCGTATGATTTCTCCGTAGGCTAAGAACAGGTGCTCCACATCACGCTCAAGAGAATCGAATCCCAATTGAAGCGAGGAGGGCCAAAAAGGAACCACATGTCTGAGCGTTGCCAGTTGACGCGGCACCTCCGTTTGCATCAAATTTCTCAAAGATTCTTTTTCAGGACTCGCGGCTCCCGACTGCACCGACAACCAGTAGTTGATAAACACCCGTGTTTCCGCAATGGAACGGTCCAAGTCTTCTAACGAACGGATGCTCGGAGCCAAGACTCCATCGATGCGCTGACTCAACTGACGACTCTCCTGCAAGGTACTCCGTGTCAGCAAAACCAGCATGCCCACCGCTATACCAAATAAGCCAAAGCCAAGCGAAATACGCCAGCCTATACCCCATTTAAAATTTTGACGGACCTCCTTTTGAGGAGTGTCCGAGCGACCGGTGCGAATCATGCAGGCAATTTAACGCGATAAGGCCATCAGACCATCCATTACTCACCGCCCTTTTCCATTCAGTCCATCAAGCATTCTTCGATACCGTTCTGATGCATCGGGTTGATTCAAGGCATAGTGGATGGTCATCAAACCCTTCAAGGTTTCAAAGCGCTCTGGCTTCACTTTGTGCGCGGACTCCATCGGAGATAGCGCCTGCTCAAATAAAACGACACATGCGTCTTGAATTTCCATGAGTTCAAACATGGATGTTTCATGGTCAATTCTCTTCAATTGTCGAACACCATGATTGTATTGCGTAATCGCCAGGTTGTACAAGCCTGAATAATTTCCTGGAGTCAACTTCAAAGCGGCCTCGTAGTGGCTCACAGAACGATCAAACAACGTCCGCTCTTCTTCCAATTGAGCCCCTTCTAGTCCGTTTATCAACTGGCCATTTGCCAGGCCCAAGTAGCGATAAACATCGGCTTTTTGGACGCTCACATCCGCGGTTGGATTCATGGTTTTTACCAAGGCTTCATACCGTCCAAATAATGCCAAGACCTCCCCGTCTGAATCCATTGTAAAACCATCCACCCGATCAATGGCATCCAATAAGTAGCTCCGGGTTAGAAAATCCAATGCAGCTTTAATGGAAGTGGCGTCATCGCGTGACGGCCCCAACTCCCACGCTCTTTGCAAACTCGATACAGCCTCCAAACGAAATGGACTGTCCGCATCATTCCGCTCCGTCGTTTTGTACAATTCCTTCTGGATAAAACCCAACACATACCACGAATGCGCATCGGACTGCAGCGCGGTCGTTGTCATTTGCGGAAGTAACGTCTGCAAGGCATCATCCCAATGTCCTGCTTGACCGAAGGCCATGGCACGCTCTACAACAGCCTGACCAAGGGATGCTTGCGTGATTCCCAAAGACAGCACAAAGACGAGGGCCCATCGACCACATTGCGCTTGGAACATTCTTTGTTTCATTTGCCTGAATTTACTGCCCATGAAAGTATTCGACTACCAATGAGCACCCCTTTTTTGGAAGCCTCTTTTGCATTGATTTCATACCGCAAACGACGATCTACGGCGACAAAATTGATCAAAGAACCGCGCTCCAGTGCTGACTCCGTATCCGTCACCAACAAGACAGGCTGGCCCTTCCATTGCAACGCCAACTCCTCCAACTCTGCACCCGCAGATTCAGAATAAATCAAATGGAAAAAGCCCTCTTCTTGCATGTCGCTATCCGTTTCAAACAAAACAATCTCCAACGGCTGAGCACCGATTGATTTCAGCGCATACTTGTCAATCAACTCTTGGAATAGACGTTCATTTCCAACGACCGCCATTCGAAACGGACCCATTTTTGTCTCAGCGGGCCATTCATTCGAAGCAGAAAAGTGGAACAAAAAGTTGGCCTTCATAATGGCCTGCGTATCTGTATTGTCCAACTTATCTCCTTGGATTAACGGACCTGCAGCCCACGCTAGAGCAGCCACGGCCACCAGTGGAAACCACAGCCAACTCAGGCGAACTTTCGTCCTTTTACTCAACAATGTAGATGGGATTTCGAAGCGCATGAAAAGCGTAAAATCTTCAGGCGTTTGCAGATCCCGCCAAACTCAAAATATCCCGATCGAAGAGGTACAACGCACCTCGATCACCCCCCACCAAAGCCAGTTTATCTAAAATCTTCCGCGCCATCGCTTCCTCTTCAATTTGTTCAGCCACGTACCACTGCATGAAATTGTGTGTGGTATAATCCTTGAGCGTGAGGCACTCGTCAACAACGGTATTGATACTCGCAGTCACGACTGTCTCGTGTTCCAAGATGGACTGAAAAATTGCATCCAATCCAGGGTATTCCACTGCAGGCGCTGTAAGTGGAGGCACGGCAGCAACTCCACCACGCTCATTGACAAAACGCATGAGCTTGAGCATATGCATGCGCTCCTCCTCCGCATGCTCGTACAAGAATGCTGCAGTTCCATCGTATCCGCTGGTCTCGGCCCAAACAGCCATGGCCAAGTATGTATGGGAGCTTTGCGCTTCCAACGTAATCTGTTTGTTCAGGGCTAAGGCAATTTGTTCGTGCAGCATATCAAGACATTTTGAGACCAAGTTAAGGGTTCAACGATTTCGCTGCACACCTTTTCAATTTCTTCGCAAACCACGCAACAGCCACTGCTCCCACCAGCGTTCATCT
Organism: uncultured Flavobacteriales bacterium; assembly: GCA_963934215.1. Classification (GTDB taxonomy): domain Bacteria; phylum Bacteroidota; class Bacteroidia; order Flavobacteriales_D; family Sanyastnellaceae; genus UA16. The sequence continues at coordinate 434 of CAWVYB010000046.1, read as the reverse complement.
TCTGCAAGAAGCCTGCCCAAAACGCCATCTACAGCAGATGCCTGCGCCAGAACTCCGTCGAGGGTTTTATCCAGAACAGCAGACGCTTCTACGCCATCGGTCTTGGACGCCCATGAACGCTTCCAAGCATCCAGCTCCAACAAAGGGTCCAACTCGCGTTTCTTCCGCTGACGCGCAATACAGGACATCATCAGCCACGAATCCCTCTCAGCAACGTACCGCACCTGACGAGAGCCCAATGTTTTGATCGGATAAACCAACCCCCATTCAACCAAAACTTGTAGCTGGGTATGTGCGCTTCCTCGACTCAATGACAGAAAAGACATGACCTCATCCGTGACCATCGGCTGCTCTTGCGTCATGAGTAGTCCATGGATTGCAGCCATCGCCGGAGGAATGCCCCATGCTACGCCCAGTTCGCGCCATTTCTGCAC
>CAWVYB010000045.1:0-13493 GCA_963934215.1 uncultured Flavobacteriales bacterium | reverse complement strand
ATAGTTCAGAGGATGCCTCGAGAATCCAGTCCATGGTATACGTTCGGTCCGCTAATTTTTTCAGTTTTACCTGCTGTTTTTCCAATCCGATATAGCTGCAGGTGACCAGTACGTCGGTTCCTAGAAAGGCGCCAACTCCAGCGGAGTACGCACCGTCTAGAGAGGTAACGACTCCAATCAATTGGGAGTTGAAGGGGTCATTTGCTGGAGCAATGGTTATGGTGGCGCCTGGAAGCAGTACGCCCTGCTCATCGGTAACAGTTCCGACAACCGTTTGGCTTTGTAGGTCAGATAATGCACCAAGCAGGATCAAACCAAAGGAGACAAGTTTCGTTATCCTCATGGATGCAAGATGCAACAAATGTCCCGATGCAGGTGCATTTACAAAGCCACTTGTCAAATCTATGAAGTTGAAACAATCTAGAACGGGAACTTTGTCAACTTGCTGGGCAGATGGAGCGATTGAAAAAATGGATGACGCTAGTGGCGTTGCCGGGCTGGGGGGCCATACGAGTCAAGAAAACGGTGGCTTCTTTGGGATCGTTGGATTTGGCTTGGGAGCGAGCGGCGAGAACAACCGCCGGATTCGATCAGGCGATCAGGCACGTTGAGGAAGTGTTGGCGTGTGCAGGTGAGCGCGGCGACTGGTCGATGTCTTGGGAAGACCCTCGATATCCTTCAACATGGAGGTCGATAGCCGATGCTCCCGTGGTGTTGCACGGCCGAGGCCGGAAGGACTTCGGACAATTGGGGCCTTTTGCAGCAATTGTTGGCACACGAAAATGTTGCGAAGAGGCGGCTAAAGTGGCGTTCAGAATTAGCCGAATGTTAACGAATCGGGGCTGGGCTATTGCAAGCGGTTTGGCGCGTGGCGTGGACGCAGCTGCGCACCGGGGTGCTTTGTACGAAAACGGCACCACCGTGGCTTGTTTGGGACATGGTCTGGACCGGATTTATCCCATTGCACATGAAAAACTTGCCGACTCAATGATTCAAGGAGGGGGTGCCTTGCTGTCTGAATATTTACATGGAAGCCTTTCCGCTCCGTGGCAATTTGCTTCAAGAAATCGTCTGGTTGTTGGCTTGAGCGAAGCGCTGGTTCTTATCCAAAGCCCTCGGAAGGGCGGGGCCATGGTGTCAGCGTCATGTGCAATAGACTCTGGACGCGATCTTTGGGTTTATCGCCCTAAAACATGGGGCAGGAGATGGGAAGGAAACCAATATTTGATTGAAGCGTTCCCTGATGCTGCATGGTCGGATCCAGAGGAGTTGATGGAGCGCATGGGATTGGCTCTTTCTATGCGTTCCCGCTCTGCGCAGGAGGAAATGCAGGTCGCTCCTACGCTGAGGCCGATGTGGCTTTCTTTGGTTGGTACATCTGGAAAGTTGTTGGATCAGTTGGTGTTGGAGCACAACTTGACACGCGAGCAAACGCAAAAACGGTTGTTTTTACTGGAGTTGTCAGGAAAGGTGCAACGCCTGCCAGGGGGGTGGTACGTCCCTTTGGTTTCAACTTGGGGAGACGTCTGTTGAATCGTCTGACTCCATACCGCGCTCTCGTAAGGACGGAGGCGTTTGTTCTTGAACCTGCCCCTCGATGGAGTCTTCAGGAACGATTTCAGGCAACACCGTGACTCCGCGCAGTGTAATGCCATTTTGAACCAATGCGATGGTCATCACAATACTCGTCACCAAAATGATCACCAACAGAATGCCCTGGTTAAAAACGGGCTGCAGGTATTGTGGATATGTGCTTTGTATCTGGAAGAACAAGAGGATGGTGATCAACCCGCGAGGAGCGATGTAAAGAAGCGGGAACACCGCACGGCGTTGCAGCAATAAGAGACAAACAAAACGCACAGCATAGAGCAGACAGCAGATAACCAACCCTTCTGTAATGACATGGATATCGGCCAAAGCAGCGAGCGAAACGGTCATGCCAAAGAGGACGAAAAAGAACGTTCGGATGACAAAGGCACTTTCCAACGTGAGCAGATGATAGTCGCGGTGCAAATCATGCATGCGGTGATCGTCGAGGAGGCTTTCTGGCCACGTACGTCCGGCAGCGTTTGGTTTGAAAATATTCAATTTCGGAAAAAACAAGCGGTGGTTGTTCAACATCAAACCAAAAATCAAAATCAACACCAGCGGGCTGAGGTGAAGTAGTTTCTGGATGGCGTAAATAAGCAACAACACCGCGATGCTCAGAAATAACTTGACTTTGCTGGTGATTTTCTGTAGGACGTAAACGAGCATATAGCTTACGAAAACGGCAAGAAGGAGGGTGACGAGCAGGTTAGTTCCGATGCTCCAAATCACAGTCTCAGTGCTTTCTGCATCAGAATTTCCCAAGAGCAAATAAAATGCCATGATGCCGAAAATGTCCGAAAATGTGCTTTCATACACCATGAATTCCTTGGAGTCTTCGCTAAGGCTAGAAACACTTGGAATGATGATGGCGCTGCTCATGATGGACAACGGAATGGCGTAGACCAATCCTTCATACCAAGGCATTCCCATAGAATAACCTAAAAATGCAGCAATGGCGGCTGAACTTCCGCCGAGTGCGATCAATGCTACTGAAGCACTGCGAATGATCAGGGGCATTTTCTCTCTCGAGAGATTCAAATCCAATGCGGCCTCCAAAACGATGAAAATTAGACCAATGGTCCCGAGCAACTCCAAAACCAAGCCTTCAAATGGAATGGACGTGAGACCCATGGCATTCAGGCCCTGCCGAATGGCAATTCCCATCCCGATTAAAACGAGAACACTCGGGATGTTTGTGCGCTTCGCAAGTAAATTTGCGAAATAGCTCAGAATGATCACCAGTGAACCACCGATGACGAGTCCATACGCGTTGATGTCGGAAACTGTCATGAAAAGCTTTGTTCAAAAATAGCGAACTCAGCTAAACTGTCCTGTGAGCAGACGCCAAACATCATTTCCCAAAGCATAGACCATGAGGGTGAGCAACAAAACTATGCCGACCATTTGGGCGCGTTCAAGGAATTTTTCAGGGGCAGGTTTTCCGGCGACCATTTCATACAAGAGGAAGACGACGTGCCCTCCATCAAGTGCAGGGATGGGAAGTAGATTCATGAATGCGAGGATCAGGGAAAAGAAGGCGGTATTGCGCCAAAAGATTTCCCAGTCCCATCCGGCATCGAAAATGCTGCCAAAAGTGACCAAACTGCCTACCTGAGATGCTCCAGATTTGCTGAATAAAAACCGCATGGAGAGCACATATTCTTGCAAAGTGGTCGAAGCCAATGCGAATCCACTGATCAGTGCTTCACCTACGCCGTAGGTCCGCTCCTGAAGTTGGAATTCACTCATGTCCATGGCGTTAACGGATAAAAACCCAAGTGCGCCGAGGCTATCTGTTTGGCACGTGAGCTGGGACAATGTTCCACTCATACGCTGGACCTCCACCTCAATGGATTCATTGGGGTGTGCTTGAAGAAATGAGGTAACCTCACCATAAAACCTTCGAGGCTCTCCATTGAGTCCCAAAATGCGATCTCCGGCCATCATGCCTCCAATAGCAGCTCCTTTTCCTGGATCAAGAGTTTGTATAATGCACGGTGCCCGCAAACCAAAAGGCCGTCGAATCGCACTGTCAACGAGCAGTTGCCCCAAGTCGTTTTCAAAAGCGAGGGTGACTTCTTGACCGTCGCGCTTGACGACCACTTCCCGAACAGGGTCGAAGAAAAGAGAGCGGCGAATTTGAGTGAATGTCTCTGGGACTTCACCATTGATCGCTAACACGTTATCGCCGTCTTGGAAACCAACAGATTCCAGGCGGTCGTCTACTTCAAGACCATATGGAATGCGGTCCGCTGGAAGGACTGTTTCGCCCCAGACCAGCAATACCATGCTATAGATTGCAAAGCCTAAAATGAGGTTAACAATGATTCCCCCCAGCATGATGATGAGGCGCTGCCAAGCGGGTTTAGATCTGAATTCCCATGGCTGGGGCTCAGCCGCTAGTTGCTCGGTGTCCATCGACTCATCGATCATACCCGCGATTTTGACGTATCCACCAAGTGGCAACCAGCCAATTCCCCACTCCGTTTCTCCAATTTGCTTTTTAAAAAGCGAGAAACCGGGGTTCATGAAGAGGTAAAACTTCTCTACGCGTGTTTTGAAAAAACGGGCAGCCCAATAATGTCCAAACTCATGCAAAACGACGAGAATCGATAGGCTAAGAAGGAGTTGAGCGGCTTTAATGAGTGCGACCATGGTGCAAATTGAGGGCCAAAGGTAGTGCGCATTGCAAAGGCTAAAGGCATGTCATTCGTGAATATGCGTGAAAGGTTTCACGGAATGAAGCCGCAATGCGGGGGATGTAGTAATCTTGCAATTGGAATGGCAAAAACGCAACGCAAATCAACACCCAAGTCGACCACGAAGTCCAAAAGCGGTTCGAAAGGGAAGAAGGGCGCCAAAAATCATCCCCGTCAGCGTGCGTGGGTCTGGCTTTTTGGGTTGGCTCCACTGCTGGGAATCGCGGGCTTGGTGGTTTTGGCATCCTTCCGGGATTTGCCAAACACAGAAACCTTGGCCAATCCCAAAACCGAATTGGCAACGCGGGTTTATTCCTCAGATGGGCGTGTGATTGGCCGATACTATTCAGAAAACCGTGCGGATGCGCGTTTCGATGAATTGCCAGAAATCCTGGTCAATGCGCTGATCAGCACAGAAGACGCTCGTTTTGAAAGCCACAGCGGAATTGATTTCATCGGACTGACGCGGGCGATCGTCTACCTCGGTCAACGCGGTGGAGGAAGTACGGTGACGCAACAATTGGCCAAGCAATTGTTTACCGACCAATACGATCGGACGTTTTGGTTGGAACGGGTGTTGCTGCAAAAACCCAAAGAATGGATTATTGCAGCGCGATTGGAACGGTTCTACACCAAGGGCGAGATTATCGCCTTGTACTTGAATCGCTACGACTTCTTGAACCAGGCAGTGGGCATCAAGTCAGCGGCCAATATTTATTTTGATAAGAAGGTTGAAGAATTGGATTTGCATGAAGCTGCCATGTTGGTGGGGATGCTCAAAAACAGTTCGTTATACAATCCCTTGCGTCGACCAGAATCAGTTCAAAACCGTCGGGATGTTGTGTTCAAGCAAATGGCGCGATACGATTTGCTGACTGCGGAAGAAGTTGATTCCTTGATGCAACTCCCTCTAGGACTGGATTACCAGCGAGTGAGTCATGATGCCGGTACAGCCCCTTATTTTCGTGAAATTCTGAGAGGAGAATTGAAGAAATTGTTGGGGAATAAGGATGCTACTGGTGACTGGCTGATTCACCAAGCTGATGGATCGCCTTATGATCTATACCGCGACGGAATCCAGGTGCATACAACCATCGATAGCAGGCTTCAAAAGGCCGCAGAAGAGGCGGTTCATGAGCATTTGGGCAATGAATTGCAGGCCACGCTAAACCGGGATTTGAGGTCGCGAAGTTCTTCTGAATGGCCCTTCTATGAAGGCATTGAACGGGCCGACCGAGAACGGATCATCAATTCAGCAATCAAGCAGAGTACCCGCTATTTGAGGTATGCCGGAAAGCAATGCCCTGAATGCGAACGGCCTGGTTTTTATATCGATAAAAGCACGGATGATTCAGGGGATACGTGGACTTGTGATGCGGAAAAAGGAGGGTGCAGCCACACGTGGCACCGCCCGAGTAAAAAAGAGATTGACCGGTCTTTTCGCGAACCCGCGAAGATGAAGGTATTCACCCACCAGGGCACACGGGACACTACGTTGACTCCGTTGGATTCAATTCTGTACCACAAGAGTTTACTGCATGCAGGACTGATGTCCATCGAACCGAAAACAGGTCATATTAAGGCCTGGGTTGGAGGCATCGACTACCGGTACTTCAAGTATGACAACGTATCGCAATCCCGTCGTCAAGTGGGATCCATCTTCAAGCCTTTTGTTTATGCAACTGCGCTTAGGCATGGAATGTCACGTTGTTCTGAGTTACCCAACCAGCGTATTTGTGTTGAAATGCCCGGGGATCAGCCGGACTGGTGTCCAGACAACTCGGATTTTGAATACGGTGAAGTTGTGAATTTGGAGTATGCGTTGGCCAACTCCATGAACACGATTTCAGCCAAGTTGATCAAAGATTTTGGTCCAGAACGCGTGATTCAATTGGCACATGCGCTGGGAATAGAAAGCGAAATTCCGGCGGTTCCATCCATTGCGTTGGGTTCAGCACAACTCACACTCAAAGAAATTACCGTCGCCAATGCGGCCTTGGTCAACGGCGGGGTGCACATAGCCCCTACCATCATTGCTCGGATCGAGGACAAGTACGGAAATGTCATTTGGACACCAGAACCTGAAATCCGCCAAGGGTTGGACAAGCGCACGGCCTACACGGTTGTGGACATGATGAAGGGAGTCGTGGACGGGGCGTATAACGCCGAAACAGGAAAGCGCAAGGGTACGGGCATCCGGTTGCGTATGGATACGGAACGTCGGAAATACGATGGAATCAAAGTGCCGATGGCGGGAAAAACGGGAACGACGCAAAACCACACAGATGGATGGTTCATGGGCATGACTCCGGAATTGGTCACGGGGGTGTGGGTCGGCGCGCTGGATCCAACCGTTCGCTTTAGCACAATTGCAAACGGGCAGGGAGCCAATACGGCTTTACCGATCTATGGGTATTACATGAAGTCAGCGTATGCCAACACGGCCCTCAATTTGAGCACGGCAGACTTCGATCGACCAGAAGGAATGGGATTGGATTCATTGGATTGTCGACAGCTCAAGGAGCTTCAACAAGCCACTTTTGGAGGAGCTGGATTCGATGATGAGGATTTGTTTGAATAATCAGAACACAACGCCATGGCGATTTCAAAACAAGTAAAAGATGTAACTGCGGCATGTGCTGGCGTTGAAAGCGGAATGACCCTCATGTTGGGGGGGTTCGGCCTTTGCGGAATTCCTGAATGCAGCATTGCGGAATTGGTACGGCTTGGAATTCAGGATGTGACGTGCATCTCCAACAATGCAGGAGTAGATGATTTTGGCCTAGGATTGTTGCTGCAGCAGCGCCAAATACGCAAGATGATTTCCTCTTATGTAGGCGAAAATGATGAGTTTGAACGTCAAATGCTCAGCGGTGAATTGGAGGTGGATTTGATTCCCCAAGGTTCTTTGGCGGAACGGTGCCGTGCTGGTGGAGCTGGAATTCCAGCCTTCTTTACACCCGCAGGATATGGAACGGAGGTTGCCGCTGGTAAAGAAGTGCGGGATTTCAACGGCAAGCCACATATTTTGGAGTCTGCGTTGACCGCAGATTTTGCATTTGTCAAAGCGTGGAAAGGAGATGCCGCCGGAAATTTGATTTTTAAAGCCACAGCGAGAAACTTCAATCCGATGATGGCCATGGCAGGAAAAATCACAGTAGCTGAAGTTGAAGAGCTTGTTCCTGAGGGAACGCTAGACCCCAATTCCATTCATACGCCTGGGATTTTTGTGCAACGCATTTTTCAAGGCTCAGGCTACGAAAAACGCATCGAACAGCGGACTGTTCAATCACGATAAACGACTCAAATCAACACTCCATGTTGGACAAAAACGGCATTGCACAGCGCATCGCGCAGGAAGTTAGAAACGGTTGGTACGTGAATTTGGGCATAGGGATTCCCACGCTGGTGGCTAACTACATTCCTTCGGGAATGGAAGTGGAATTTCAATCGGAGAACGGCATCTTGGGCATGGGCCCTTTTCCGATGGACGGAGATGAAGATGCTGATTTGATCAACGCGGGCAAGCAGACCATTACGGCCATGCCCGGAGCGGCCTATTTCGATAGCGCAACATCGTTCGCCATGATCCGAGGACAACACGTTCAGTTGACGGTGTTGGGAGCCATGGAAGTTTCACAAAATGGGGACATCGCCAATTGGAAAATTCCGGGTAAAATGGTCAAAGGGATGGGCGGAGCAATGGACCTTGTAGCGAGTGCTGAGAACATTATCGTAGCGATGATGCACACGAACCGAGCCGGCGAGTCCAAGTTGCTTTCAGATTGCTCTTTACCATTAACGGGTGTCGCATGCGTGAGACGCGTGGTGACCAACCTTGCCGTATTGGACATTCGCGATGGCGCCTTCCATTTGGTGGAAGTGGCTCCTGGAATTTCGGTCGAACAGGTGGTTGCCGCGACTGCGGGCAAACTGGTGGTGCCCGAGTCGGTTCCTGAGATGCAGATTAGCTGACTTTAGCCAGCCCAAGATCGATGCGGCGCATCGTTTCTTCACGGCCTAAAAAAGAAGCGAAATCAAACATGGATGGCCCACCTCCTTCGCCCGTAAGAACCAATCTAAAGGGCAATAAGACGGCTCCAAACCCCAAGTTATTTTCTTCTAGGAATGCTTTGAATACCGTTTCTATGCTGCTCGAATCAAAAGACTCGACGGATGCCAAAACCGCTTTCAATTGAAGCACATAGCCTGCTGTCTCAGGCTTCCACTTTTTAGCCACAAGCTTCTCGTCTAAAGTTGCAGGCGCCTCAAAAAGATAGCGATGTGCGCTGACCTCGTGCATGAAGCTGACGCGTTCGAGCATCATATCCAATACATGTATACACCGGGCATCATCCCATTGATCGACTTCGCCCTTCGCGCATTCTCGGAACGCAGCAACCGCAGCGTCCGTTGGAAGTTGACGCAAGTACTGTTCGTTGAACCACTTGGTTTTATCCGGATTGAAACGTGCCCCAGATTTGGTGACGCCTTCCAATTCAAATGCGGCGATGGCTTCTTCCATCGAAAACAACTCTTTCTCATCACCGCTACTCCATCCCAAGAGGAGGAGCATATTGATGAAAGCCTCGGGCAGATAGCCTTGCTCTCGATAACCGCTTGACACCACACCTGTTTGCGGATCTTCCCAATTCAACGGAAAGATGGGGAAGCCTCCTTGATCGCCATCCCGCTTGCTCAACTTTCCGTTTCCGGTTGGTTTCAAGATCAATGACAAATGCGCAAAGACGGGAGCATCCCATCCAAAGGCTTCATACAGTAAACCGTGAAGGGGTGCGCTTGGAAGCCACTCTTCTCCTCGAATAACATGGCTAATAGCCATGTGATGATCATCGACCACGTTGGCGAGATGGTAGGTGGGCAATCCATCTGTTTTCATCAGGACCTTGTCGTCGAGGACACCCGTTGAAACGATAATGTGGCCGCGTATGGCATCGTTAAACCCATAATCTCGAGCGGCATCTGGCATGCGAAAACGGACGGTGTAGGGGGTGTTGTTTTCCTCCAATTGAGCCAATTGGTCAGCGCTTAACGACAAAGAATTCCGCATTGCCATCCGCGTACTGGCATCGTATTGCCAAACGTCTCCATTTTTCTCGGCAGCCTTTCGAAGGACATCCATCTCTTCGGACGTATCAAAGGCTTTGTATGCGTTGCCTGTCTCAAGCAATCGGTCCAATTCGGAGGCGTATAACGCACTGCGATCGGATTGTTTATACGGACCGTGGTCACCGCCGATGCCATCTCCCTCAGAAGGCGGAATCCCACACCATTCAAGGGCTTTTTGGATGTACGTGTCCGCTCCCGGTACGAAGCGTTTTTGATCGGTGTCTTCGATGCGAAGCAAGAAATCTCCACCGTGTTTCTTGGCGAAGAGGTAGTTGTATAAAGCCGTTCGGACACCGCCCATGTGCAGAGGGCCGGTCGGGCTAGGAGCGAAACGGACGCGGATTTTAGAAGCCATTGAAACTGTTCAGATGTGGGGGCAAAGATACACGCTCGTCGCGCCGACAAACCCCTTGTGTCAATTGGTGAACGTATCCGTTCGGGTTACGACTAGATGCAAGTGACCGTCGGATGTTTGGCCAAGAATAATTAACCAAATGAATGCACTTAGAAATAAGGTCCAATTGATTGGACGTCTCGGGAAAGACCCCGAATTGATGAGCTTCGATGAAGGCAAGACCAAATGCTCTTTTCCGGTAGCGACCAACGAAATCTTCCGCAATGGTGAGGGTGAACGTGTGGAGCGCACACAATGGCACGATGTGGTCACGTGGGGCGCGCTGGCGGATGTCGCTGGTCAATACCTCAAAAAGGGCGCGGAAATTGCCATCGAAGGCCGTCTGGCTTACCGCACTTACGAAGATGGTGAGGGGCATACGCGTTACGTTACGGAGATCGTGGCGAGCGAAATGTTGATGCTTGATCGCCGTCCAGTAGAGTCTGTGGAGTCCTGATGGTGGGGGCGCTTCGATAACCGAGGCGCCCCTTTTCATCCCGAAGGAGAACAGCCTTGCGGCCTTCGTCTGGTGATGCGTTGGTAGCCGGAGGTCATCATGTTATCTTTGAGGAATCCAATTGGATACTACTATGAGTAACTCAGGAATTTTGCGTTCGTCTCTTGCCAAGAAATATGTAATGGCCCTGTCAGGGCTTTTTCTATGCCTCTTCCTTTTGGGACACTTAGCAGGCAACTTGCAGCTGTTCAATACAAGCGCTGAAGGGCAATTGGCCTTCAACGAATATGCTCATTTTATGACCACCTTCCCGCTGGTTAAATTGCTGAGCTACCTGACGTATGCGGCGGTTTTGTTCCACGTTGTGGATGGCATCGTGCTTACAATGCAGAACCGCAAAGCGCGACCAACGGGGTATGTGAAAGAAAAAGGTTCTGCCAACGCATCATGGTCCAGCCGAAACATGGGTATCCTAGGAACCATCATCTTGGTGTTCCTGGTGAGTCACATGCAAAACTTTTGGTACGTGATGCACTTTGGCCCCATTGGAGAATCTGATGGGCTGAAGGATCTGCATACGGTCGTCATGACCTTTTTTGGTCCTGAAAACGGGTTAGCAGGTCTAGCCGTTGCGGGCTATGTGTTGGCGCAGTTTGCCTTGGGCTTTCACTTGATTCACGGTTTTCAAAGTGGCTTTCAATCTTTGGGATTGCGCCATTCAAAATATTCTCCGCTGATTGAGCGCGTAGGGTTGTTGTTTGGCATCGGCGTCCCAACGCTGTTTGCTAGCATTCCAGTTTATCTTTTCTTTTCCCAGCTTTAAAGTTTCGAAACGATGCTCGATTCCAAAATTCCAGAAGGCCCATTGGCCGACAAGTGGACGAAGTACAAGGATGACATTCAGCTGGTTAACCCGGCCAACAAGCGCTCCATTGACGTCATCGTTGTAGGAACAGGACTTGCCGGCAGTTCTGCTGCGGCATCCCTTGCCGAAATGGGGTACAACGTCAAGGCGCTGTGCTTCCAAGATTCTCCACGACGGGCTCACTCAATCGCTGCTCAGGGCGGAATCAACGCCGCGAAAAACTATCAAAACGATGGGGATTCGGTGCACCGCTTATTCTACGACACGGTCAAAGGAGGAGATTACCGAAGCCGCGAGGCCAACGTGCATCGCTTGGCGGAGGTTTCAACCAACATCATTGACCAATGCGTCGCACAGGGTGTTCCGTTTGCGCGTGAGTACGGAGGTCTGTTGGACAACCGATCCTTCGGAGGAGTGTTAGTCTCACGAACCTTCTATGCGAAAGGCCAGACAGGCCAGCAGCTCTTGTTGGGAGCCTATTCAGCGTTAAGCCGTCAGATTTCCAAAGGCAAGGTCGACATGTTGACCCGCCACGAAATGATGGATGTGGTTATGGTCGATGGCAAATGTCGTGGAATCATCGCTCGGAATTTGGTTACGGGAGAATTGGAACGTCACGCAGCGCACGCGGTTGTACTGGCTACCGGCGGTTATGGCAATGTGTTCTTCTTGAGCACGAATGCAATGGGATCGAATGTGTCTGCAGCTTGGAAGGCGCATAAAAAAGGCGCTCATATGGCCAACCCGTGCTTCACACAAATTCATCCGACGTGCATTCCGGTGTCTGGTGAGCATCAATCGAAACTGACATTGATGTCGGAGTCGTTGCGCAACGATGGTCGCATTTGGGTTCCGTCGAAGAAGGAGGACGCCGAAGCAATTCGGAAGGGAACGAAAACAGCATTGGAGATTGCAGAGGCTGATCGGGATTACTATTTGGAACGTCGGTATCCTGCATTCGGAAATTTGGTCCCACGGGACGTCGCTTCTCGTGCCGCCAAGGAGCGCTGCGACGCAGGCTTTGGCGTGAATAAGACGGGGGAAGCCGTCTTCTTGGATTTCGCCAGCGCGTTCAATCGTTACGGCAAAACAGAAGCAAGCATTCGCGGGCTGTCTGAACCATCGACTGAAGAGATTGTCACATTGGGTAAGGAGGTGGTGAAAGCGAAGTATGGCAACCTCTTCGACATGTACAAGCAGATTGCAGCGGACGATCCTTACGAAACACCGATGAAGATTTATCCTGCGGTTCACTATACCATGGGAGGGCTTTGGGTGGATTACAATCTGATGACCTCCGTATCGGGGTTGTATGCAACAGGCGAATCCAACTTTTCCGATCACGGAGCGAATCGGTTGGGCGCTTCTGCTTTGATGCAAGGACTGGCTGACGGCTATTTCGTATTGCCTTATACCATTGGGGATTACCTGGCAAATGACATTCGTACAGGGGCGATCTCGTCAGACGCAGCCGAGTTTGAAGCGGCAGAAAAGGCGGTGCAGGAGCGCATTGACCATCTCATCAACAACAACGGGTCCAAGCCAGTCGATGATTTCCACCGACGTTTAGGCCGCATCATGTGGAATGAATGTGGAATGTCGCGAAACGAAGCCGGTCTCAAAAAGGCGATCGCGGACATTCGCGCATTGCGTGAGGAATTTTGGAAGGACGTTCGTGTTCCAGGAAATGCGACGAGCTACAATCCAGAGCTGGATAAGGCGGGGCGTGTCGCCGATTTCTTAGAGCAAGGAGAATTGATGTGCATGGACGCACTGGCTCGAGAGGAATCGTGTGGAGGACATTTCCGTGAAGAACATCAAACCCCAGAAGGAGAGGCTCTTCGGGATGACGAGAATTTTGCTTTTGTGTCGGCTTGGGAATTCGCGGGAGACCCGAGTGAATCCAAGTTGATCAAGGAAGATTTGGTTTTTGAAAACATCGAGTTGAAGCAACGCAGCTACAAGTAAGAAGGTCATGAATCTGACATTGAAAGTTTGGCGCCAAAACGGCCCGGAAGCGACAGGACACATGGACACGCATGCATTGGAAGGGGTGTCTCCGGACATGTCGTTCCTCGAAATGATGGACATGCTCAACGACCAGATTATTCGCGCTGGCGGAGAGCCGGTTGCGTTTGATCACGATTGCCGTGAAGGCATTTGCGGAATGTGTTCCATGTTCATCAACGGTGAAGCTCATGGTCCAGGCCGGGGGGTCACAACGTGCCAGTTGCACATGCGCTCATTCAATGATGGAGATACCATTGCTATTGAGCCTTGGAGAGCACAGGCGTTTCCGGTGATCAAGGATTTAACGGTCGATCGGAGTGCTTTTGACCGGGTCATTCAAGCGGGGGG
>CAWVYB010000044.1:0-14217 GCA_963934215.1 uncultured Flavobacteriales bacterium | reverse complement strand
CAATCGGAATTGTTTGCGGTGATGGTCGGCGGTTTAGCATCCGTTGCTGGATCTGTTTTGGCGGGATATGCGTCATTGGGGGTGCCGGTGCAATACTTGATTGCAGCTTCGTTCATGGCTGCGCCTGGCGGACTGCTGTTTGCCAAATTGATTCGTCCAGAAACGGATGAGCCTCTAGAGATTTTGAGTGAAGAAGACCTCAAAGGTGAGGAGGGGGATCGACCGGTCAATGTTATCGATGCAGCAGCAACAGGTGCGTCGTCAGGTCTAAAATTGGCAATGAACGTGGGAGCCATGCTCTTGGCCTTTGTCGGTCTTATTGCGCTGGTCAATGGTATTTTCGGAGGAGTTGGTGGTTGGTTCGGTATGCCCGATTTGACGTTGGAATTGATTTTAGGCTACCTCTTTGCTCCATTGGCTTTTCTCATTGGTGTTCCATGGGCAGAAGCGGTCATAGCGGGTTCCTTTATCGGACAAAAACTGGTGGTCAATGAGTTTGTCGCCTACTTGGATTTCGCACCCTACATGCAGGAAGGAGCGGCGGTTATCTTGTCCGAAAAGACCAAAGCGATTGTCTCGTTCGCTCTTTGCGGATTTGCGAACTTGTCTTCCATTGCCATTTTGCTTGGAGGCTTGGGTTCTCTGGCTCCTTCCCGGCGCGCTGATATCGCTCGATTGGGTTTTCAAGCCGTCCTGGCTGCGACCTTATCCAATTTAATGTCGGCCACGATTGCTGGGCTTTTCTTGTCTTTGTGAGCTGAAATAAAGTACTGCGACCATGGAATTGTTGATACCTGAGATCATCCGAAGTAAGCGAGATGGAGGCGAGCTTTCTGCCAAAGAAATCCGACGTTTCATCGAAGGTGTAACCAGTGGAGAAGTCACCGACGCGCAAATTGCGGCCTTTTCGATGGCAGCTTTTTTTCGAGATCTCAATATGGCCGAACGCACGGAGATCACACGATCTATGCGGGATTCAGGTGAGGTATTACACTGGGATGAATTTCGATTGAATGGGCCGATTGTGGACAAGCATTCTACAGGAGGCATTGGGGACACGGTATCCTTGATGTTGGCGCCCATTTTGGCAGCTTGCGGCGGCTTCGTCCCCATGATTGCCGGTCGGGGGTTGGCGCATACAGGAGGAACTGTCGATAAGTTGGAATCTATTCCGGGTTACAACACCCAGCCAACGGTTCGGGATTTTCAGAAAATAGTTGCTTCCACGGGCATGGCGATCGCTGGGCAAACGGCTGACCTCGCACCCGCAGATCGGCGGATGTACGCCACGCGTGATGTTACCGCTACAGTGGAGCAATATGGCTTGATCACAGCGAGTATTCTGTCGAAGAAATTGGCGGCAGGAGTGGATCACCTTGTGATGGACATAAAGGTCGGCAACGGAGCATTCATGCAAGACATGGAGTCAGCACGAGCGCTAGCACAATCCTTATGTCAGGTGGGAACCGAGGCGGGCATGCCGACTGAAGCCTTGTTGACCAACATGGATCAGCCATTGGCTCACACCGCAGGCAACGCTTTGGAAGTGATGGAAGCCATTTCCTACTTAAAGGGAGCAGTGCATTCTGAACGATTGGATGAAGTCACGCGGGCTTTGGTGGGCATGCTGCTCCAGCAGTCTGGCTTGGCTTCGAGTCGAGATGGAGCACATGTCATGTTGGAAGAAGCGCTTACTTCGGGTCGAGCAGCAGAATATTTTGGTCGTTCCGTGGCGGCAATGGGAGGTCCGATTGATTTGATGGAGGCTCCCCATTCGTATTTAAAAATAGCTTCCAAACGTCCTGTATTTGCAGAAGAACAGTATTTCGGGCAATGTGTCGACCGCATAGATACGAGGGAATTGGGCATGGCGGTCGTGGCTCTTGGGGGAGGAAGAACGTCTCCCAACCAATCCATTGATCACGCGGTCGGTTGCTCTGGGTTTATGATGCCGGGGGCGCAGGTGAATTCTGAAGTTCCGCTTGCTTGGGTGCACGCGCGGGATGATCGGAGCTTTGATCAAGCCTCTTCTCGAATTAAGCAGGCCTATGGATTCAATCCGGAACATTCAAAACAACCAGGACAAATGCTTTTAGAGCATTTGAAGGCTTAGATTTACGTCATGGTGAAAGTGAAGATGTTCGATGCGAAGGAGGCTAATAATTCGCCGCGCAAAGCAGCAGAAGCTCCTGTGGTGGATGCCAATGCGTTTTATGCTGTTCTTGAGTCACGCCGCAGTGTGCGCATTTTCACACAGGACCCCGTTCCCGAGGATACGATGCGTCGTTGCATGGAAGCGGCATTGAAGGCTCCGACTTCTTCAAATTTGCAAACCTGGGAAATTCATTGGGTGCGGAGTTCGGAAAAAAAGCGCTTGCTCATCGAAGCCTGTTTAGGTCAGCCTGCAGCTGCGACAGCGCAGGAGCTGGTTGTGTTCGTAGCGCGCCCAGATTTGTGGAAGCGCAACAATAGGTGGATGTTGGACCACCTTCAATCCTCACCGGAAACCCCAGGAAAGGCACTGCAGTATTTCAAGCAAATCACGCGTATTGTTTACACCCAGGGACCTTGGAGTCTGTTTAGACCATTTAAGTGGACCTGGTTGACGTTGCGTGGAATTAAAAAGCCGACACCTCGAGAACCGATCCATGCCGGCCAAATGCGCATATGGGCGCACAAAACGACGGCTTTGGCTGCACAAAATTTCATGTTAGCGGCGCGTGCAGAGGGATTCGACTCTTGCCCAATGGAAGGGTTGGATTCGTATCGGGTAAAGCGCCTTTTGGGCCTGCCTCGTGCCGCAGGAATTAGCATGGCGATTTCGGTGGGAAAACGCGCTGAAGGTGGGGTGTATGGCTCTCGATTTCGTTTTGACTCCTCACATTTTATTCACGAACATTAAACCGCTATGGATTGGGTTGGGTCTATAGGTACATTGCTCATGCTCATTGCGTTAGAGGCTGTTTTGGGCATCGACAACTTATTGTATATCGCGATTGAGTCGGGACGTGTAGCGAAGAAGGACCAGCGACGGGTTCAGCGCATTGGGATTTTAAGTGCGGTTCTTCTCAGACTGCTCTTGCTGCTCCTATTGATCCAATTGATTGCGCTCTTTCAAGCGCCGTTATTTGCAGTGGACTGGGGGCATGCGGTTCAAGGCAATTTCAATGGACATAGTCTAATCGCCATGTTGGGGGGCGGATTTATCGTTTATACTGCTGTACGTGAAGTGTGGCACATGTTGGCCCACGATGAAACCTTAGGTGAGGGTCAAAAGCAACTTCGGAAGCCGGCCGCTGCGATTGGTGCAATCGCAATCATGAACGTGGTGTTTTCCTTTGACTCCGTGCTCACGGCCATCGCGCTGACGGATGTTCTTTGGATCATGTCTTTGGCCATCGTCCTCAGTGGCGTTGTCATGATTTTATTGGCCAATCATGTCGCTGAATTCCTCAAAAAGAACCGGGCGTATGAGGTTCTAGGGCTTTTTATTCTGCTGATAGTTGGTATCATGCTCCTTTCGGAGGGAGGCCATATGGCGCACTTAACGTTGTTCGGAGGGGCGATCGAACCCTTGAATAAAACCACGTTTTACTTCGTTGTAACGGTATTGATTGTAGTGGATGTTGTACAATCAAAGTACCAGCGGAAATTCAAAAAAGGGAGTCAGTAAACAAATGATCTCAGTCTTTTTTTGGCTCGCTTCCCTTATAACCTGCGTTGTGAACTGAAGTTACAGCTCTCCCTGAAGGGTCGACCACATTCTGAAGGCTTTCGCTCCATTCCAATGCTTTTTCTGTGCTGCAAGCGACAGATTTTCCGCCAGGAACCGTTGCGGCACATGCCGCTGAAGGGAAGTGTTTTTCAAAGATGGTCCGATAATAATAGCCTTCCTTGGTGTCAGGCGGATTGATTGGGAACCGCACAGAAGCGCGAGAAAACTCCTCGTCAGTGATGTGGGACTCTGCATGTTCCTTCAGCCCATCGATCCATCCGTATCCCACGCCATCGGAGAACTGTTCCTTTTGTCTCCAAAGAATTTCATCCGGAATGATTCCGTCAAAAGCCTCTCGTATGATGTGCTTTTCGATGCGGTTTTCACCACTCATTTTGACTTGAGGATCCAAAGACATGGCATAATCCACAAAGGGCTTATGTAAAAACGGAACGCGCGTTTCGATGCCCCAGGCCATCATGGCTTTATTTGCACGGGAGCAATCGTATTTGTTCAATGCCAAGACTTTTCGAACGGTTTCTTCGTGAAACTCTTTCGCATCTGGAGCAAGGTGGAAGTACAAATAACCACCGAAAAGTTCATCGGCACCTTCTCCTGACAAGACCATTTTTATGCCCATAGCCTTGATCTGTCGGGCCATCAGGTACATGGGCGTGGACGATCGTATCGTGGTCACGTCATACGTTTCCACATGTTTTACGACATCTTCGAGTGCGTCTAATCCTTCTTGAACTGTAAAAGTTAAAGGGTGGTGTGCTGTTCCAATGTGATCAGCAACCTTTTGCGCTGCGGCGACATCTGGACTGCCTTCGAGGCCGATACTAAAGCTATGTGCGCGTGGCCACCAAGCCTCTGTTTCGCTGTTGTCATCTACGCGTTTTTGCGAAAACGACTGAGCGATGGCTGCGATGACGCTTGAATCTAATCCTCCACTGATGAGCAGACCATACGGCACATCTCCCATCAAATGCGATCGAACAGCCTCAGTGAGCTGTGCATTGAGTTCCTTTGAATCAAGTGTCTTTTTGGGCGCTGTTTCCCAATTCATCCAATTCGCGTGGTAATACTTGCGTGGTGCAATGTCATCAGAAGACCACGTGTGCCCTGGAGGAAATTCTGAAACGTCATCGCACAACGGGGCCAAGGCTTTGATTTCAGATGCTACAAGCAATGTGCCTTCTTCATCATGCCCGAAATAGAGGGGGATGATTCCAATGGGGTCTCGTCCAATGAGCCATTTATCCTGCAAAGGGTCGTACAAAACAAACGCGAACATGCCTTCAATATGATCCACCAAATCCGATTCGAATTCACGATACAACGCAAGAATGACCTCGCAATCACTGCCTGTTTGATAGGGATAAGACGCTGTTTTTTGACGGACGTCCTTGTGGTTATAGATTTCGCCGTTTACGGCCAGTGCCGTCTGATGTTCTGGGTCAATGAGTGGTTGTGATCCACTGCTGACATCCACAATCGCCAACCTTTCATGTGCTAAAATCGCATGAGGATGCTGGTAAACACCAGACCAGTCTGGTCCGCGATGGCGTTGAAGTTTCGAAACAGTCAACGCAAGAGATCGATGGGATTCACTTGAGTCACTGAGGTTGAGCAGGGCAGTAATCGAACACATAGCCTAAGAATATTGGGTAAGAAGAAATACGTAGGATTGAAATAAAAAGTTTCAATGAATGGCCGCTTTTATGACCGTTTGAAATAAGATAAAGACCTATTTTTGCGACAACCTGTTGATTATGAAATATAAATTCCCTCTTTTGAGGGCTCATGTCGTCATTGCGGCTAGCCTTTTGTTGTGCTTTTCATTCCAATCTGTTCGTGCGCAAGTCGCTGCAGATGAAACGACATTTTCACCAAACGAACTTTTGGTAATGGTGGATCTCGATGTAGATGCTCAAAAGATTTGGGCCTCTTTGAGTGAGCTGGCGTCGTTTGATATTGTTAGCGTTCCATCACCTTCAACAGGAATTTATCAATTGGTTGTTGCTGCGTCGGACTGGCCTTTGGCCCTGGATCGATTCGCCGCTCATCCGCATGTGCGGGCCGTGCAATTGAATCACATGGTGGCTGAAAGAGAGACCGTACCCAATGACCCCAATTTTGGTCAGCAATGGCATCACGTTCAATCGGGAGATCATGACATCGATTCCGATTTGGCTTGGGATATTACAACTGGAGGAACGGCCGGGAACGGTGCGCGCGTGGTGGTTGCAGTATTAGAAGGTGGTGGGTCGAACTACAACCATGTAGACTTAATTGACAACCATTGGGTCAACACGTTGGAAATTGAAGGCAATGGCATTGACGACGATGAGAATGGCTACATCGATGATTATGATGGTTGGAATTCAGGGAGTAACGACGATAACATTGCGGCAGGTGGACACGGTACGTCTGTGAGCGGAATGATCGGAGCAACTGGAGACAACGGAATTGGCGGGGCAGGTGTGAATTGGGATGTGGAGATCATGCAGATTGATATGCCCAATGGTTTGTCCGAGGCCAACGTGATTGCTTCGTATGAGTACCCGAAAGTGATGCGGGACTTCTACAATGAAACCCAGGGCTCAAAGGGGGCCTTTGTTGTCGCGACAAACGCATCGTGGGGAATCGACCAAGCGAATCCCGCAAACTATCCCGTTTGGTGTGCATATTACGATGAGTTGGGAGCATCGGGCATCCTAAATTGTGGAGCGACTACCAACCAAAATCTCAATGTCGATGCGGTCGGTGATATGCCCACCGCTTGTAGTTCGGATTACATGGTTTCTGTTACGGCAACGAATAGCAGTGATGTAAGGACATTCAGTGGATACGGCGTCACAACCATTGACTTGGCGGCTCCTGGTGATCAGGTTTATTTACCAAGTGGCAGCAGTGGATATGGCAACACCAGCGGGACTTCGTTTGCGAGTCCGTGCGTTGCTGGAGCCATTGCGTTGATTTACAGTGTTCCGTGTCCAGAATTGGCCGAATTGGCTTTAAGCAATCCTCAAGGAGCTGCTGATCTTGTGCTAGGTTATCTGTATGAAGGAACAGATCTGGTTTCCAACTTGGTCACGGAAGTGGTCACGGGTGGACGATTGAACGTTGCGAATTCTGTTGAATTGGCACTGGCGAGTTGTGGTCCGATCGAATGTGAAATTCAGGCGTTTGAAGGAGCGGCGTATTGTGTGTTTGATACCGCGACGAATGAGGTAAATACCATGCTCGATTTGACAGCTACGTTTTCCAACTTCCTTTGTGAAGGCCAAATCTTGTGTTATCGAGATACCGCTGATATTGAATGGACCTGTGGTTTGACAGAAATATTGGGACTGGAGTTGTCCAGTGGCAACACCGTCACGATGGGAGGCTTGAATGCCAATTCGGCCTATGAAGTGTATTTCGCTTTGGATTCATTGGTTAGTGATACCCTTTTCATTGAAACACCCGATTGTCTTGCATTGATTCCGGGCTGCATGGATGAATTGGCCAACAACTACGCTGCTGAAGCAACGATTGACGATGGTTCATGTGAGTTTCCTTGCATGGATATTGTGCTCACAATTACAACGGACTGTTGGCCTGAAGAGGTCGGCTGGAGCATCATTGATTCCAATGGAGAGGAGGTCGTTGGGGTTGCACCGGATACATATGAGGAAGAAGAAACGGTTGAAGTTTGGGAAGGCTGTGTGCCGCTAGGCTGCCATACCTTGTCGATCACCGACTCCTATGGAGACGGATTGAATGGGAGTGTTTGGGGGTCGTGTGAGGTTGATGGAAATTATGCGTTGACGACCGTCGAAGGAGCCGTTATCGTGTCCATGGGAGAACCGGACTTTGGTTCGGAAATCGACCATCCATTTTGTTTGCCAATCGTCGTTGGTTGCAATGAAGAGGGGGCGTGTAATTATGATGCCGAAGCGAACGCAAATGATGGGTCTTGCTTTGCTCCCGGAGATGCGTGTGATGACGGCGATGAGTTGACCATTTTTGATGTGATCGGTGAAGATTGTCTGTGCGCTGGAGTTGCGGAGGTTTTGGGCTGTTTGGATGATCAAGCGTGTAATTATTCTGAGGAAGCAAATTCAGATGATGGTTCGTGTACGTATGTAGGACAGGGTGTTATCTCGGGACCAACTGACCCAATGAGTGGAACAGCACAGGCCTATAGTTATGATGGCTCCGCAGAACACGCATATGTTTGGACCGTAAGTCAAGGTGCATTTGTTGGCGCATTTGAAGGAACTGGCGTCACAGCAGTTGAGGTTCTTTGGAGCGATTTGGCAGGCGGGATGAATGGCTCAATTTCGGTTTCTGAGACGGACACAACGGGATGCGAAGGAACCGTAGATATGCAGATTAATCTATTGGTTAATGGGATGCACGAGTTGGAAGCTATCGGCATGTCAGCTTACCCCAATCCGGTGTCAGAAACTTTGTGGATTGAGTGGGATGCAAACTTGGAGGAGCTTCGGACTGTGGTGATTTTCAATGTCCAGGGAAAAGAAGTCTACAGCAGCGTCATTCAATCAGCGCGCACGCCCGTGGATTGCACAGGTTGGGCTGAGGGAGTCTATACGGCGCAAATATTTGGTTCTACGGGCTCCACAAGCGCGTCATTTCAGGTAGTCGTAGTGCGCTAATGACTTTGGTTCACTAGTGAATCGTTCGGAGCTGCCTAGCTGATGGGAGAAGTACCCACTTCAAACCAGAATGATCCGCCATGCGGTTCCACTCCGGTCGTATTGGGATGATCCCAAAGCGATTTCAATGTCTGCTTAAACTCCGGGTGTTCACTGACCCAAAATGCTGGGAAAAGGGGTTGGTAACGCTCTGGATTGCTCAATAGAGCCATGGCCAGCATGTACTGCTCAGAATACGCACGGTCACACATTTCTTGCGGGTAGTCCCAGGGAATGTAAATGTCGTGTATTTGAACAATGACGCCGGGCTTGAGAAGAGGGAACCACTCCAAGAAGACCACCGTTGCATCTGAATTGGGAAGTACTCGGTGGCTGTTGTCGATGAATAAAATGTCGCCGGCTTCCAACGAAAGCGCAAGGCTCTGATCAACGGACTCGAATGGAGCCCGGATGATGCTCTGAGAGATTTGGTCAATGTCTGCCCGAGGAAAGGGGTCGATGCTGATGATTTCCGTCTGGGGGCTATGCTGGGCTTTTGCTGCGGCAGCGACCAGCGTGGAATTACCAGATCCAACTTCAAGATACCGTTTCGGTTTTCTCGTTGCCACCATACTAAAGAGTGCCGCCATGTCCAAGCCGGGCAAAAAACCATTGTTCCAGCCTGGTTTCAATGCATTGGTTTCCTCGTCGCGTTTCCGAATGGTTTTCAGGTCATCTTCAAATTGCATAATTTGACGCACCTCTGCTGATATCGCATCCGATCGTTGCGACAGGATCTTCTCCAGTGGACCATGTGCACGATCTAATTCAGTAAGAAAACGCGGTTTGAAGTCTACAGGATAGTCCAAGTGTACGGTTTGCCACTTGGGTGATAAGAACCGGTACCAATTTTTAATCCGAGAAAGACTTTGCGACATGGGGGTGAAGATACAATGGCAAAAAAAACAGCGAAGAAAGTAAAGTATGAAACGAGTGGAGTTAGAGTGCAGCCTCAGAATCCCAAAGCGCTCTTAAGCGGATCACCTCTTTTTGAGTCCAAGCATGTGCTTCATTCAGAAGAACTTGTCCATCGGTTCCGGAAATGGTCTCGCCGATTGAAACGCGAACGTCAATGTGTTTTTTCCCGAAGTGCTTCCAAGCATGTGGAATGAACATCTGTTTATTGACCCAGGCGAAATTAGGATCGCGGTATTCGATGGCAATGGGAGTGATCGGAAAACCACCTTCAGCGCTGATGTAAAACATGGAAGGACGGTATTCCAATAAATCGGGACCTTTGTGCGTCGTCCCCTCTGGGAAGATGACAATTCCAAATCCTTCTTGAAGTCGCAGCTTAACCTGCTCTCTTGTTTCCTTCCGGCTTTCTTTGCTTTTTCGCTGAACCCAAATGGTGTGTAGCGTACTGGCTGACCAGCCAATGATCGGCCACGACTTGCTTTCAATGCGGGCTACAAAGGCAACGGGTCTTTTGGCCGGAATTAAAATGGCATCCACATAACTTCTGTGGTTGCCCATAAGAATACTGGGTTGCTCTGGCAATTCACCTTCTTGGAAGACACGGATTCCCATAAGGCGGTATACACTTGCAATGAATTGAAGAAACAATACATGCATGGCATTGCGATCCTTTTGGGTCCTCCATTTCACCCAAACCATCCCCAAACCGTAATAGGAACAGATTAAAAGGAATCCGGGAATTCGGTAAGAGGATCGGAGAAATCTAAAAATCATAAAATGCGCTTTTCATCAAGCGATCTAAGGTAAGGGCTGAAGACCGATTGTCACGAGCGCATGTTTGACCCATGTAAAGCGCTTGAATTTTCGCGGTGGAGAAGCCTCAACCTGGACCAATTGATGCGTTATTGGATGGTTGAATTCGAGGCGATAAGCTGTCAAGAGCAAGCCGTGTCCAGCATAGTGAGGCCCATTGCCATACCGGTCATCTCCAACAATTCCGTGCTGCATCGCATACAAGTGTTTTCGAATTTGGTGTGTTCGGCCGCTTCCGGTCGTTACGCAAATTAGGCTGCCTTCACCGCGCGTAGGGACGTGTCCTCTTGCCCAACACAGCGCCGCCGTAAAGGCTGATTTGTTTTCCAATGGGAGATGGATTTTTAACGCTGCAGGGAATTTTCCATGAACGATCGCGAGGTAATGTTTTTTGATGCGCTCATTCTTGAAAGCCGCATTCAGCTCTCGAAGCACTTTGGCAGTGCGTCCAAAAATGACCCATCCGCTTGTCGCAAAATCAAGACGATGAGCTGGTTCAGGGTGTCCTAAGGAATCCGCTAAAGCGCTTTTAGCCCAGGTTGCCACTTGTGCACGAAGGGAGGTCTTGTGGTTTCCACTGGTGTGCAGGCCTGCGGGTTTCCACACGACAAGAATAGCTTCATCTTCAAATCCAATGTGCAACGGAACCGGAATCTTTACGGCTTGGATTTGTCTTGCCTGAAGTAACGTGACCCGGTCTCCATTGTGGACCCAGTCGCCGGTTTTTCCAACGGCATCGTTGAGCAATACCCTTCCACGCTCAATGGCTTTTTTACAGCCTTTTTTGCTCGAAATCCAATCTCCCGCTATCAAGGGAAGCGCATCTTGCAATCTCACTTTCCCTGGAAAATTCGCCACGGTATAGTGATCCAAAGGTGCTCCAAGGTTCATGGAGTCCCGAGTCCCATTGCGTCGAGCATGAAGGCCCATTTGTCGGCCTGTTCGTCGATTATTTTTGAGGTTGGTTTTCCAGCCCCATGGCCGGCATTGCGATCGATGCGGATCAAGACTGGCTGTTGACCGATGTGGCAGGCCTGAAGTCGAGCGGCAAATTTGAAGGAGTGGGCGGGTACGACACGGTCGTCGTGATCTGCAGTAGAAACCATGGTAGCAGGATAAGCTGTTCCAGGCTCCAAGTTGTGGTACGGCGAATAACCCGCCAAATTCAAGAAGTCAGCTTTGGAGCTGTCAGCGCATCCGTATTCCGGAATCCACCCCCAACCAATGGTGAATTTGTGGTAACGCAACATGTCCATAACACCCACGGCGGGGAAGGCAACGGCGGCCAACTCAGGCCGCTGCGTCATGGTCGCGCCGACGAGCAGTCCACCGTTGGATCCTCCCGCAATCGCGAGTCGTTTATTTGAAGTGAACCCTTCTGATATGAGGTATTCACCAGCGGCAATAAAATCGTCAAAAACGTTTTGTTTTTGCAGCAACATCCCGGCTTCGTGCCAATCTTCACCGAATTCTCCACCACCACGCAAGTTGGGCATCGCATATACTCCGCCTCGCTCTAAAAGAAGCAATAAGGAGGGACTGAAGCTGGGGGTCAAACTGATATTAAACCCTCCATAGGCGTAAAGGTAAGTTGGACGTTCGCCATCCTTTACCAGGTCTTTTTTGTGCACGATGAACATGGGAATGGAGGTGCCGTCTGCCGAAGGGTACCACGCTTGGTATGCTGTGTAGTCTTCTGGATCGAAATCAACCGATGGAGCCGCAAACAACTGAGACTCTTCTGATGTCATATCATACCGATAAATAGAAGTCGGCTGTGTAAAGGACGTGTAGGCGTAGAAGGTCTCGGTAGCTTCGATTTTCCCTCCGAATCCTCCAATAGAGCCCGCCATTCCGGGGAGTTTGATTTCGCGAGCATTTGTTCCATCTAAATTGTATCGAACGACCGCATTGCACGCATTGCGTAAGTAGGTGGCGAACAATTGTCCACCCGTGCTATTAACTGATTCAAGGAGATGTTCTGATTCTGGGATGATTTCGGTCCAACGATCTGCTTTTTGAGAATCGATGCCAATCAATCGGTATTTCGGGGCGTCTTGGTCCGTCAATACTAGAAATTGTCCGTTGGTGTGATCGATCAGTGAACTGCGCGTATCGAAACCACCAATGACTTCAACCCAAGGGGCATTCTCTACTTTAAGCGATCGCACATGAATGCTGTTGCCATCAGTTCCCGTCGATGTGCTCAACACAAGGAACTTTTGATCCTCCGTTGCATAAGCAAAATGGTACCGGTTGGGCTCTTCGTCATTTCTAAAAATCAAACGGTCTGCAGATTGTTCTGTTCCGATTTCATGATAGTAAACACTGTGGTACGTGTTTTCGGCACTGTATTCACTTCCGTCAGGCTCAGGATATCGGCTGTAATAGAACCCGTTTCCGGACCAGCTGGTGCCAGAGAATTTCACCCAGTTCAGAATTTCCCCTTTTGATTCTCCTGTGTTCAAATCATACAAGTGGATTTCTTGCCAATCAGAGCCTGCACTACTCTGAATCACGGTGAGCCAACGCTCGTCCTCTGAAGCACTTCCTAAGCTTGCTGTCACGGTGCCGTCGTTGCTCAGCAGATTTGGATCCAGAAATAAGGCATCCGTTCCATTCAATGTTTCGCGGACATACCAAACGCTTTGGTTTTGCAGGCCGTCATTTTTTGAAATGAAATACCGTCTACCCATTTTTCGCGGCACACCGATTTTCTCATAATTGAACAAGGCCTCGAATCTGCTCCGTAATTCGGCCCGCAAGGGGATGGAATCCAAGTGGCTGCGCGTCAACGCATTTTGGGCATCGACCCATTCTGAAGTTTCACTTGCTCGGTCGTCTTCGAGCCAGCGATAAGGGTCAGCCACTTCAGTTTCCCAAAGGGTGTCAACAACGGGTTCTACGCGGGATGTCGGATACTTAAAATTCGAAGGCATATTGGTTGAATGAGAAGATTGACATCCTTGCCAAATAGCGGATGTTGTAGCAATGCACATAAATGCAACGCCGACAAGTGAATTGCGTAAATGCATGGGAGATAGATTCTATTTCCTCCAAAAATACCGCGACATTTGACAAAAAAATGAGTGATATGGGAAGTCATGATATCGAATATCAAATTTTCGGTGATGACATGCAGACGGTTGAAGTTGAATTGGATCCATCTGAAACGGTTGTTGCGGAGGCTGGCGCCATGAATTGGATGGAGTCGGACATTCACTTTGACACGAAAATGGGGGATGGTTCATCTGCCTCGACCGGGTTTTTAAACGGCTTGCTGCAAGTCGGTAAGCGTGTCTTAACCGGGGAGTCAATCTTCATGACTCATTTTACGAACCAGGGCCATGTCAAACGGCGTGTCGCTTTTTCAGCGCCCTATCCAGGAAAAATAATGGCGATTAATTTGGGTGAGATGGGAGGGCAGATTACCTGTCAAAAGGACGCTTTTCTATGCGCGGCAAAGGGGACTGAACTCAGCATCGCATTGACAAGAAAGTTGGGGGCAGGCTTTTTTGGGGGTGAGGGCTTTATTCTTCAGAAAGTAAAAGGAGACGGTTTGGCGTTTCTTCATGCCGGAGGGACAGTCGTGCAAAAAGAATTGAAAGGGGAGACCATTCGGGTGGACAGTGGTTGCATCGTTGGCTTTTCAGGTGCGATTGAATACAACGTTGCAAAGGCGGGTGGCTTAAAATCAATGTTCTTTGGAGGGGAAGGCTTGTTCCTTGCTTCATTGAGTGGAACGGGGACAATCTGGTTGCAGTCACTTCCGTTTAGTCGTCTGGCAGATCGCGTTTTGGCGCATGCCCCTCAGAACGGAGGAAAATCGAAAGGTGAAAATTCTCCCCTTGGTGCTTTTGGAAGGATGCTTGATGGTCACAATTGACTCGGAACGAATTGGAATCCGTCAGGAATCCTTATCTTCGTGATAGATCTTTCAAATTTGAAGATTTACAATCAATCTTTCTTGAGTAAAAGTTTACTTGAGATTTATCTAACATTTTTCTACTAAGGATGAAATTATTCGTCGCTAAACTGAATCGAGATGTTCAGGACGAGGACCTC
>CAWVYB010000043.1:0-14513 GCA_963934215.1 uncultured Flavobacteriales bacterium | reverse complement strand
AAATTTCCTACAAAAATATTCACAATAGATGGACTTAAGGGCACAAATGTAATGTCTAGATGCTATAAATCGACAAAAAGATGAATTAAGAGAGTTTTTGGCGTGGATTATGGGCTTATTTTATTGGTGTAGAACAGTTTTTTGCGAGTGTGCTCGATACTATTCGTTCTCTACCAGTGATTTAATAAACGATAATACAATTAGTTAGCTGTAATAGTGGCAATGTATTGCGTGTTCGCCACGCTGTTTTCTACGCGGGTTTCCAAATTTAAGCGAGGAATCGGATCGAAACCGTTGAGCGGATAGATAGCCCTAAGCGTCAGACAGGTGCAAGTGAAACGCGTCTATAGCATCGTCCCATTCCGTGTCAATAATGGAGCGCGTTAAAATCCGCAGTGTCTACTGGCTCATTTTCTTGTGCAATTTTGTGGGACTTGAGGCGGGTTGTAATTTTGAAACAACCCACTCATCCGTTGTAGATTGAAGGGCTCGTAATAGCCCGCTCAATTGTTTTCGTTTGAAACGAGGTTGCAGCGTACGTCGGTTTTTACGCCAATGTTCCCCTTCGGAAGTAATCAAGCCTTCACCCAACAATTCGCGTATAAAGGCGTACGATTTTCGCCGAGAATAGGAATTCATACTTCCTACAAGCACTTCATGCACCAAGTTGGGGTCGTTGATCACATGAATCGTCCGACCAAAAATTTTGAACGAATACAGTGGACCCGTGATAGCGCTATTGCGCTGGAAGAATAACACTGGATTCTTGCGGAACACC
The DNA here is from genome assembly GCA_963934215.1 of uncultured Flavobacteriales bacterium. Lineage (GTDB taxonomy): Bacteria > Bacteroidota > Bacteroidia > Flavobacteriales_D > Sanyastnellaceae > UA16. Next base: position 13,735 of record CAWVYB010000043.1, on the reverse strand, counting down.
CAAGCGTGTTTGAACAATGGTCAACCTCCTAGGCTTCCTCGATGTGCTTCTTTGATGTCAATGCGGTTTATTTCTGTGACGAATGACTCAAGCCGCAATCTCAACCTGTGCTTCTGTTCGGTAATGTAAATAAAAACAGTGGGTCCTGAAGGAGGTCAGGAAAACGTCAGAAACAAAGAAGCCCAGAATAAACTGGGCTTCTTGAGCGCAAACGAGCACTTTGCGGAGGCTGAGGGATTCGAACCCCCGGTACCTTGCGGTACGCCGGTTTTCAAGACCGGTGCGATCGACCAACTCTGCCAAACCTCCAAACAGGTTGCGAATTTAGATAATTTTTTCCTTTCCCTTATGTTTGGGGTTACATATATATTGTTCCGAACGAATCAAACGCGAAAGTGGGTAAATTAATCAGTGGTATTCAACAAGTTGGTATAGGCGTTCCTGATTTACATCATGCTTGGTCTTGGTACCGGAAGGCGTTTGGTATCGATGTTAGAATGTTTGAAGAAAAAGCTGAGGCTGCTTTAATGAAGTCTTATACTGGACATCAGGTGCAAACAAGACATGCTGCTTTGGCACTGCACATGGCAGGAGGTGGTGGGCTCGAAATATGGCAATTCACAAGTAGAACGCCTCAGCCAGCTTCGTTTATCCCACAATTAGGAGACACGGGTATTTTTGTAGTGAAAGTGAAGTGTGAGAATGCCGCGGATACGCTAAAAATGCAGCAGGCGAGAGGTTTGGATGTCAAGGGACAAGTGAACCATCGGAGTGACGGCTCTTCACACTATTACATGCAAGATCCACATGGCTTTTGGTTCGAAATGGTCGAAAGCAGTGAGTGGTTCGGTCCCACAAACTATGGAGGAGGAGTAGGGGGGGCTGTATTGGGTGTCAGCGATATCGATCGCGCAATTAAATTGTACGGGGGTGTGTTGGGATACGACCGGGTTATCCAAGATGACACCAAGGTCTTTGAGGAATGGAGCGATTTGCCAGGTGGATCTGAACGGTATCGCAGGGTCATTTTAAAACGATCAGAGCCTTCAAAGGGCCCATTCAGTGAATTGCTCGGTTCGGGAGAATTGGAACTGGTTCAAGCTTTAGATCGTGAGCCAAAAGCGATTTACTCCGATCGATTTTGGGGTGACCTTGGGTTTATTCACCTGTGTTTTGATGTTCGGAACATGAAAGACTTAGAGGTGGAGTTGACAGCAGCGGGATACCCTTTCACCGTGGATAGCAGCAATAGCTTTGACATGGGTGAAGCAAGCGGTCAATTCAGTTATATCGAGGATCCGGATGGAACATTGATTGAATTTGTTGAGACCCATAAGATCCCTATCATTAAAAAAATTGGATGGTTTGTCGATGTGCGAAAACGCGCTCAGGAAAAGCCGCTACCAAAATGGATGTTGCGCTTGTTAGCAATCAATCGCATTAAAGATTGATAGTATCTCCTTGTAACACCTGATGCCATTACTTAACTCGACGCAGCAAGCCTTGTAAACTAGCAAAAAAACAAGCGTTCCATATCTGATTGGCTTAAATACCCAGCGCCCAATACACGAGTGAATTCATCCTCTACGCGGACAATTCGATTTTCGTCAAATGCGGATATAAGATCATTGATCTTGATGGATTTTAAATCTTCGATGGTGCCGTCTTGTCGGAAAGCGGTTAGCGTTATTGTAGCATTCACTTTCAATTTGGCTTCGCGTTGCTTGTTCATGACGACAAGTGTGCCGCTTGAACGTCCTTTTAACGCGATCTCGCATTGAATGTAATTGTCTGAAGGGGTTCGTTTGACCGCTTTTTTCAAACGTGCCTTTGGAAAGCCACCCATACACCTCGAACAAAGTTGACTTTAGCTCAGCCAGCTCCGTCATACATTGGGTGTTCTTGTCTTAAAGATGGAGCGACTTCGAATGTAAAATGTTAGAGTACAGCCGTCTGGGACTGCATTAGTGCGCATGCTAGTAACGTTATGACGAACGCTACGGGTCTGAGGATGGATGTTGACATGTCTTGAATTCACGCGATAGTTGTTATGCCATCTATTTTAGTTTCGACCCTATTGAATGATAATTAATATTATGTTAAATCAATTAGAGAGAAGCCAAAAAAAGGAGCTATGAGCTCCCTTTTCTTTTACCGTGAAGAATACCTTGGTCTATTTGAGTAAACCGGTCATCTCCAGCATCAAATCATCTTGACCTGTTCGCGCGTAAATATCACGCAAAGACCTTATCGTATCTAAGTCTTCTGGATTCGCTGCATGCGCCGCTTCCAAATAAGGTCGACCTGATAAAAATTTTCCTTTGGCAAGTTCTTCAATAGACAATTGTTCTGCTGTTTCTGCTTTAGACATACGGGGTTTCCACATATCGTTAGCAGCGTTAATTCCTTCAACAGCCTGATTGAAGAACATCGCGCCCAAGTTATAATTGGCATCAAAGTAATCCCCTTTGATGGAAATAGCCTTTAAATAAGCTTCAGCAGCCATTTCGGTTTTGTCAAGGTTGTCATAAACACTTCCCAAGCTAAACCATAGGATTTCATTGTTAGGATCGCCTTCAGCAGCCAATTTCAAATTATTCTCTGCTCGCTCGTAATCTTCGGCCTCCAAATAGATGTTGAGTTCCTCAATGATAAGGCTTTGCTCCCGTGGAAACTGAACACGCGCAGCTTGTAATTCCTTGAGTGCATCTTCAGTACGGCCGGCTTCACGTAAAATATTGGCTGCAAATAGATAGACATTAGGAACTTGATATCCGCTCGCTCCACACGTCTTATACCGAGCTACAGCGACGTCAATTTCATTCGATTTCTCATAACACAGTGCCGCATTGAATATGGCCATGGTGTCAAGGACATCAAACATTCCTGCAACTTCCGCACTCAAGTCAAACTTACGTGCCGCAGGTCCATATGACTCAAGAGAGTAATCTGAAATACCTTGGTTGCCAGCTGTGGTTTGAACCAACCCGAGACCTATCGTGATTTCGCGTTTGTATGATTCTTTCACATCAAGCTCTTGGGCTTTTTTGTAAGAATCGCGTGCAGTCCAAAGCGCTTGTGGATATGCCAATGACAACGCACTGTCTTGAGCAATATTCAAGTAGATCTCACCACGATAGCGCCACGTTTTATCCTTAAGAGCAGCTTTTTCGATGGTTATGGCTTCGTCGATATAGCTCGCAGCGGATGCGAAATCACCGGTCTTGTTAGCATTAAAAGCAGATACGACCTGCTTTTGACCTAGCATGGTGCCGGCTGAGAGTAGAAATAAAAAAGTGATTACGTTCTTCATGAATCGAATGATTTTGCTTGCAGGCCTTGATAATGTTTGAATGGGTCATCCAAAATAATGCCAAAGTTTATTTATTCTTCAGTTGTTTCAGGTGGAGTTTGATTTTCATCAGATGCGTCTTGAACGGTTCCATCGGCACCTTCATCCAATTCTTCTTCCTCTTCGCTTTTTGGAACCCGACATACAGAAGCAATTTGGTCATTTCCTCTGAGTGAAATTAGTCGGACACCTTGGGTTGCCCGTCCCATGACACGTAATTCTTCGACTCCTGTTCGAATCGTGATTCCAGACTTGTTGATGATCATCAAGTCTTCTTCATCGGTAACGTTTAGGATGCTGATCAATTCACCTGTCTTTTCAGTGACACTGATGGTCTTCACGCCCTTCCCTCCTCGATTGGTGATTCGGTAGTCTTCAACTGCCGATCGTTTTCCATAACCTTTTGACGAAACAACCAAAATGTCTGAATCGGCAGACCGTACGCAAACCATTCCGATGACTTCATCATTCGGACTGCCTAAGGTCACCCCTTTAACGCCCATTGCGGTTCTTCCAACGGCTCTGGTCTTGCTTTCGTGGAAACGAATGGCCTTCCCAGACTTTAAGCCAATGATAATCTCATTGTCCCCATTGGTTAATCGCGCAGTCAGTAACTCATCACCTTCTCGAATGGTAATGGCATTGATTCCATTGGTCCGAGGACGTGAATAGGCCTCCAAAGTGGTCTTTTTGATCAATCCTTGACGGGTTGCCAAAACAACAAAGTTGTCCTTCACATATTCAGGATCCTTCAAATTCGATACCGGGATGTAAGCAAGCACTTTGTCATCTGACTCGATGTGAATTAAATTTTGGATAGCACGGCCCTTCGATACTTTCGACCCCTCTGGCACCTCATAGATCCGCATCCAGAAGCATTTTCCATTTGCCGTGAAAATCAACAACCAGTTATGGTTCGTAGCGGTAAAAATGTGCTCGACGAAGTCTGCATCCCTGGTAGTAGCTCCTTTTGACCCTACACCTCCCCTGCTCTGGGATCGGTAATCAGATAGGCGTGTTCGCTTGATGTATCCTGCATGGCTGATGCTGATGACAACTTGTTCATCGGCAATTAAGTCCTCCATGCTCACATCGGCGCTGCTGAATTCAATGAGGCTTCTACGGTCATCACCAAAGCGTTCTTTGATATCGATTAACTCTGCTGTGATAATCTCCATGCGACGCTCAAAACGCGCAAGAATGTCCTCTAGATCGGCAATGGTAGCCATCAACTCGTCAAACTCTGCGCGTAATTTATCTCGTTCGAGCCCTGTGAGTTTCTGCAAACGCATATCCAAAATGGCTCTTGCTTGCAACTCAGACAATTCAAAGCGCTGCATCAGCCCGTTTCGTGCTTCTTCTGGATTCGCACTGGCGCGAATGAGCTTAATGACCTCATCGAGGTTTTCAAGAGCAATAATAAGTCCCTGCAAAATGTGCGCCCGCTCCTGTGCTTTACGCAACTCAAACTGCGTTCGACGAGTGACCACGTCGTGACGGTGATCAACGAAGTTTGTAATAAGCCCTTTCAAATTTAACAGCTGCGGTCGCCCGTGCACTAAACAGATGTTATTGACTGAGAATGAGCTTTGTAGCGCGGTGTATTTGTAGAGCTTATTTAAGACTACAGTCGCCATAGCGTCGCGTTTGATCTCATAAACCACCCGCATGCCCTTCCGGTCAGACTCATCTCGGATTTCAGAAATACCCTCGATGCGTTTGTCGTTGACCAATTCGGCCGTTTTGCGGACCATTTCCGCTTTGTTGACCATGTACGGGATTTCCTCTACAATGATCACTTCACGCCCAGACTTGGTTTCCTCGATGCGGGCCTTTCCGCGAACGACAATACGCCCTCTTCCCGTATGGAACGCCTCGTTCACTCCTTCCACACCGTGAATGATGCCACCGGTTGGGAAGTCAGGAGCTTTGACATACTCCATCAACCCCTCAATTGTGATGTCGTTGTCCTGTATGTATGCTATGGTACCATCAATCACTTCCGTCAAGTTGTGCGGCGGCATGTTGGTCGCCATGCCTACGGCAATGCCCGATGCACCGTTGACCAGGAGGTTGGGCAGTTTTGCGGGAAGAACCGTGGGCTCTTGGAGGCTCTCGTCAAAGTTCGGTCTGAAATCGACCGTTTCCTTTTCCAAATCGCCGAGCATCTCTTCGGCCACTTTGCGCAAGCGTGCCTCTGTGTAACGCATAGCGGCCGGGTTGTCTCCGTCTATTGAGCCGAAGTTACCCTGCCCATCCACCATGGGATAACGCAATGACCAATGTTGGGCCATTCGAACCATGGTATCGTATACAGAACTATCGCCGTGCGGGTGGTATTTCCCCAAAACTTCTCCGACGATTCTAGCGCTCTTTTTGTATGCTCTATTCGACAGTACGCCCAAATCAAGCATGCCATAGAGAACACGACGGTGCACAGGTTTTAGGCCATCACGCGCATCTGGAAGTGCACGGGATACAATGACCGACATCGAATAATCGATGTAGGCTGATTTCATTTCATCAGCTATGTTGATCTGTATGATCTTCTCTCCTTCTGCCATCGTGTCAGCTTATTAGAAACACCATAGAACATGATGTTTAAGTCGACAACGAAAATACGTTCATAACCCTTGGAGGCGCTGAAAAACGGGCTGCAATTACTCACAAATCTCCCCAATGAGATGTGAATAAACCCTCAGGTTGGCAAGATGTTTGCAAAGGTCGAGTTGTAGTTTTAGCAAAGTGATCGACATGAAGGTTTCCAGCAATTCAATTGTTGCTTTCTAGTCACCCCGTGTTGAGTCATAATCTTGAAAGATCTTAGAACAAGAATAGCATGGACGCAAAATTTTCCCCGAGAGTTAAAGATGTCATTACGTACAGCCGTGAAGAGGCTTTGCGCCTTGGACACAATTACATTGGCGTTGAGCATTTGTTGCTTGGAATTATCCGTGAAGGCGAAGGAACTGCGGTTCGTATCTTAGAAGGGCTGAATGTGGATTTGCAGAAACTGCGTAAAGTGGTTGAAAGCAGCATTCGTCCAACAGCAGGTAAATCAGTAGGTGCAGGTAACATCCCATTGATCAAGCAGGCTGAGAAGATCTTGAAGATCACGTACCTCGAAGCAAAGATTTTCAAATCTAGCTTGATTGGAACGGAGCACTTATTGCTGAGCATCCTTAAGGATGAAGACAATGTGGCTACGAAGGCACTCAGTGCCTTTAACATCGATTACGATGTGGCGAAGGAAGAATACGAGAGCATTATCCAAGAAGAAGGTGGCGCGACGTCAACTCCTCGCGCTGAGAGCCCAGAGTTCTCAGATGATGGCTCCAATGAGATGGGCGGTGAGGGCATGGGAGGAGGTTCGGCTAGAAAGGCTGACCCAAAAAGCAAAACGCCTGTTTTGGATAATTTCGGAAGAGATTTGACCAAAATGGCTGAAGAAGGTCGTTTGGATGCTATTGTTGGTCGTCAAAAAGAAATTGAGCGGGTTTCTCAAATATTATCCCGTCGCAAGAAAAATAACCCCATTCTTATCGGAGAGCCGGGCGTCGGCAAAAGTGCAATCGCAGAGGGACTCGCATTGCGCATTATCGAAAAAAAGGTGAGCCGTGTTTTATTCAATAAACGCATTGTAACATTGGATATAGCGTCTTTGGTTGCAGGGACCAAGTACCGCGGTCAATTTGAAGAACGCATGAAGGCGGTGATGAACGAATTGGAGAAATCACCCGATGTGATTCTCTTCATTGATGAGATTCACACCATCGTAGGAGCAGGCGGAGCCAGTGGCTCTTTGGATGCATCCAATATGTTTAAACCCGCTTTAGCGAGAGGCGAAATTCAATGCGTTGGCGCGACTACGCTGGATGAGTACCGGCAGCACATCGAAAAGGACGGAGCATTGGAAAGGCGATTTCAGAAAGTGCTTGTTGAGCCGACCTCCATTGATGAGACCGTACAAATCTTGAACAACATCAAGGATAAGTATGAGGAGCATCACAGTGTCACGTATACCGACGAGGCCATTTTAGCGTGTGTGAATTTAACAGCACGGTACATCACGGACCGTCATTTGCCTGACAAGGCGATTGATGCGATGGATGAAGTAGGATCCAAGGTCCACCTGAATAACATTCACGTGCCCGAAGAGATCTTGAAGATTGAAGCTGAAATTGAGGCGATTAAAGAAGAGAAGGTACGTGTAGTTCGCAGTCAACGTTATGAGGAGGCAGCGCGTTTGCGCGATACAGAACGCACTTTAAACGATTCGCTTGAAAAAGCGAAAAAGCAATGGGAGGAAGACAGCAAAAACAAGCGAGTCACTGTAACAGTGGACCATGTCGGTGATGTGGTTGGTATGATGACGGGGATTCCTGTTCATCGAATCGCAGAAAAGGAATCAGGTCGCCTTGCCAGAATGACGGATGATTTGCAGGGAAAAGTTGTTGGACAAGAGGATGCCATTTTACGTGTCTCTCGTGCAATCAAGCGCAACCGCGCTGGTTTGAAGGATCCCAATAAGCCTATTGGTTCGTTTATTTTTCTTGGCCCTACCGGAGTAGGAAAAACTCAGTTAGCGAAAGTGTTGTCCAAGTTTATGTTTGATTCTGATGAGTCGTTGATTCGAATTGACATGTCTGAGTACATGGAGAAGTTTTCAATTTCCCGTCTGGTTGGAGCACCTCCGGGATACGTCGGTTATGAGGAAGGTGGTCAACTGACCGAAAAAGTAAGACGACACCCCTACTCCATTGTCCTGTTAGATGAAATTGAAAAGGCCCACCCGGATGTTTTCAATCTCCTATTACAAGCTTTGGACGACGGCCAAATGACAGATAGTCTCGGACGAAAGATTGATTTCCGAAATACGGTGATCATCATGACATCCAATATTGGAGCTCGTCAATTGGCTGAATTCGGAACGGGCGTTGGCTTTGGCACGACGGCAAGGGTAGACAATGAACACGCCAACCGTGATTCAGTGATTCAAACTGCTTTGAAACGCGCCTTCAGTCCTGAATTTCTGAATCGAATCGATGATGTCGTTCTGTTCAAGAGTTTGCTTCGTGAGCATATCCACGAAATCATTGACCTTGAATTGGAGTCTCTCATAAAGCGAGTTCATGCGCTTGGATACGGAATTGAAGTAACTGAATTGGCCAAGGATTTCTTGGTGGAGCAGGGATACGACGAGAAGTTTGGCGCAAGACCGTTGAAGCGAGCCATTCAGAAGTATTTGGAAGATCCTTTTGCTGAAGAGATCATCAATGCTCAAATTCAGGAAGGTGATCTGCTGATGGCCACTTATAAGAAGGACGATACTTTATTGACCATTGAGGTGATGAAAGGAGGTTTCTTGAAGCTTCCTGCAGGTACCGCAGAAGCCTTGGATTCGGAGGTCAATAGCGTCCCCGACAGTCAGATCGATACAGAAGACGCGCCTGCAGATGAAACTGAAGCTTAATTCCAGTTCGTCCGTCTGGCTTTACGTGCAGAACCGCTATTTCATTACGGGACTTTTCGGATTGTTATGGGTCAGTTTTATCAGTGATATTGATCTCTTCTTCTTGATGAAGAGTCAACGGCAACTCAATGCGTATAACAAAGAGGTTCAGCATTTTGAGGAGCGCATTGACGCCATGCGTTTGGATTTGAATGACCTGTCATCGGACCCTTTGAAATTGGAGCGATTCGCTAGAGAGCGTTATTTTATGAAGAGACCAGATGAAGACCTCTTTCGCATTATCCCTGCAAAAGACGTCAGCGCTTCTTAAAAAAGTAGGCTAAACGCACGTATCATTCGTGGGAGCGTGTCAGAATCTAGAAGAAGGACATAGACGACCCCAAAGATCGCTCCCATTAAATGGGCATCGTGTGCGATGCCTGTAGCGCCTCTTTTATTCATGTAACGCTCGTAGGCGAAGAATAGAATCCCTGCCACAAATGCGGGCATGGGGATGACGAAGAATAAGAGAAGCTTATTCGTTGGAAATAGAAGGATATAGGCCATCATAACAGCGCTGACCCCCCCACTTGCGCCAAGGCTCGCATAGTTAGGATTGTCACGTTGTTTCCATAACGAAGGCAACCCTGCAGCCAACATGCCGCCGAAGTATAGAACTAAAAAAGACGGTTCTAAACTGGCAATAAGAGATGAACCGGACCAAGCCTGTTGCATTTGATATTCGACGGAAGATCCAAATTGCCACAGGACGAACATATTGAATGCGAGGTGTGTGAAATCGGCATGAATGAAGCCGTGAGAGATCAACCGATACCATTGGCCTTTCTGAATGACATCAAATGGCCTCAAGAGCAATTTTGCCTTAAGATGTGGACGGTCCTGGACCCACCATGAGATACCAATGGTAAGAACAATGATGCCGAATAAGAGGCTCATGATTTGTTCAACTTGAATGGTCTGCAATGATGAGCCATTCACCTGCGATCCGTTCCCAAATCAGGCTGTAAGAACCCGCAAGATCCTCCAAAGAATCTCCACGTGTCAAAAGCCAGTGCCCTACGAGCATACCATGGTCTGAACCGAGCGCTCGCCAATGCTTGTTTTCAAAGGTTAAGATGCCCATAGCCTCAGGATTCGGGTAGCTTTTGATGTAGTTCTGCAATGTGGCGTCAAAGCCCCATGTCATTCCAGATTTCCCAATAAACAACATCGAATCATCCGCCCAATAGGCACCGTTCATAAAGGAAGGAATATCCCCTTGATTCCAAGCATCCTCTTGCGTTTGCATGCGTTCGGTGATTTCACCAGGCCACTGGTGTGGGGTGACGCTCGCCACCTCTTGCTCTGTTTCGTTTGGGGTATTGCACCCCCATATCAGAGCAATCCCAATGAATACAAGACTGAAGTATGCCGATTTACACATTGAATCGAAAGTGCATGATGTCTCCGTCACGTACGATGTATTCCTTGCCTTCAATCGATAGCTTGCCAGCCTCCTTAACAGCTGCTTCCGAACCGAAGGATAAAAAATCATCATAGGCCATAACTTCCGCTCGGATAAACCCTTTTTGGAAATCGGTGTGAATGACTCCTGCCGCTTGAGGAGCCGTCGCTCCCATAGGGAAGGTCCATGCCCGAACTTCTTTGACTCCTGCGGTAAAGTAAGTTTGCAGTTGAAGCAAGTCATAGGCTTTTCGAATGAGCTGAGCTACCCCCGGTTCATTCAATCCTAGATCTTCTAGAAACAACGTGCGTTCTTCGGGGTCTTCCAATTCAGCAATATCAGCTTCAATGGCAGCACCTATGATCATGACCGTTGCACCTTCCGCAGCAGCAGCAGCCTTGACGCTTTCAACGTGATTGTTGCCATTGACAACAGCGGTCTCTTCTACGTTGCAAACGTACAAAACAGGCTTTGCTGTAAGCAGCTGCAATTCCTTCATCATCGGCACTTCGTACTCTTCCAACTCCATGGAACGAGCAGATTCACCTGCGGATAACGTGGTTTGCACGCGTTCGTAGAATGCGTATGCCTTGGTGGCTTCCTTGTCCCCTGTTGCAGCGATTTTTTTGATTTTTGTGGCTCGACTTTCTACGGTTTCCAGATCCTTGAGCTGGAGCTCCATATCAATCACTTCCTTGTCTCGAATAGGATCGACACTTCCGTCTACATGAACGACGTTGCCATCTTCGAAACAACGTAAAACGTGCAAAATCGCATCGGTTTCTCGAATGTTCCCTAAAAACTTGTTTCCTAGTCCCTCCCCCTTGCTCGCTCCCTTTACCAATCCTGCGATATCTACGATTTCGACGGTAGTGGGGACCACATTTTGAGGTTCTACGATGCGAGCCAACGTTTCCAAACGGGGATCAGGAACCGTGATTACGCCAATGTTTGGTTCGATCGTGCAGAATGGAAAGTTGGCACTTTGTGCCTTTGCATTCGAAAGACAATTGAAAAGGGTTGATTTGCCAACGTTGGGCAGACCGACAATACCGCATTTGAGTGCCATGTAAAATCTTATTTAAAGACGTGCGCGAAGGTAAGCCTCAGAAGACAAAATTGCTTCTGAACACTTTGTTCACAATATCTCGCGTTCCGAAAGATCAAGGGGTAATTTCGCTCTGAGTTTTTTTCAAAATAAACACGCATGGTTTCCACTGATTTATCTTCTGTTGCTTCTCAGGTCCGAAGGGACATCGTTCGAATGGTTCATGGTGCTTCATCAGGTCATCCAGGCGGAAGTTTAGGATGTGCTGACTTGATCACCCTCCTCTATTTTGAAGCCATGCAGTTGGATCCGGCGCTGTTCAGTATGGATGGGAAAGATGAAGACTTGTTTTTTCTGTCCAACGGTCACATCAGCCCGGTTTGGTATAGTGTACTGGCCCGACGCGGTTTTTTTCCTGTTGAGGAATTGGCAACGTTTCGAAAATTAAACTCTCGTTTGCAAGGACACCCCGCCACTGAAGAGGGGCTTCCAGGAATCCGCATTGCATCGGGATCACTTGGACAAGGGCTCAGTGTTGCTTTGGGTGCCGCCCAATCAAAACTGTTGAACGGTGACGACCGCACTGTATTTACCCTTCATGGCGACGGTGAATTGCAGGAGGGACAAATTTGGGAAGCAGCTATGTATGCCGCTCACAAGGGGATTGACAATATTATCAGTTTTGTGGATTGCAATGGACAACAAATCGACGGCTCAACCGAGGATGTGATGAGTTTGGGCGATTTGGCTGGCAAATGGAGTGCCTTTGGTTGGCATGTTCTCACATGTGACGGGCACAACATGGATTCTTTAAGAGAAGCCGTTGTTACTGGAAAAGCAAATCGGGGTAGTGGGAAGCCCACAGTTGTGTTGATGACAACCAGCATGGGGAAAGGTGTTGATTTCATGGAAGGAACGCACAAATGGCATGGTATTGCGCCCAATGATGCCCAACTGGAATCTGCATTGAGTCAGTTGGAGCAAACATTGGGGGACTATTGATTCGCTTTAGTCCTCAACAGAACTGCCTCTAGACTTCTATGATCAATTTGAGTCGATACCTCGCAACGTCCCTCCTTATCGTGGGACTATTTTCTTCCTCGCTTCTTAGGGCGCAGGAGGCAATAGAGGATGACACACAGATTCTGTTTGTATTTGACGCTTCCAATAGCATGAATGCCTTTTGGGAGGGCAACCGAAAAATCACAGTAGCTACACGACTTCTTTCAGAATCGCTGGACGAGCTATATGGAGTACCTGGCTTGCAACTGGGCTTGCGTGTCTATGGACACCAAACAAAATTCATCCACGGTGAGCAGGATTGTGATGACACCGAATTGGTTGTTCCTTTTTCAACGGGGAATAATTTGGTGGTCAAGCGTGCCTTGTCCCGGATACAAGCACGCGGTACAACTCCCATTGCTCGTTCGTTGGAACGTGCATCTGAAGACTTCAAACCAGGAGATGGCCGCAAGGTGATTGTGCTCATTACTGATGGCATTGAGGCTTGTGATGAAGACCCTTGCGCCGTTTCGACCATGCTTCAGCAACGTGGAATCATTGTCAAACCATTCATCATCGGGATCGGTCTCGAAGAGCAATTCAAAGAAACGTTCCGATGCGTTGGAAATTTCTTTGATGCGACAGATTCAGAAACGTTTCGAGAGGTGCTTGACATTGTCATTGAGCAGGCAATGCATGACACGACGTATGAGATTGACTTGTTGGACCCCTCAGGGGCGCATGAATCCAATGTTGCGGTCACTTTGCGAGACCGTCATTCGGGTGAGGTGATGCAGCAATTCATCCACACCTTGAACCAAAACATGGTTCCGGACACCATGCACATCGATCCTGTACCCACGTATGATGTCACCATTCATACGCTCCCTCCTCTTGTTCGTGACTCCATACGTTTCAATGCACGAAGTCATAATTCGTTGGTTTTTGAGGGGGTTGAGCAGGGCACTATTCGGGCTGAATTTGCCCGCAATGAAAGAAATGAATACGGCGACCTTCATGTCCTGGTATCCGAATCAAAGTCTCAAATTCCGGTGCATTCTTTTGAGATCAATGCGGCAGTGAAGTTTCTTACGGGAACATATGACGTGTATTTCCCGACAGCCCCTCCGACGTGGATTCGGAAAGTTGTTGTTCGGAATGGACAAATTGCACCGGTGATCATTCCTCAGCCAGGACATCTCCAACTGGATGCTTCGGCAGCCGGATATGGCACCATTCTTTCAGCAAATGGAGAAGTCGTTTATAAATTTGACGTAGGCAATCCTTCGGGAAGGCTGATTCTGCAGCCTGGAAAATACACGTTGTTGTTCCGTGCGCGATCAGCAAACTCTTCTGAATATACAGTTACCAAGCAATTCTCGATCGTTTCGGGAAAAACCCATCATCTATCCATCC
>CAWVYB010000042.1:0-14522 GCA_963934215.1 uncultured Flavobacteriales bacterium | reverse complement strand
GGGTGAAGGAAGACTTCCCAGACGGCCCCTTGTTCCACGATGCCCCCATCTTTCAGTACCAAAACAGAATCAGCGATGTCGCGAACAACATCGAGGTCATGCGTAATGAATAGAATGGCCAATCCACGTTGGACTTGGATTTTTTTGAGTAGAGCAAGGATGGATTGTTGCACGGTGACATCCAAGGCCGTGGTGGGTTCATCTGCGATGAGCACTTCAGGTTCTGCGGCCAGTGCGATGGCCAACATGATGCGCTGTTTTTGCCCTCCGCTCAATTCATGGGGGTACTTGTTGAATGTGAGGGCTGGATCGGGCAATTCCACCTCTTCAAACAAATGTTCGACACGGATGCGAGACTCGCTTTTGGAGCGTTTTTGATGCAACATCAGGACTTCGGTAACCTGCAGCCCCACGCGCATCGACGGATTCAATGAGGACATGGGGTCTTGGAAAACCATGCTCAAGCCATGGCCTAAGGGTGCTTGATTAACGCCATTTGGCGCGATCCAACACTGTCCGGAAGGGAGGTGTGTTACCGTCCCGTCGACCACTTCGCCTCCTTTGGGCAACAATCCCATAATGGCAGAGGAGGTGATGCTTTTTCCAGATCCACTCTCACCAAGTAAAGCCGTCGTGGTTCCTTTAAACAAGTCGAATGTTACCCCCCGAGTGACGGGTTCAGCTCCATTGAATGCAACGGAGAGGTTCCGAATTTGCAGGAGGGGGGTTTCAGTCAACGATTTTCCCATCAGAGGGTCCCGCGTGTTTCTTGCTCGCGTTCAATGGCTTCGAAGAGTGCTTTGAAATTTCCTTTTCCGAAGGATTTGGCTCCTTTTCGCTGGATGATTTCAAAAAACATCGTCGGACGATCCACAACAGGCTTGGTGAAAATCTGAAGCAAATAGCCTTCATCATCACGATCGATGAGGATGCCGAGTTCACGCAAAGGGGCCAGGTCCTCGTCAATGCTTCCGACGCGATCCAATACGGTATCATAATAGGAACTCGGAACTTTGAGGAATTCGATTCCTCGATCCCTCAAGGCCGTGACAGTTTCTATGATGTTGGAGGTGGCAACAGCGATGTGTTGCACTCCCGCGCCTTGGTAGAAATCGATGTACTCTTCAATCTGGGATTTCTTCCTGCCCTCAGCGGGCTCATTGATAGGGAATTTGATCCGGCCATTTCCATTGGACATCACCTTGGACATCAAGGCGGTGTATTCCGTTGAGATGTCCTTGTCATCAAAGGAGATCAATTGAGCAAACCCCATGACCCGCGCGTAAAATTCGGTCCAGGTATCCATTTCTCCCCAACCAACATTTCCCACCATGTGGTCGACAAATTGCAACCCGAGAGGTTCACTGACTTGCACAGGATTCCAAGCTTGGTAACCCGGCATGAAAATGCCTTCATAGTTTTTACGCTCTACAAAGGTGTGAACGGTATCGCCATATGTTTTGATGCCGCTCAGCACCACTTGGCCATCGTTGTCGGATCGTTCCGTCGGTTCGAGTACACTTTCCGCTCCTCGTGAAGTGGTTTCATTCCAGCTTTTCGTGGCATCGTCGACCCAAAGCGCGATGGCTTTCACGCCATCTCCATGCCGGTTGATGTGATCATTAATCGGTCCGTCAGCCACCAAAGGTGAAGTCAGCACCAAGGTGATTTTATCTTGGCGCAGCACGTAGGATACACGATCGCGCACGCCGGTTTCTAAACCGCAAAAAGCGAGCGGCTGGAAGCCCCAGGCGGCCATGTAGTAATACGCACTCTGTTTCGCGTTTCCGCAATACAATTCGATGTGGTCGGTGCCGAGCAAGGGTAAGAAATCGTCCGCTTCTGCAACGACTTTTTTCAATTCAGGAGAGGTGTTACTCATGGGTTAGTCTTCGGGGTTCATCCCAGGCTCAAGCCAAGAACGGTGGTAGTCCGGGTGTTCAATGGCCAAGGCTTGCGCAGTGACTTGCAATGGCCTGAATGTATCAACCATGACAGCCAACTCTTCTGTTTTGGTCTTTCCAATGCTGCCCTCATACGTCCCGGGATGCGGACCATGTGGTATGCCTGCAGGATGCAACGAGATGTATCCTCGATCGATGCCGGTGCGGCTCATGAAATCGCCCTCTACGTAGTACAAAACTTCGTCAGAATCGATGTTCGAATGGTTGTACGGCGCCGGAATGGATTGGGGATGATAATCATACATGCGGGGGACAAAACTGCAAATAACAAACGCATCCGTTTCGAATGTCTGATGCACGGGAGGCGGCTGGTGTACGCGACCAGTGATGGGCTCAAAATCGTGAATGGATAAGGCGTACGGGAAGTGATACCCGTCCCAACCGACAACATCGAAGGGATGCGACGCATAGACGTAGTCGTGCAGCTGACCTTGTTTTTTGATCCGAATGGTGAATGATCCGAGGGCGTCGTGTGTCTCCAACTTCGAAGGTGGCCGTAGGTCACGCTCGCAATAAGGACTGTGTTCCAATAGTTGCCCGAAGTGATTACGGTAACGCTTCGGAGAGTAGACAGGATGCGCAGATTCGGTTATAAACAAGCGGTTTTGGCTTGAATCAAAAGCGAACCGGTGGATAATTCCCCGCGGAATGACCAAATAATCTCCCGCATTGAAGGGTATTTGCCCCAACATCGTGTGCAGTGTTCCAGCACCCTCATGAACAAAAACCACTTCATCACCATCGGAATTCTTGTAGAAGGCGTCTTCCGCCATGCTTTTGGATGGTGCAGAGAGTAAAATGGTGACGTCGCTATTAAAGAGCACGGGAACGCGGCTTTTCAAATAGTCATCATTTGGCTGGACCTGAAACCCCTCGAGTTTTCGACTCAAAAGATTGTTTTCAACCGCAGCTTGGGGACGCACATCGACGGATTGACCAACGCGTTTGACCATGGTTGGTCGATGCAAGTGGTAGAGCAACGAACTCATCCCGACAAACCCGATCGTTCCAAATAACTGTTCGTAATGCAGCGTGCCGTCTTCTTTGCGAAATTGCGTGTGTCGCTTTTGGGGGATCTTTCCGAGTTGATGGTAGAAGGGCATGGCAGTGGTTTTGCAAGGCCTAAAAACCCACATGGGTTCCTAGCGCGTTGCGCTAAGTTAGGAAGGTGGGAGTCCTTTTGAAAAGGGAGCCCCTCAAATTCAAAACAAAAACCCAATTGGAAATGATCATCCCGAGGAAACCCGCCACATGCGGACGTATCCCGGGAGCTTTCCATTGTCATCGATGCGCCATTGTAAGGAGAGTTTGACTCCAGCTTCCAAAGAACTTCCCGGGGTTAGCCGATTTTTCCGAATCAAGGATGCCATTTTGACACCGCAACGTTGGGAGACCTCCCAGAGTGTCTCCCCTTCTTGCGTTTCAATCCACAATTCAATTCCGCGGGTTCGCTTCGGTTGCAAATAGATGACTTCCCCCACTTTCGGTAAATAGGACGTTTCACCACGCTTTTGTTCAATCTCATTGTACCGGTACAATTGCCACGGCATCAGATCCAATTCAATTGCCAAGTCATCGTATCGATCTCCGGATTGCGCAAGGATGAATTGAATGTGGTTTTCACTCAATTGCAAAGCCCGATCACCTCGGCTGGCATCCGATGGCTTGGGAGTCAAGCGCTTTTTATTTTCAGAGGCATCAGCCAGATTATCCGAAAATGCGGCGCGTTCAGCGATGAGCGCTAGCCCCTCTTGGTCGAACGTGACCAAATTGTTCTGCTCAATCAGTTCAATCAGCAAGCGAGCGTACTTGGGATTGGTGGCATAACCGCATTTCTTGAGACCCTTAGCCCACCCCTTATAATCGGTGATGTCCAGCTCAAATAATTCTGCGTAGCGGGTCTTTTTGAGAAATGTACTGTGGTCTTCAAAGCTTTGCGAAGCATCGTCGTACGCGCGAAAGCACTCCCCTTTGCGGTCGTCATCGTGCTTGACTGTAGCACCTTTCCAATCGCTATGGCACTTGATGCCAAAATGATTGTTGGAGCGCGCGGCCAGCTGACTCTTCCCGTCGCCACTTTCTAAAATACCTTGTGCCAATGTGATACTCGCTGGAATGCCATGAATGGCCATTTGATAGACGGCCTCGTCTTTCCATTGCTCCAAGTAAGCAGCGCGATTGCCTTCTCTACCCTGTTGTGCGGAGAGGGAAAAGGAGCACCCCAGAATCATCCAAATCACCATCCACCCCAAAAGCAAGGGGAATAGCATGGACTTGCAATGCTGTGGGATATCAATGTGATGGAGGGAATACACCGGCGTTGAGAATGGTCTCAAAATTAGGGAGGTCCTTAGGAGGTGCAATGGGGTTGGTCAGAGACTATTCACCAAATTGGTGTGAACAGCTTTTGCATCAAGGATTCAGGGCTTCAGGGCTTCCCCTTCTATCGAGCGCATGATATTCCCTTGCTCATTTTTGAAGGTCCAGGTCCCTGAAGGGGCTCCTTCGTCATTGTAGCTTCCCTCGATGAAGAGTTGACCATTGGGATGCCACGTGCGGTACAGCCCAACTTGCATGTCCTGGTCGTAGTGATGTTCCGACCAAGGAAGTCCCTCTTCATAAAAGGCGCTCCAGGTTCCTGTTTTCTGTCCGGCGTCATAGAACCCCGTTTTCTCCACGGTCCCGTTTTGGTAGAATGCACGGACGGCTGTACTGTCGCCATGCGCGATCGTCACTTCCCGTTTTGCAGTTCCATCTGGCCATGTCGAGGTGATGACTTGTTCAGGTTGTTGGGTGCAATGAATGAAAATGGACAACATCAAAACGAGCAGTGGAAATCGCATCATGGCAGACTATTTTTTTCGTTCGATGGTATAGTCCACCAGTCCAATCAGGGCTTCTTTAGTTGTGCTGTTTGGAACATCGTTCAAAAGATCAACCGCTTGGTTTCGCAATGCAGTCATCTGTTCATGGGCATACGCCATGCCCGGACCCTCTACAATGGCACGCATGACTTCAGCGACTGCTTCAGGTTTGTCGTGGTGACGCTTGACCAAGGTGATGAGTCGTCGCCGTTCCTTCGCCGTAGCATTGTTCAATGTGTGAATTAAGGGCAGGGTCATTTTGCGCTCCCGGATGTCCCCACCGGTTGGTTTTCCTGTACGTTCACCCTCTCCCAAATCGAGGAGGTCATCCTTGATTTGAAAGGCCAACCCAACAAGCTCTCCAAAGGATCGCATGCGTTCGACTGTCTCGGAATCAGCTTCAGCAGACGCTGTTCCACAGGCGCAACAGGCAGCAATCAACGACGCTGTTTTCCTTCGAATGATATCGAAATAAACGGCTTCGGTGATGTCCAAGCGACGGGCTTTTTCAAGTTGGAGCAATTCGCCTTCACTCATTTGGCGAACAGCTTCAGAGGTAATTTTGAGCAAATCAAACGCCTCTTGATCCACGGCCATGAGCAAGCCGCGAGAAAGCAAATAGTCCCCCACGAGCACAGCGACCTTCTTTTTCCAAAGGGCTTGAATGGAAAAAAATCCGCGGCGCATTGGACTTTCGTCGACGACGTCATCGTGCACCAGAGTGGCCGTGTGAAGCAGTTCAATCAATGAAGCAGCGACATGTGCTCTTTCATTGAGTGGCTGATTATCGGCTTGTTCACTTTGAAGTCTAGCGCATAAAAAGACAAACAATGGCCGCATCTGCTTTCCCTTCCGCCGGATGATATACCTCAGGACAGTATCCAATAGGGCGACGTCTGTCCGCATGGCCGATTTGAAATGAACGGCGAAAGTGGCCATGTCATTGGAGACGGGAGACTGAATTTGCTTAAGCGTCATCATGGAAAAGCAAAGGTACGTTCGACTGCCACTCGGCCGGGAACCCTATCTTTGCCAAAAATCCCTCCAATGATTCAATCCATGACAGGATACGGCAAATCAACTGTGACCTTGGGCTCGCGGCGGTATGTTGCTGAGGTGCGATCTCTGAACGGAAAACAATTGGACCTGAACATTCGGATGCCACAGGCATTTCGGGAGAAGGAAATGGACTTAAGAAAGTCCTTGGCTTCATCCATTGTTCGTGGGAAGAGTGATCTAACGCTTTTTTACGAGTCGGATTCCGCAGACCAGCGCGAATTGAATGGCCCATTGATTCGGCATTACTTGGACCAGCTGGAGGCGATTTCGGAAGAACGAGGGTTTGAAAAAGACGGAAAAATGCTCGCTACGGCGATGCGCATGCCGGATACCATTCAGCAATCCAAAGAAGAATTTGAAGAGTCTGAATGGGCAGCTTTGGCGGAATTGATTGCCTCAGCAACAGCGCAATTCATCGCCTATCGCAACCACGAAGGAGCTTCCATGGAAGTGGATTTTCGCCACCGCGTTGAGCGCATTTTAGCGTTGGAGTCCGACTTAGATCCGTTACTAACGGCACGGATTGAAAGAGTTCGTAGTCGGATTCAATCGAATTTTGATGAGATCAAAGACCGGGGACGATTGGATGAAAATCGATTTGAGCAGGAGGTGCTTTTTTACATTGAAAAGATGGATGTTTCGGAAGAGCGAGTGCGCTTGAAAGCACACTGTCAGTACTTCATGGACATGCTTGACGCGGATGTGGGTCAAGGGAAGAAATTGGGGTTTATTGCCCAAGAGATGGGGCGTGAAATCAACACGTTAGGCAGCAAAGCCAATGACGCGGAGATTCAACGTTTCGTTGTTCAGATGAAAGATGAACTCGAGAAAATAAAGGAGCAGGTGCTCAATGTGCTTTAAAATGAATGGTAAGGCCGTCATATTCTCCGCCCCTTCAGGCTCAGGTAAAACCACGATCGTGCGGCATTTACTTGGAAAAACGAACTTGCCTTTGGGTTTTTCAATTAGCGCAACAACGCGTGCGTCTCGGGGGAAAGAGGAGCACGGCAAGGACTATTTCTTTATGGAGTTGCCCGCTTTTAAAGCGTGCATATCAAAGGGTGAATTGGTCGAATGGGAGGAGGTATATGAAGGTGTTTTTTACGGCACGTTAACAGCGGAATTGGAGCGGTTGTGGTCAGAAGGAAAAACAGTAGTGTTCGACGTCGATGTCGTTGGTGGTTTAAAGTTGCGTGAAGCATTGGGCGATCGAGCATTGTCTGTATTTGTGCAGCCCCCCTCATTGGATGAACTTCGAAATCGCCTTGAAGGCCGTGGCACAGATGCGAAAGAACGCATCGACGAGCGGATGGAAAAGGCAGAATGGGAATGGAAGCAGAACATCCATTTTGATCGAATCCTGATCAACACCCATTTGGATGAAGCGTTTAAAGAGGCTGTGGATTTGGTCACAGATCATCTGGGTTTGACGCTGGACCACGCAACGACTCCTGAAGAATAGCGGCCATGTCCAATCCTCAGCAAGCACGTCGAAAAATCGGGCTCTACTTCGGGACGTTTAACCCCATTCACATGGGGCATTTGGTGATTGCAAATCACATGGCAACGCACACGGATTTAGATGAAGTTTGGTTGGTGGTCACGCCGTTGAACCCGCAAAAGGATTCGGTTGAATTGATGGCTCAAGAACACCGGTTGCAGATGGTCCATCTGGCAACTGCGGAGAATGAATTGTTGCAAGGGAGTGACGTAGAATTTGCGTTGCCCTCCCCCAATTACACGGCAGCCACTATGCGCTTCATTCGCGGAGAGCATCCGGAAGTTGATTTCAGCATCATCATTGGTGAAGACAACTTTCACAATTTGCATACCTGGAAAGACCATTGGGAATTGGTAACACACCATCGAATTTTGGTCTATCCGAGACGAAGTGTTGGGGCCGAACAGCTCATTCCCACGAAGCAAGAAGGCGATCAGAATCGAATCCCCGTCGACCACGCGCATGTTGTTTGGTGCGACGCTCCAATGATCAGTATTTCTTCTACGTACCTGCGCAAAGCGATACAGGAACACAAAGACATTCGGTATTTGTTGCCAGACACCGTTCTGAATTACATCAGCAACAACATGTTGTACGAACAGACTTAACGCGGGTCAGGTGTTGTTGAACGTGTTCATTGTACGATCCAATCCGGCAGTTGTAAAACTGCAGATCAACTCATCGCAACGTGTCAATCGTTCTGTGAGGGCTTCAGACTCTATTCCATCCCATTTCCCGAGCACATAATCAACTTGTTGGCCTTGTGGGAAATCGGAGCCAATGCCGAATCGCAGTCGGGAGAAGCTCGGGGTCTGCAATGTTGTCTCAATGTTTTCCAACCCGTTATGGCCTCCCGCTCCTCCTTTTCCGCGGAGCCGAAGTGACCCGAAGGGCATTGCGAGATCATCGGTAACAATCAAGACCCGCTCCAAGGGGACTTTCTCAGTCTCCATCCAATATCGGACAGCCTTTCCACTGAGGTTCATAAAGGTCGACGGCTTGAGAAGCACCAGTGTCCGTCCCTTAAATCGGACGGAAGCAACATCGCCCAGTCGGGAAACCTCAAAAGAAGTTTCCCGTTTCTGGGCGATGGCATCCAAAACATTGAACCCGATGTTGTGTCGGGTGTCCTCATATTCTTTACCGGGATTACCGAGGCCGACGATGAGGTACTTCATGTTTTTGTATTCAAAGACAAAGCATTGCCCTTGAAAGGTATTATTCAGCTGAATCGTCGCTTGCAGCAGCCTGCCCCTCCTCTTCAACCTCCGCATCAGCGGACATTGCAGCACGAGTGCGCTTAACAGCAACCAACAAAGCAGAGTCGTTTAAAAGAACTTCGCAATTGGGAACATCAATGTCTCCAACACGAGCGTTGTCACCGATATCCAAGCTGTCGATGTTGACAAGGATTTCCTCAGGCAAATCAGCTGCAAGGCCGCGCACCGGGATGCGTCGGAACAACATTTGAATACGACCACCGTTCATCACGCCTGGAGAAACACCAGTGGTGCGCAATGGCAATTCAACACGCATCGGCTTGCCTTCAACGACCTGGAGTAAATCCAAGTGGATCACGCGGTCAGTAACCGGATGGAATTGAATTTCTTGGATCACACAATCATGTGTTTTTCCGTTGAAATCGAATTTTATTTGGAAGACATCAGGATTGACAACCAACTTGGTGATGTCCAATTCTGGAATGGAAAAATGCTCTTGCGAACCAGTGCCGTACATGACTCCGGGTACCCGGTAGTTCTGACGCAGTTGACTCGCATCTTTTTTTCCTACGCTCTCTCTTGGAGAGCCGCTCAATGATGCAATTTTCATAATTAATGAATAAGTAAAGAAGAGCTGATGGAACGATTTTCCATCAGACAGGTTAACGTTTGAGCAAACATATCTTCGGCCGAAATGACCTTGATTTTGTTTGTTGGTTTGTTCGAATTCAAAGGAATACTATCGGATACGACCAATTCAGTAAGCACACTTTCTTGGATCCGCTCATAGGCAGGGCCACTCAAGACAGCGTGTGTACACATGGCTCGCACAGAGCGTGCACCGTGTTCCATCATGAGTGCCGCAGCTTTGGTGAGTGTGCCAGCGGTATCGCACATGTCGTCTACGATGACAACATCTTTTCCAGCAACCTCACCAATGACGGTCATTTTGTCAACTTCATTGGCAACTTTACGTTGCTTATAGCAAATGGCCATATCCACACCAAGCAATTTCGCGTACGAATTTGCTCGTTTGGTTCCGCCTGTATCCGGTGTTGCAATGCACAAGTTGTCCTGATCCAATGCCCGCAAGTATGGAATGAAGAGTGTGCTGGCAAACAAGTGGTCAACGGGGATTTCGAAAAACCCCTGGATTTGATCCGCATGAAGATCCATCGTAATGAGACGGTCAATGCCAGCAGCGGTGAGCAAATTGGCAACCAACTTGGCTCCGATGGCAACACGAGGTTTGTCTTTTCGATCTTGCCGGGCAAATCCAAAATAGGGCATGACCGCAATAATGCGTTTGGCACTCGCGCGTTTGGCTGCATCAATCAGGAGCAACAGCTCCATTAAATTATCTGTAGGTGGATACGTTGATTGCACGATTGCAACCTCCTGTCCTCGGATGGTTTCTTCGATACTTACGGTGAACTCACCATCACTAAACCGCGTTGTTTTGACAGGGACCAATTGCGTTCCCAATGATTGCGCGACCAATTCTCCAAAAACTTTGGAAGTCGAACCGGCGAGTATTTTGAGCGTATTTGCCACGAATGCAGTGCTTTAAAAGGCACGCAAAGGTAGGGAATACAAGCCGCAAACACAACGGAATTTACAAGTGCCTTTGAGGAGTCAACGGACGGTAAATCGCACGGGAATCGTGTAGGTTACTCGAACCGGTTTTCCATGTTGTGTTCCTGCGATCATTTGAGGAAGACAATTCAAGGCTTCAAGGGCTGCTTGGTCCAAATCTGGATGAGCACTTTTTAAAACGGAAGGGCTGGAAACGTCACCGAATTCATCCACGTTAAATTGAAGAAAAACCACACCGCCAACCCGCGCATCTACCAGTCTTCTCGGAAAAACTGCACACGATTGAATCAGTCGAATCATCTCTGACTCCGTGCAAAATCGCTCTTGATCTTGATTCAAAATAGTGGTGCATGAAGCAAATCGGGGCATGTGTTCTGCGAGCAGAACGGTCTCGATTTCGAATTCTTCTGTGCCGTCACCATTTCCATCGCCGTACGAGCTGAAATCGTGCAACGGACCCAGTTGGATGTCGGGATTCGGATCGGGCAGTGGAGCCGTTGGATTGGGCACTATAGGTTCCGTGACAATGCGCGGGTGAATCAAAGGCCTCGGCGGCGGAACAGGTTTACTCGGAACAGAAACAGGGGCCATTTCAATTTCCAACAAACTCGTCGCCTGGTAGCTCCATCCAGCAGGCTCACTCCACTCCATTTCGGTCCATTCAAAAGAGGCTAGCGTGATGGACAATGCGGCAATCAACCCAAGAGGAAACAATCGCGGTATTTTTGGCTCATTCATAGCGGAAACAGTTGAAGGGATTACCTCTCCAAGCACTCCAATACCGTGCCAATTAACGCAAGAGCGCTATTCGGGGCAGATCATTTTGAATCCTTTGCCGTGCACGTTGATGATTTGGATGGAGTCATCTGGTTTGAGATGCCTGCGCAACTTTGCGATGTAGACATCCATTGAACGTCCATTGAAGTAGTTTGGATCACCCCAGATACTCTTTAACGCAAAGGTGCGCTCGAGTAAGCTGTTTTTGTGCTTGGCAAGGAGAAAGAGCAGCTCGTTTTCCTTGGTGGTCAGCCGCTGTTCAGTCCCTTCTAATCTCAGTTTCTGCGTATTGTAGTCAAATTCGAAAGAACCGATGCTCAGCGCTCCGACGGTCTCGTCATTTTCTGGAAGAGCGGCAGAGCGGCGCAAAATCGCATGAATGCGTAGCAGCAACTCTTCCATGCTAAACGGCTTGGTCATGTAGTCGTCCGCTCCCACTTTGAATCCTTCTAGGGTGTCTTCTTTTGTCGAGCGTGCGGTTAAAAAAAGGATCGGTAAATGACGACTTTCTCTCCGAATTTCTTCGGCCACCTCAAATCCATCCTTTCGGGGCATCATCACATCGAGAATCACAAAGTCAAAAGCCGACCGATGAAACTCCTTCAATCCTTCAACGCCATCTTTTGCCCAAGTCGTATCAAAGCCTTTCGCCTTCAAATAATCATGCAGCAATCGGCCGAGATTGGGATCGTCTTCACACAGCAGAATACTGGGGTTGGGTTTAATGCTCATGGGTGTTCGTGATTAGCAGGTTTAAGACGCCTCAATTTCGGGTTGGATACATCACAAGTACAATACACTCGCGCTTCTGATTTGGTTGCACGACAGAAGAAAAGCGCCGCAAGATTATTGAGGCAAAAGAAGAACGAACGTGCTTCCTTGCTCAAGTTCACTTTCAACGCGAATCGTTCCGTTATGGCGATCAACAACGGTTTTAACGTAACTGAGACCGAGACCGAATCCTTTGACATCATGAACGTTTCCTGTAGGTACACGATACAGTCTATCAAATACCTTGCCTAAATGTTCTTTCCCGATTCCAATTCCGTTGTCTTGAAAACGCAATTCCAACCCATCTGTTGCTTGGACGGTTGAAATTGTTAGCATGGGATCGCCTGAAGAGTATTTCAAAGCGTTGTCAACAAGATTGAAAATGACATTGGTGAAATGGATGCGGTCCGCCTCAATGAGGGGATTCGGAGCGTCTAAGCGCAGCTCAACCTTCCCTCCGCGTTTGCGGATTTGAATCGCCAAATTCCGCAGAACTTCTGTGATCAAGTCATGGGCGTTGACGGGTTGCAAGAAGAGCTGCATGTTCCCTGAATCGGCCAGACTTGCTTGAAGCACATTTTCAACCAGAACGGCCAAGCGTTTATTTTCCTCCTTAATGAGTGCGATGTAGTGCTTTGTGCCGTCGGCATCCTTGAGCATGTCTGGGTCCCCCAAAGCCTCTGATGCGAGACCAATCGTACTGATGGGGGTTTTCAATTCATGGGTCAGGTTGTTCATGAGATCGCGCCGGATGCGGTCGATGCGTTTCCCACGAGCCGCACCAATTACAGCTGAAAAAAAACCCCATGCGATGATGGAAAGCATCAGACCCGTCAAAGCAAATTGGCCCAAGAGGCTGTACAACAAATAACGAGGCAAGGAAGGGAAATGAAGCCGAATGCTCAGCGTTTCCGCTGCAATTTGGAACGCAGTGCTCTCCAAATTTGGGCGGTATTTCTCGTCGTTTTCTGCTAGCCGAACGGGTTGGCCGTAGCGATCAAAAACCCCCATTACCCAAGGAATTTCAATACCGTGTTGTTCCAAACTCTTTCCGATGAGACTGTCAAGACGGAAAGCATCGAAGCGTCGCAACATGCGCGCGTCGACTTCGTCCAATCCTGCTCCAATTGTTGCATTCCCTTGCTGAACCAAAGATGAATTGGACTGCGCTTGTTCTTGAGAAAGAGCCTCCAATTCTAGCTGCAGAATGCCGGTTGTCGGTCGCGTCGCGATATCGCCTACTTGACTCAAACTATGAAAAACATTGTCTGTGAAAATCTGCTTCTTCATCTGAATGGAAGAGCGCAGCCAAATGATTTGGACCGTACTCATGGTGATGAAGGCCATGATCATGGCCAAAACGAACCAGGGGATGGGATGTTTTCGAGCGCGTGGCATAGAGTGATGGAGTAAAGGTAACCCCCACGGCGACGGACCTATATTTCTTCAACAACCATTAACATCTAACTCGAATTCTTCGATGTCAAGGCGATGAGATCTCTGATTTTCTTGCTAGCGTTGCTATCCTTACATTTGAAGTTCACTTGTCGTAAAACCATGATTCCCCCGCACCTCGTAGACCAGGTCATTCAAACCGCCGTCATTGAAGACGTCGTGGGGGATTATGTTGAGTTGAAGAAGTCGGGCAGTTCGTTCCGAGGCCTCAGTCCATTTACGAACGAGAAGACCCCATCCTTTTATGTTTTGCCGGAAAAGGGCATCTTCAAATGCTTTTCAAGTGGGAAGGGCGGAAGTGTCGTGAACTTTCTCATGGAACTTGAGAAATATTCATTTCCAGAGGCGATCAAGCAGCTTGCACAGCGTTACGGTATTGAAATAGAGGAGGAGGAAATTTCTCCAGAACAGAGAGCGGCATCAACGGAACGTGAAAGCCTCATCGCCCTCAATGCCTGGGCACAGCAATGGTTTACCAAAGAACTGCACGAGTCAAAGGAAGGCAAGGCCATCGCGCTGACCTATTTTGAAAGCCGTGGATTTCGCCCTGACATTCTCAAGAAATTCAATGTGGGCTATTGTCCCGATCAATGGGAATCCATGAGCGTAGCGGCTCAGAATGCGGGTTATTCGAAGGAGCGTTTGTTGGCCTTGGGACTTTCAAAAGAAAAGGACGGAAGGCTTTGGGACTTTTTTAAAGGTCGGGTCATGTTTCCCATTCGGGATGTGACCGGAAGGTTCATTGCATTTGGCGGAAGAACGCTCCGCAACGACAAGCAATCAGCGAAGTATTTCAATAGTCCGGAGAGTATTCTGTACCACAAAGGGGATGTTTTGTTTGGCATCCACTTGGCAAAGCCAGCCATTGCAAAGGAGGATCGGGTGCTCTTGGTAGAAGGATATACGGATGTGATGGCCATGCACCAGGCAGGCATTGAGCATGTGGTCTCTTCCAGTGGGACGGCTTTGACGGATGGGCAAATCAAATTGGTCCGCCGCTACACCAAGAATGTCACGGTTCTTTTTGATGGCGATGAAGCGGGAATTCGAGCGTCTTTAAGGGGAGTGGACTTGCTGTTGGCGGAGGGAATGAACGTACAGGTCGTTTTGTTCCCTGACGGCGACGATCCAGATAGTTTTAGCAAGAAGGTCAGCTCCGAAGAACTCAAGCGACACATTGCGGAAGAAGCGAAGGACTTTGTTGCGTTCAAAATGGAGTTGCTATCTCAGCAAGCGGGCCAAGACCCCGTAAAACGGGCAGAGATGATTCATAGCGTGATGGAATCCATTGCGGCCATTCCCGACGGCATTCAGC
>CAWVYB010000041.1:0-14614 GCA_963934215.1 uncultured Flavobacteriales bacterium | reverse complement strand
CCACCATTGCTGATTTGGCTGTGGCTTTGAATACGGGTCAAATCAAAACGGGTTCGGCCAGTCGTTCAGATCGTGTTGCCAAGTACAACCAGCTTTTGCGTATTGAGCAGGAGCTTGGTCAAGCTGCAGTTTACCGCGGTGCATCGTTCCGAGACTAATTGAATTGGAGGTAAAAAAAAGCCCGGGCCAATGGCTCGGGCTTTTTTGTTGGATGTTATTTTATGAAAAGGCAGGAGGTAGCCTCTAATCCAAACGTTGCGCTGGCGTGGTGTTATCCTGAGTTCTGGTGAATGGAATGGGGTCAATTTGGCCTGGCATTCGCTGCAGCAATCCATAGATTCTAAATTCTGTTCTCCGGTTTTCAGCATGGCAAATGTTCGAACACGGCGTACCGGGTTCACAGGTGTTCCGCAATTCGTTCGTTCCCTTGCCGATGGCGATGAGTTGCTTCGACGAAACACCGCGCTTGATCAAATAGGACTCGAGTTCAATGGCCCGTGATTTTGTGACGCGGCCTGTTTTGTTGTCCAGATCATCTTGATACGATGCGGCATCTTCGTGTGTTCGAATCTCAAGAAGCATCTGTGGATTCAAACGAAGGAAATCAACCAAAACGAGCAGCTCATCACGCTCCCGGTTGTTCAGCTTTGTAGCCATCGGACCATGTTGCAAGGCCAATTCAAAGGGCTGTCCGCCTGCCATGGATTCAATGAAATTGTAATCTCTCAAAGCAGTTACTGGTATCAGTTCCAAGGTGGTTTGACTCTGGAGATCATCCACAGCAATGTTGTGGTGCTGCACGATGTACCCCGGTATCTTCATCTCCAATCGGTAATTGCGATGAGGCGGGAGCGCTATCGAAGCCAAGCCGCTGAGGTCGCTAGTAAATTGGATGGCCGAAGCATTTTGTGCATCGATTAGCACCATGGGAACCCGCGGAACAATCTGATTCGATTTCGAGGAAAGGGTGGTGAATTCATACGTCTTCGAATTCTCCAGTAATTTGATTTGATAGATTTTGTCAATGCCAGAGCGGTCAGAGCTAATGAAACCAGTTTGTCCATCGGGAGCGAGAGCAAATGAATGGTCATCAGATAGCGTATTCACAGGAAATGGCATGCGCTGCGGGGCAGTCCACTCATCCCCCTCGCGCCAATTTCTTTTCGATTCGGAGTTGGTCGGAATGCGTTCCGTGGAATAGATGTCCAGTCCTCCAAGGCTGGGATGTCCGTTGGACGAAAAGTAGAGTTTCCCCTCTGCGTCAAATGAAGGAAAAACTTCATCTCCTGACGTGTTGACCGTCGGCCCTAAATTGATCGGTTCTTCCCAAAAGGTGCCGTTTCGATCGGAATACCACAAATCAATTCCTCCTTGTGACTCTGGAGAGGGAAGGTCTGTGGCGAAATACAAGCGACTCCCGTCTGGAGACCATGTTGGATGCACGAATGTGTACCCTTTTTCAACAAAAGGAAACGGGGTGGGATTGGTCCAGTCACCTATAGCCGTTCGTTGCGCAACGAGCAGTTGGTAGCCTCCGTTCATGGGGTCACCGAACCAGGCCAAGCCATCTTTTGATTTGCGAGAGAAAGCAATTGCTCTGCCGTCAGGAGATAGGCTGACCAAACCATCGTGTTTGGGGACATCCCAGGACGAATATTGGGAAGTGCGCATCACGCGACGATCCCGTGCGGCTAAATCCAATACGTACATCTCCTGCTGATCCAAGCGTGCAAGTGGTGTGGCTTCACCCCACTGGTAGGGTTCACTGGAGAAATACACCCGGCCTTCGCTGATTCGAGGCGAAGAAGCGACAGGGATTTCAGGGATGTCAAATGACTGCACCCCCCAGAAACGATGATCACTTTCGATGAAAAGCTGTTCTTCACATTTCTCCCATAAAGCCGATGCATAGACATCCGGTTGGCTCGCTACCATCAGGGGTTCAAGGATGGTGGCTGATGCGCCATATTTCCCTTGATTCATCAGAGCTGTTGCCCAATTCAAGCGGTCTTGTTTCGAGGCCATTGCTCGATGATCTAGCTCCTCAAATGTCTTTTCGGCCCCTTCGAAATCGGCTGTAAACAGCTGCGTTTGTCCCAGCATTCTCCAAGCCATGGAATCATTGGGCCATTGAATAACAGCTTGTTGCAATGATTTTGTTGCATCTTGATAACGCGCGTCATCGTACGCCTTCATCGCTTTCCAGTAGTGGCGAGAATTGCACGACGGTAGCAAAATGAGAATACCCAAACCAATTAAGGCAAAGGAGAGCAAAGAGCGCATAGCTGCAGCGGACGAGGCGCTAAGAGGGGAGATTGGATTTTTCAAAGCCAAATCAACTGAATGGGTGAAGACATTTCTACGTCTATCAATGTTAAGCGCTCTTAAGATACTAGTTACTGGCCTCTTGACGGAGTTTCCACAAGGCAATATGGGATAAAGCGATGCCTGCAGCGACCGAAACATTCAAGCTTCCAGTCTTTCCGACCATGGGCAATTGGACCTGCATCTCGCACTTGTGGAAGACTTCGGATGAAATCCCCTGCTCCTCATCTCCCAATACCAAACACATTGGAAGGGGCAATTCGGCCTCGTGAATGGGCTCTGCAGCCTTCTCCGAGAGAGCGACTAAACGGATGCCATTGGACATCAGTGTTTGCAATGCGGTTGGAAGGTGAGCCGCCCTCGAAACAGGTAATCGCAGCAATGCTCCTGAAGAGGATTTGATGGCATCTTCTTGGATTGGAGCGACTCCAGCAGCAGGTATGATCAAAGCGGTTGCGCCAAAACACTCAGCACTTCGCGCGATGGCTCCCAAATTCCGTACATCCGTTACGCCGTCAACTGCAACAAAGAGCGGAGATTCACCGGCTTCATATGCTCGGGAAATCAGTTCCTCCAATGGTTGAAAGACAATGGGCGATAGAAAAGCGACCAATCCTTGGTGGTTCTTTTGGGTAATCCGATCCAGTTTTTCTCGAGGAACGCGCTGCACAGGAATGTCCAAATCCCGCAATTGCTGGAGCAAGGCTCCCGTGCGCTCGCTTTTTTCATCCCGTTGAATCAGGACACGTTGTAGCTCTTTCCCTGCATCCAAAGCTTCGATTACAGGGTGCCATCCAATGATTAGTGATGCTGATTCTGGCGCGCGCTTTCGAAATGAGTGGTTGTCATTGCCGCGAGGCTTCGCGGGACTGCGGTATGTTCCATGCCGATTGTCATGAGGACGTCCGCCATCTGCAGATGAGAAGGAAGGTCTGTCCCTTGAGTCTGATGGGCCGGGAGGAAAATCGTTTGACATGGGGCCGTTCTAAAGAATTCACACAATGAAAGTCACACAGTTATGGTTCAAAGGTACCCCTTGAATAAGCAACATCAGTCAGGCGAAATGCGCCCGTTGCGCCAATTGGTCACCATTCTGTCCCAAGGCATGCGGTATTGGATGTTTCGGCCAAGCGTATAAAAGTTGTTGTCCCATGGGTGGTTCGTCTTCAGAAATCGAAACGTCACAGCGTTAATCGATCCCTCTTCACCATAAATCCACCACTCGCTGTCCCTGGATTTTCGGATTTTCTGTGGAATACCGAAGACAATGTGGACCATTCCTCGGTCCGTTCTCCAGCCAGGCAGCACTCCGCTGAAGAAGCGGTTGGCTTCTTCGACACGGCCATAGTATGTAGAGATAAGTTGGGAACCTCGATCCTTTTCATTGGCGCAGTTTAACCAGAAGGCATCCAGGGCCGCCTTGGGATCAGCACTCCCCCTCATTTGCTCAAATTCAGAGCGTGCCGTGATGTAGCGACTTGATTGGATCATCAAGCGCAGATCCCGGACTTGGTCGAAAGGCAGTCTTGTGCCATGCGTGCGCTGCACGATGTTTCGGGTGTCAACGGCGTCGAGGATCACATTGATGCCGTCATCGACGACATAGGAAGCCCAGCCCTGTTCGTCGGCAACAACCGATGAACGCAGAATGGGTTGAAGTGTGTCTGAGCGGTCCTTAACAAAAGAGAACGGCGGAGCGGGCATCGATTCGGGCACTGGAATACTGGCATGGCGCCATAGGGAACCTGCTGGCGCCTGAAATAAAACGGTATCACCAACGACGGCATGCTGACCGCTGTACGGCCAACGATCGGTGTTGAATGCAGCCCGATTGCTTTGAGGATCCGACACGGAGACATTCCATGTGGTACTCGTTTTTCTCAGGATATCCTGGAGTGCTGTTTTGATTTGGTTCGTCGATTTGTTTTCGAAAAACAGATCGTCCCATGCGAGGCGCAATGACCGGCGGTCGCATTCAGGGGCAAATGAAACCAACGTGTCATTCCACTGGAAGGTGGCATTTCCGACCTGCCAAACAAGCGCTGAGACGAATGGCGCCTGCGGAGATTCCCGCAAATAAAGACATTCGGATCGTTTGACTTCGAGATAGACATCGGCAGAATCTTGATCAAACGGTACGATCACCGCTCGCGGATGCAACAAGCTGGATTCGTAATCGTAAGGACGATTGGAATTGGCTGAAAGTGTCTGCGTGGTGGTTATACAGCCCGATGAAGCCATCAAGATGGAAAAACCAAACGCCATCGGAATCCAATTGTAGGGACTTCTCCGGATCATGTTTCCGCTTGTGCTTCGTCCGAGGGTGAGATCTCCGCTGCAGTTCCCCAAGTGTCGGAATGATCAAGTAGCTCCTCTGGCATGGTCGTTTTCACGGGGACTCCCAGTTCGCGCATCATTTCTGCTTGTCGAATGGCGCTGCCTTTTCCTGTTTTTAGTCGTTTCAAGGCTTCGTCATAACTGGCGTTGGCCTGGCCGAGTTTTTTACCGACATCCAGCAGGGACCCAACGAAACGATTGAGCTGATCGTATAGCTTTCCTCCACGTTCTGCAATGCGTTGGATGTTGGCTTTTTGCTCTTCTTGCTGCCATACATAGCTTATGGTGCGGAGTGTTGCAATCAACGTGCTCGTTGATACAACCAAGACGTTTTTACGGAGGCCTTCCTCTTGAAGTTCTGGAAGGGCTTTACCGAGTGCCATCCATGCGGCTTCGACCGGGACAAACATCAAGGCATAATCCGTGCTCTTGCCGTAAAGTTGAGCATAGTTTTTCGCTCCCAATTCTCGGATGTGCTTTTGAATGCTTTGGACGTGTAGTTTGGTTTGAAGCTTCTGTTCTTCATCGCTCTCCGCATGGGTCAAACGCTCGTATGCTGTGAGGCTCACTTTACTGTCAATCACCAAGACCTTCTCGTCTGGAAGGTGAATTAAGAAGTCAGGTCGGAGCGATCTACCATCTTCGTTCTTGACCGTTGACTGTTTTGAAAAATGCGTTCCTTCATTCAGTCCTACTTGTTCGAGAATTCGTTCCAATTGATATTCTCCCCAGTCTCCCTGCACTTTGCTGTCTCCTTTCAGTGCTGACGTTAAATTTTGAGCATCGGTTTGCAATGACTGGTTCAACTTGAATAGCTTCTCCAATTCCTTGTCCAATTGTCCGAGTTGCTCGCGCTCACTACCATAAAATTCCTTCATCTGCTTTTGCAGTTCAGAAAAGCGCTCTTTCATGGGGTTGAGGACATCCTCCAGTGTTTTTTTACCGCTATTGGCCAATTCTTTTTGATGGCGGTCGGCATTTTCTTCCATGATGTTGCGTGCGAGTAAGTCAAACTCTTTCCGCATGCGGACCTCGCGTTCTGCTTGACCGGATTCCAAATCGGAGGCCTTTTGTTCGGCTTTCCCCTTCTCTTCAATGGTTTTTTGCAAGGCTGTTCGGGAAGCTTCCAACTCATTGCGCAGTCGTTCACACGCCTCGGTACGTTCATCGCGTTCAACACGCAGACGTGTAAAAGCTTCTAAATCAATACCCTCTGTTTCTCTGTTGGTGGGTTTATTACGCCGCGCTGAAACCCATAGTACGCCTAAGATCGCGGCGCACATGAAGGTCACTATAAAGAATAGAATGGTGATAAGTTGTGGATTCGCCATGTGAGGAAGGTACATCGAAACGTAACCTTGGGAAAGGATATTTCGTTTGTGAAATACTAATCTTTAAATAACCGCATCATGTCACGGTTTTTACAATGGACTTTGGGACTTTGCTTTGCAGCGGCGTTGTTTGCGTCGTGTGCGACTAGCTATCAGGCTTGCTCTGCTTATTCAGAAGTGGAGGTCTGCGAATAACTCCAATCAAACGATACGTTTTTAGTGACGTCACCGTGCAGTGACCGGGCAACCGGACATGCGCGGGTGGTGCGTTCTAAGATTTCTCGCTGCTTCTCTGTGACTCCAGGGATCGAAATTTCCAGGGAGACGTCGATGCAATCAATTCTTCTAGGGTTTGACGCCATGGTCTTTGTGACTGAGGCAGTCATGCTCTCGATGGAGTGTCCCATGTCTTTGGCTTTGATGCCCATAATGGTCATGATGCAGCTCGCGAGTGCGGATGAAACGAGGTCGGTAGGGGAGAAAGCTTGTCCGAGACCTTGGTTGTCAATTGGAGCATCCGTGATTACATCTTGACCAGATGCAAGATGCGTCATGTTTGTACGAAGCGGTTCGTGATAGGTGAGCCGATACTGTGGAGTCGTTTGGTCCATCGCAAAGAGTGATTGAAGTGAAGAGTTGCAAAGGTGCAATGCTTCGAGCTTCTTCCGAACTAACTTTGCATGCGTATGCGCATTTTTATTAACCTAACGCTTTCGATCTGCCTTACCTGGGTGAGTTGTGTTTCGGTTGCTCAAATTTGGTCTCAAGAAGATGTGGCTCCAGTTGCTACAGGAGATGCCGCTGTCTATGGGGTATACGGAGCAGCGGTCGTTCCGCTCACAGATGAGATACAATACGGGCTGATGCTGTTCACTCAAGGTGGAGGATTGACGCTGCGTCGTGGCTTCTATCAGAATGCATCTAAGATTCGCTGGTGGGGTTCAGATTTGTTGCTTTTTAAGCATCCGAAGGAAGAGAAAATAACCAACCCCGTTTACGAGGATGGTCGAGCCTATGTGTTTGGAAAGGTCAATTCAATGTTCCTCTTTCGGGTTTGGAGAGGGGGGCAGAAATTGCACAGCGAAAAGCTTCGCAAGGATGCTGTTCGAGTGAGCAGTTTGTGGCGTTATGGTTTGACTCTGGGCGTACTGAAGCCTGTTTACATGGAAATCGGTTATCCCGATATCCCCTATGATTACATCGCGACCGAGCGATACGACCCTTCCATTCATTTTTCGAGCAACATATTTGGTCAATCACAGTGGATGTATGGATTGGATGAATTGTCGGTGGTTCCAGGGTTTCATGTGAGCTATGCCTTGGATTTTGAGTACGGAACTGAACGCCATGTGCAACGGACTTTGACTGCGGGGGTGGCTGTCGATGCTTTTCTTTTTAATCCCGAAATATTTGCTTCTTCTTTTGAACAGAATAGCCGAACATTTGTCACTTTGTTTGCGACCTTTGAACTGGGAAGCAATTGGACCCGCTGATTATGACTGCTACTTCATCCTCTTCTGAAAACGCTTTGAAAGGCCGTGTTCCTAAGCCCAAGTGGCTGCGGGTAAAGTTGCCTACGGGTGAGCCGTACAAAAAGGTGCGCGAAATTGTGTCAGAGCATAAGTTGCACACCATTTGTGAGAGCGGACATTGTCCAAACATGGGAGAATGTTGGGGTGCAGGGACGGCGACGTTTATGATTTTGGGAAATATCTGCACACGGAGCTGCGGATTCTGCAATGTCTCCACAGGTAAGCCATTGGAAGCTGATGCCTTCGAGCCGGGTCGAGTGGCACAGTCTGTCAAGCTCATGGGCGTCAAACACGCGGTCATCACGTCAGTCGATCGGGATGACATGCCCGATGGTGGCAGTGAAATATGGGCGCAAACAGTGCGAGCAATTCGGCACCAGAGTCCTACAACCACGTTGGAAACACTGATTCCTGATTTTGCAGGGAAATGGGAAAATCTGGAACGTGTCATCGAAGTGGCTCCGGAAATTGTCTCGCACAATCTCGAAACGGTTCGGCGTTTAACGAAGCATGTTCGCATTCAAGCCAAGTATGACCGAAGCCTTGAGGTTTTAAGACGATTGCGTCAAGCGGGCATGAAAACGAAATCGGGAATCATGCTGGGCCTCGGAGAAACAGTAGAGGAGGTGATCGAGGCCATGGATGACCTCCGCAGTGTCGACTGTCAGGTTCTGACGTTGGGACAATATTTGCAGCCTACTCCGAAACACTTGCCTGTGTCTGAATTTATTCATCCAGATGTGTTCGCACACCTGAAGGAGGTGGGACTTGAAAAGGGATTTCGTTTTGTCGAAAGTGGCCCTTTGGTTCGGTCCAGCTACCACGCTGAAAAGCATCTATTCTAGTCGGTCTTAAAGCTGTTGATACTTGAAATTGTGCGGATGGCGTATGGTTTTGAGAATTTCATGCCCTTGCCCCACCACGACAGGCTCAACAAGTCAATACAGATGCTTTGAGAGCAGTCCCTTTGTTGTACCTTTAGAATCCTGAATGGATAAAACTGTAACCATGCAATTGAACAAGTTTTTTGCCGCCGGAGCGGTAGCGGCCTTCGCTTTGTTGGGCTGGACGCTGTGTTTCTCACCAGCAGAGTCTGCCACAATTTCTGAATCTGGAACAT
This sequence comes from uncultured Flavobacteriales bacterium, assembly GCA_963934215.1. Taxonomy (GTDB): domain Bacteria; phylum Bacteroidota; class Bacteroidia; order Flavobacteriales_D; family Sanyastnellaceae; genus UA16. The sequence goes on along the minus strand of CAWVYB010000041.1, from coordinate 5,969 downwards.
CTTCATACCTGCCACGCGCAGTGGATAAACTGGAGACAGCGCCTGATGGTGCTTGGGAAATCCAGAAGTTGATGCGCGGCGATATCGAGACGGGTGAAATGAATGAATCCGGCATGAACGAATTGCGGGATGAGGTTATTCGCATGGCTGCTCAGCAGGCGTCAAGCGACCGTTCCACAGAGCATTATTGGAATGAAATGGGCCCTGACAACATCGGTGGACGAACACGCGCCATTGCCGCTGTGATTCCAGAAGATGGAAGTGAAGAAACCATTCTTTACGCAGGATCAGTTTCTGGCGGCTTATGGAAAAGCGATAACGGCGGGAACGACTGGAACCAAATGTTTGGTTTGGACAACACCGTGATTGGCTCATTGGCTGTCACTGGAAACGGCGATCTATACGTTGGTTCTGGTTCCATATATGAAGGCGGATCCGGAGAGGGAGGTAGTGAATTTCGTGGCCGAGGAATTTGGTGGTCCAACGACGGAGAGAATTTCTCCATGGTTGAAGGCACGGATCCAGGCCAGTTTGCAGGAGGAGACTTCTCAGCAACAGACGCCCTTGTGGCAGATCCTGGTGACGATGATCGCGTGTGGTTTGGAAGCAATGCAGGATACGGTTTCATAGAGAACGGTGTCTTGACGATGAGTCCTGGTAATATCAGTGGTCCTGTTTCAGACATGGCCATTGCTGCGGACGGTTCATATATGCTTATCGGGATGACCAACTGCCGAGTCTACCGGAGCACGGATGCGGCCTTTACCGATTTCGTTTCGGTTTCCGGATCAAACAATGATGACACGGTATTGCCACAAAGTGGAAACGGTCGTTTGCGTGTAGCCATTTCCATTGATGACCCCAACAGTGCCTTTGTTGTATTTGCGACAAGCGGTGGCTCGTTTGGTGGGTTGTATTACTCAGGTAGTGCAGGTCAAGAAGGTACTTGGAGCAATGTTTGGCCGAATGACATTGCCGAAGCAACGCCCCTACCTAGAAACCAAGGGATTTATGACCTGGCTTTGGGAGTGCAACAAGGAAATCCTGAAATGGCCTACGTTGGTGGCATCGAATTGTGGCGCTCTGGCCCGAACCAACAAGCTGAATTGGCTGCATATGCCTTTGATTTTGCAGGAACGGATTTTGACGTTCACGCTGACATTCATGACATCATGTTCACGCCAAGCGGAAACATGTACATCGTGGGTGACGGAGGAATTTACAAAAGCACAGATGGTGGCGATAGCTACAACGATATCAACCGAGATTTTGCGGTGACCCAGTTCTATGGCATGGACCACAGTGCGCGTAGCGCGGTGTTGGGTGGTACCCAGGACAACGGCTCACTCTTCATTCCTGCGAGTGGCTATTTCTTGAGTGATCAAGAAGCGGTTGAAGTTAACGGCGGAGACGGATTCGATTGTGCCATTTCTCAGATTACGGAAGTTGAAGGCTACGAATATGCTTTCTATGCAGCGTCTCAGAACGGAGGGCTTGTTCGAGGAACGGTTGGACCAGGGGCCATCAATAACTACGGGAATTTCTACGATGAGAATATCGCAGAATTGATCAATGAGGAAGGAGAGATTGGACAGTTTTATTCTGTGGTACGGCTCTACGAGAATTCGGATGACCAGGACGCGCAAAGCGATGTCATCTTGGTCAATCCTTACGGCGAGACTGTAACGGATAGCTCGTTTACCTTGTCAACGGCAAACCAAAATCTCGATTTCGAGTACATCTTGCCAGAAGGGGTGGAGTTGCCATTTTACGATGAGTTGATTCGTCCAGACCGGATGTTAGACTATGCCTTGGAAGAAGATCCTGACTATTTCTGGTTGGATCCTCAAGAGGCCATTGCTCAATTGGAATGTGTAACGGATAGCCTGTTGGTTGGTCAAGAAGACGTTATTGCTGATATCACCCCCATTGTAGACTCGGTCTACGTTGAAGCTTGGGAAGAATGGATCTACAATACCGTAGGATATGACACAACCTATGTGTCTGTCGACGTATACGATGTGAGCACGCTTTGCGATACGATGTACTTCCACGCAGGCGATACGATGACCAATGTGCCTGGGCGTTTGAAAGTCGTTGATCCTTACACTGCGATTACGATTGCCGGTTTTAACGGAGGCAACGGAATTTGGATGACGCGTGATGGACTGAATTTCAACACGACGCCATCGTGGATTCGATTGGATGATGCACCAGCAGGAACAGGAACGAAGGCCGTGGAGTTCACAGTGAATGTGGAACCTGAAGCGGGCAATCACATGTTTGTGAGCGGTTGGGACGGTAAGCTGTATCGATTTGATGGCATGGAATCCATCTACAGTCAAGAAGACGTGCCTGCCAATATGGGCAAGCAGATTCGAACGGTAGGAGCGGCCATTACAGGAGTATCGGTTGACCCGAATAACCCGAATCACGTTGTTATCTCGGTAGGCGGTTATGGTGCGATGAATTCTGGTAAAGTGCAAGAAACATTCAATGCATTGGATGATTCTCCATCGTGGTCCAACATCTGGAATGTTCCGAATTTGGGAAGCATGCCATGCTATGATGTCATCATTGATGCCATGGATCCTTCCGGAGAGACGATTCTCGTGGGTACGGAGTACGGTGTGTTTGCAACGGATAACGGCGGTGATGACTGGATTATCTCGAATCAAAACATGGCGTCGACATCAAGTCAGATTACAGCGCCCGTGTTCGATCTGAAACAACAGTGGCGTGGAGCGGCTCCTTGGATCAATCCTTCAAATCAAGGAGCGATCTATGCAGCGACGCACGGTCGCGGTATTTTCCGATCTGATTTGTTCCTCGGAACGGGTGATCCTTCGGATGAAGCCGTAGTAGAAGCGCAAGTTCTTCAGGTCTATCCAAATCCGGTTACCGGTTCAACGGTTACTGTGCAGTCAGAAGCGATGCGCGGTGACTTTCAGATGCAGGTGTTTGATCTCACTGGACGTTTGGCTGTGGATCAATCCATTCGAGCATACATGGGCAATCCAATCACGTTGGATGTCGCAGGCTTGGGCAACGGTACGTACATCGTGCGAATGGCCAACGGTCAATTCCAACAAACATCGAAGTTGTTGATTCGCCGTTAATTGGATTCTATCTAAATACAAAAGCCCTCACCAGAGATTTCTGGTGGGGGCTTTTTGGTTGAGGAAGGGTTGGACTCACTCGTGGCGATCGAGGAAGGCATTGCCGCCTTCGATCCGCGCTGAGGTAAAGTGATGGATCCAATCACCCATGTTGATGTATCGGGCATCTTTCTTACCCGGTCGGGGATGGCGAACGGTCAAATCAAGAGGGAGGTGTCTATGTCCAAAAAGAAAACAATCAATGTCTTCTGTCTTCAGAACTTCTTTGCAATAGTGCCAGAGCCATTCGCCTTCTGGACCGGTGTATGTGTCGTCCTGCGGCCCTTGCGAGGCTCTGCTGTTCCTTGAGAAGTAAGAAGCCAAAGGAATGCCCAAATCAGGGTGTATACAGCGGTAGGCGCTTTGAAGTAATTTATTGGTGAAGACTTTCTTGAGTCGCTTGTACGAGGCATCTCCGGGACCGAGGCCATCTCCATGGCCGATCATGCAACGCAATCCATCGTATTCTCGAACAACCGGTTCCCGGTGAACGGAAACGCCAAGCTCATCTTCAAAATATCCAAACGTCCAGAGGTCGTGATTGCCAACATGGAAATGCACGGGGATGCCGCTATCTGCAACACGAGCGATGGCTCCTAGGAGACGAACGGCTCCTTTGGGCACAGCATGCCGATAGTCGAACCAAAAATCAAAGAGGTCACCGACCAAATGAATTTCAGTAGCGGCTCCATTTTGGGCATGGCCTGTTCCTTGCGCAGCCTGTTCCAGCCATTGCACGAATTTCCGCTCTCTCACCAGGCTTTCTGCCCGGTTGGGAGCACCCAAATGCAAATCAGAAGCGAGGTAGATGTGTTGCAAACGATGGTGTTATGGAAGCAATTCTTGCAACTTAGCGACCAATGCGCCGCCGCGCAGGTGCGTGGCGACAATGGTGCCCTCTTGGTCGATTAAGACGGCATGAGGAATGCTACTTACGCCATACGCTCTGGCGGCCTCGTTGCTCCATCCCTTGAGGTCGCAGACGTGATTGGGCCATTCCAGTTGGTCTTGTGCGATAGCGCCTTTCCATCGCTCAAGGTCTTTGTCCAATGAGACGGAGAAAATTTCAAATCCTTTCGAATTGTACTGCTGGTAGGCACGGACAACGGAAGGATTCTCCCTGCGACACGGTCCACACCAAGAAGCCCAAAAATCGACGAGCACCACTTTCCCTCTGAGATCGCTCAATTTTCGCGGTTTTCCAGTGGGGTCATTCATCACAATGTCCGGAGCTTGATCGCCAACGCTATACCGAGAATTCTTTTTGGCTCTCGGTTTGTTCGCTCCGTTTCCTTTTGGAATTGTTCGCGCTTTTGTAGCGGCTTGTATCTTCGCTTCTTCGCCTTCAATAACACTACTCAAAACTTGGTGGTATGCACCACCGCCCAAAGCAGACTTCGTAGACTTCAATACTTCCTTAAAAACGAGCATATTGGGTCGGATATCGAGATGCTCGAGAGGCCCTAAACATGCCAGTGATCCTTTATGGTCGTTCAGGAAGCTCTTCGCCCATGCCGTTACTTCAGCCGCAATTTTTACACTTTGGACAGAAAGTGCTTGCCGTCTTTCTGAGTTTTTCGCCTGTTGCATTCCGACTCGTGTCATGCTCATTCGATCTTGGAGTGGAACGGCTTTGGCGTAATACTCCGTTGCCTCTTGCGCGTCCTCGAACCCGTCAATTTGAGCGTTAAGAATGTACCCTGCATCGGGCACTGTTGCTTGAATTTGCAAGTTTTTGGTACTGTCCATGATCACAACCAAAGCCTTGGTCTTGCTGACCATGATTTGGTAAAAGTCCATAGGCAATGGCCGCTGGGGCTGAAGATTAAATCTGCCTTCCGCATCAGAATAGGTGGCGTCGATAGCAATGAATTGACCGCTTTTCCCATCCTTTCCCGTTACCCACTTTTTCAATTCCACTTCAACGTTCCGACCATTGGGTCCTAGTAACGTTCCATCAATGGTATTGCCGTTCCCTTGTGATTGGCATCCCCCTGTGAGTAAAAGAATGAAGAAGACAGTAACGGTAACCATCCAATGTGCAGTCTGTCGAAATAAGTCACGTTCCTTCATGGTGTAAATATCTTGAATTTTCCGCTCTCTTCTGAAAATCTCCTGGAGTGCTAATGAGAAGACGCGTCGTTGTGCTTCTTTATTTGACTTTTCAACCAATCTTGAAGCGGAGTTTGAGGAATCAATCGAGCTTGAATTGGCTCGTAACGAATGTCCAGGCCCTCAAGGTCCATCCCCTCTAAACGGGTGGCGTCTTTTTCCGTGGTCACAAGTGCCTGCAATCGATCAGAGTCCATAATCACGCGCCAGCGCTTGATGTCCTTTTCTGAAAATGTTCCATGATCGGTAAAGACATCACGTCTGACAACCTGAAACCGCTCACTTAGTCGATCCATAAACCGCAATGGTCTGGCGATACCGGCAACGGCCAGAATGCGCTCTCGCTGTGATGGTGATGCGTCGCTTGCGCCATTTTTAGCGGGTGTTCCTTGTGGAAAGGAGAGGAGTGGCATGGGATGCATAAAGGTTCCAAAGTGAACGCGATGTATTGGCCAGCCTGCTTCTTGTAATGCCATTTCTAGAGCGCCCTCGGTGTGGTGCTCCAAGCGCGTCACCACGGCCGCATCGAAATGGCCCATCCGAGAGGGCAAGTCCCGCAGCCGTCCCAGTGGCAATAGTCGATCTTTCACTACGGGCTGTGTGGCGTCTAGAACCAGCATGGATATCGTGGGGATCAAAGCTCGGTGTTGCAAAGCATCGTCGCAAATAACCCATTTTAGGTCTAGGTTTTCTTGGCGC
>CAWVYB010000040.1:0-14940 GCA_963934215.1 uncultured Flavobacteriales bacterium | reverse complement strand
CAGGCACGAACTGGCGAGCTTCTGCCGCAGCGCATGGACGCTATCACCGTGATCGTTTTGAATTGTACCGTGAGGGGACGGGGTGGTATCAACCAACGGAAGATGGATCTTATGTTCGAAATCCACTGGGATCTCAGGCTGAAGCCGATACGGCGGCATCCTGGTATACTGGAGCCAACCAGCACCGGTCATTGACGGCAGCGGTCAATGGAAAGTTTCAGTGGTTTCTCGGTCAATCGGCGTGGACTTTCTCAGCGGATGCGCGTGAGGAAATCATCCAGAGCAATCGATTGGGAGCTGCTGTAGAGGGCGCTCCAGAGATGTATCCGCTCGCAGATCAACGAAGCAATGTGGATGCACTGGTGTCGTGGCGGGGCCATTCAGAATCGGGTCGATTGGTGGCTTCAGTGACATCAGGAGCCAATTTAAATAGCCGGTTTGGAACGAACTTCTTGCCATCGGCCGATCTGCGGTACCGATTGGGACTTGATCAAGAGGTGGTGATTTTTGCTTCGGCCGGCCGGTCAGTGCGTCACCCGTCGTTTACGGACTTGTACTACAATGTTGGGGGAGCACAAGGAAGTGAAGATTTGCTTTCGGAGTGGGCTGACCAAGCGGAGGCTGGCGGACGTTGGGCTCCTCAACAAGGGAATTTTGTTTTGGAGGCTTCAGCGTTCATTCGCAGAGGAAGAAATCTCATTGATTGGATCAAGTACGACCAAGCGGTGCCCGCAGTGGATGTGTACCAAGCGGCGAACTTGTCTTCCGTAGACTTTGAGGGCTGGGATGTTGCTGCGACCTACCGATGGGATGCTTCAATTTTGCGGCGCGCGCGCATTTCCTATGCTTGGGTGGAGGCGGATCGAATGGAGCAAGATTTTATATCGAGCTATGTGTTGGATTTTCTTAAAACAAAGCTAGACCTGGTGACAGACTGGTCGCTTCCGCTTGATGTGAATGCAGGCGTTCGGTATAGCATGCAACAGCGAAATGAGTCATTAGGAAATGAAGCGTTTCATCTTTTGAGCCTGTCCCTGGAACGCGCATGGGGCGAGCAAAACCAAATTCGCACCGCCATTCGAATGAACAATGCGTTAGACGAACAATACTTGGATATCGGTCAAGTCGTGCAACCGGGAAGACATTACCGATTCAGCCTTATTTTTGATTTGAAATCAGAAGAATAGAGGGCTATGGAATTAATGAGGCAGTTGATCACTGAGTTCCCCAATCAGATGCGGGACGCTTGGAATGTGGTGGAGAATTCACCCATTGATTTGGAAGGGTTCATCCCCAGAGGAGCTTTGATTTTGGGAATGGGAGGCAGCGGGATTAGCGGGGTCATTGCTTCGCGTATGCTTGCGGCAACGAGCCCTGTTCCAATCCAGGCCAATTCAGACTATTCGATTCCGGGTTGGGTGGGTGCTGACACATTGGTGATCGCCTGCAGTTATTCCGGCAACACAGAAGAGACATTGATTGCCTTGAAGTTGGCTCAGGAGCGAGGCGCTAGAATTGTTGCGATCACTTCTGGAGGTCAGTTAGGGGAATTGGCGGATCAACACGGATGGCCATCGGTGCGTTTCCCAGGGGGGCAGCCTCCTCGGTCTCAATTTGGATATGCGTTTACGAGCGTCTTCCACGTGCTGCATGCTGCGGGCTTAGCCTCGGACAAGCAACGCGCAGCCTTTGGTCGCGTTGGGGATCACTTGGCTGCAGGCCAGGAGAATGCCATCAGTCGCGGTGAGTCGTTGTCTGATTTATTGGATGGCCGAAAAGTCTTGCTGTATGGCGATGCCTCGCAAGAGGGACTGATCATCCGATGGAGACAACAATTGAATGAAAACAGCAAGCTGCTGTGTTCACACCATGTCTTTCCGGAGATGAGTCACAATGAGTTGGTAGGATGGGAGAGTGGAGACGAACAGATCATGGCATTGGTCTTTCAAACTCCAGAGGATCATCCAAGAACACGGGCTCGAATGGATGTTTGCATGGAAATTTTCCAGGAGCAAGGCGCTGACGTAGTCGTGATTGAGGGCGATGGTGACGATGCAATATTGCGTTTTTTCGACCTCGTTCATGTCGGTGATTGGACTAGTTTGTTATTGGCCGAGAGTTCAGGCGTTGATCCCGTGGCGATCGAGAACATAGATCACTTGAAGGACGTGTTGTCCCGGATTCCACATTGACCGCAACAGCATGAAGCCCAAGGTCCGTTTCCATGCGTTGGGTCATTCGGCTTACACTCCGGCCTTGGAGTTGCAAGAACGGCTGATGAAGGGAGTGATTGAACGAAAAAAAAACCGTCGGAACGCGGGATTAGGCGGGCAAGAGATCTCGGAAGATTCTGAATTGAGTCTGCCGGATAGCCATTTGATTTTTGTGGAACACGCCCATGTATTGACGCTCGGTAAAACAGGCAGCGCCACGCACGTGGTCGCCTCTGAGGAGCGCCTTAAGGACTTAGGGGTTGAGTATTTTCCGACCAATCGAGGCGGTGACATTACGTATCACGGACCGGGCCAGCTCGTCGGATATCCCATTTTGGATTTGGAACAATTCTATACCGACATCGGCAAGTACATGAGGATGTTGGAGGAAGCCATCATGCTGACGTGCGCTGATTATGGTCTGGAAACAGGCCGAATCGAAGGACTTACAGGCGTTTGGGTCAATCCCGAGGCTGGCTTAGGAGCGCGTAAAATTGCGGCGCTTGGCGTCAAGTGTTCCCGCTGGGTCACCATGCACGGGTTTGCGTTCAATATCAATACGGACCTGCAATTTTTTGAGCTCATTGTGCCTTGTGGAATTGGAGATCGCGGCGTGACATCGTTGTCAAAAGAATGTGGCCGGACCATGGATTATAATGAAGTGTCAGCTCGAGTGTTGAAGCATTTGACGGAATTGTTTGCATGGAATGTATCCGATGAAGCCTGATTTGACCTGCTTTAGTTGAAATTCGCAAAAAAACTGCCATGCGCCTTTTTAAATCCCTCCTTGCTGTCATCGTCGGCATCGTCATCCTTTCCTTCATCACGGGACATGGGTATGTCTGGGGGGGAATTCAGGAAACGTATTTTCGAGGGTGGAAGAATTCAAACATTGACGATCTCGAGTTTAGGGACATTCGTGTTCTTCAATCGGCGGATGTGGCGCAGCCTTGGGCAGAACAACTTAATGACGTCAACCCATTCACTGAAGAGGATGAGGCCTGGAATGAGGAGTATCTCTCAGCCAGCTTTTTGGTGATTCAAAATGACACCATTCGGCATGAGACGTATTGGCAAGGACACGATGCGCAGACAGTGACAAATTCATTCTCGGCCTGTAAATCCTTTGTTGCACTCGCGATTGGTCTAGCATCAGACCGTGGGTTGCTGGATGTCAATGATTCTGTGGCGAAATACCTGCCCCGATTTATAGGCGAAGCAGGCCGTGGCTTGACGATCAAGGAGCTACTCCAAATGCGCTCTCACATTCTATTTGGAGAGAGCTACTCAAGCCCATTCGGTTTCATGGCGAAAGCATATTATCGCGAGGACATTCGGTCTTTGGTAGAGCCGTACACGGTGATCGATGCACCGGGCAGTCGGTGGAAATATGAAGGAGGCAATACCATGCTCTTGGAAGAAATTATTGCTTCATTGGGAAAAGGTTCATTGAGTGATTGGGTTGAGAGAGAATTGTGGCAGCCAATGGGAGCAGAGAACGATGCGTTTTGGGGGTTGGATGCACCACTGGAGGAGGGCGGTGTAGAACGTTGTTTCGCACAGTTTTATGCAACGACTCGTGACTATGCTCGATTCGGAAAACTGCTCAATTCCACTGGAAAATGGAACGATCGTCAATTGTTGAGCGAAGCATTTACGGAAGCGGTCACGACACCGATTGCGCAGACGACCGACGCGTGTGACGCGGAACATTACGGGTACCAAATTTGGTTGGGCGAGACATCCAATGGTGAGGCGTTTAGCTGCATGGAGGGCCTGCGAGGTCAAATGATTATATCCGTCCCCGAGTTGAATGTGGTCGTTGTGCGGACGGGTTACAGCAAACAAGAATTGAAGCAGGGTGAATTACCGGCTGACATCTACCGAGTCTTGGACATGGGACTTCGCAGTATCAATGGATAGAGGCGCTACCTGATGTGTCAGCCATGAAGTCATTGAGGCCAGTTACAAATTCAAGTCATCAACGCGGATGTTTAATCCATTGTTTTGATGGCAAGAAATAAATCAATGACTGCTCTAAATCAATCCATCCGGTGTCTTGTTGTAGATGATGAAATGCCAGCGCGTCAAGCGTTGTGTCGTCAAATTGAAAGGCATTGTCCGCACTTTCAAGTTGTGCAAACAGCAAGTTCTGCAGCGGAAGCGTTTCAAATGATCAAAGAGCTTGCTCCCGAGGTGGTATTCTTGGATGTCCGCATGCCCCATGAAACAGGCCTCGAGCTTTTGGACCGCTTTGAAGAACGCACCTTCCATGTTGTTTTTTGCACCACCTACCACGAATATGCCGTTGAAGCGTTACGTAAAAAAGCGTTCGACTATTTGCTAAAACCGGTGGATGCAATGGACTTGATCGCATGCGCCAAGCGCATTACGTATGCGCTTCGGGTTCAGCCTGAATCACAGCAAACACGAACGCCGCCTGGAGGGCGTCGAGTGGAGCTAATCACCTCGGGTCAACGCCATTTCGTGCGACACGCGGACATTGTGTATGTCGAGGCGTCGGGCAGTTATTCGACGCTTTATCTGACCACAGGTAAACGCATTACCGTATCGAAAAACTTAAAGCGCATTGAAGAAATGCTTCAAGACACGCTGTTTTGTAGGGTGCACAACTCCTTCTTGGTTCGACTCGATGCTGTGCAATCATTTAGCCACCGCAATGGCACGTTGTTGCTTCCAAATGGGAAGGAGATCCCCATGGCGGTGCGGAAGCGGGAGCAGGTTCGGAAGCGATTGGTAGGGTTGATGACAGGTACCCAGGATGAGGTTGAATTGCCCCTTGCAGCAGAACAGCAACAGCAATTGTTGACGTCGCAATAGCTACCCTCGGTTCTCCCCGTATCTTTGCCGTTCATGACAGATCGAACTGACATACGGCTATTGAGTTCTGAAGAACTCAAAAACGCAGTTGCTGAATTGGGAGAAAAACCATTTCGCTCGCGACAGCTTGAAGATTGGATTTGGACGCACGGTGCCGGTTCGTTTGATGAAATGACCAATTTATCCAAGTCGTTTCGCGGTTTGTTGGGTGAGCGTTTTGAATTATCACGGATTCGATTGGCTGAACAGCAGGTCAGTCGTGATGGGACAATCAAGTGTGCTTTTGATGTTGGTGTAAACAAGGTTGTTGAAGGGGTTTTGATCCCTACAACTAAGCGCATGACGGCGTGCATCTCGTCACAAGTGGGATGCAGTTTGGCCTGTAAGTTTTGCGCAACAGGCAAACTGAAACTGCTTAAAAACCTGACTCCTGGAGAAATCTATGATCAAGTTGAGGTCATTCGAGGTTTGGCTGATGAGCATTACAACAAACCGCTTTCCAATATTGTGTACATGGGAATGGGAGAGCCGCTGTTGAACTATAGCTCTGTCTTAACATCGATTGAACGCATCTGTGGAGACCCGGGGCTTGGAATGTCTCCGAAGCGTGTGACCATCAGTACGGCAGGGATTGCCAAAGCAATTAAGCGATTGGGAGATGATGAGGTTCGCTTCAACCTGGCCCTGTCATTGCATGCGGCCAATGATGCCAAACGCAATCACATCATGGCCATCAACGAATCCAATAACTTGGAAGCTCTCGCTGATTCGTTGCGCTATTTTCATGAGAAAACAGGAACGCGTGTAACGTTTGAATACATCATTTTTGATGGGTTCAATGACCAATTGAGTGATGCACGAGAATTGGTGCAATTCTGTAAACACGTCCCATGTAAAGTCAACATCATCGAGTACAACCCGATTGACGACGGGGAATTCCAAATGGCAAAAGTTGACCGGGTGGATGAGTTTGTCAAACTCCTGGAGGATTGTAACATCATCGTGAACCTTCGTCGTTCACGCGGCAAGGACATTGATGCGGCTTGCGGGCAATTGGCAAATAAAAACACGCCAGCAAACGCGTTCAAGGCGGGTTGATCAATCCAGCTTGAGAACCGCTAAGAATGCGGACTGTGGCACTTCAACATTGCCGACTTGGCGCATGCGCTTCTTGCCTTTTTTCTGCTTTTCGAGCAACTTTCGCTTTCGTGAAATGTCTCCGCCATAGCACTTGGCTGTGACATCCTTTCGGACTGGCTTGATGGTTTCGCGCGCAATGATTTTCGCTCCGATTCCTGCCTGAAGTGCAATCATAAACTGTTGCCTAGGGATGAGCTCCTTTAACTTCAAACAGATGCGTTTTCCCAAATCGAACGCATTGTCTTTGTGTATCAAAGCGCTCAAAGCATCCACGGGATCACCGTTGAGCATGATGTCCAACTTGACCAGCTTGGATTCTTTGTATTCGTCAGGGAAATAATCAAATGATGCGTATCCCCGAGAGACGGATTTCAGTTTGTCGTAGAAATCGAAGACAATTTCACCCAAAGGCATGCTGAAAGACAGCTCCACACGGTCTGCAGTCAAGTAAACCTGGTTCGAAAGGATTCCTCGCTTTTCGATGCAAAGGTTCATGACTTGTCCGATGTATTCGGATTTTGTGATGACCTGCGCCTTGATAAAGGGTTCCTCAACGCGTTCCAGATGATTGGGTTCAGGCAAATCAGATGGATTGTTCACAATGAGCATTTCACCGTCCTTGACATAGGCGTGATAGCTCACGTTAGGGACTGTCGTAATGACGGTCATGTCGAATTCACGCTCCAGCCGCTCTTGGATAATCTCCATGTGCAACATCCCCAAAAAGCCACAGCGAAAGCCAAACCCAAGTGCCGCCGAAGATTCCGGTTCGTAAACCAGAGAAGCGTCGTTTAACTGCAACTTGTCCATGGAGGCACGGAGCTCCTCATAATCCTCAGTGTCTACCGGGTAGATTCCCGCAAAAACCATGGGCTTCACATCTTCGAAACCGCGAACGGCTTCCAAGCAGGGGTTCTCTTTTTTCGTGAGTGTGTCGCCAACTTTGACTTCTTTGGCATTTTTGATGCCCGAAATGATGTAGCCTACGTTTCCAGCAGAGAGCTCCTTCCGGGGCTTGAGATCGAGGCCAAGAATGCCAATTTCATCGGCCGTGTATTCATTTGAAGTCGCAAAGAACTTCACTAAATCGCCTTTCTTGATTGATCCATTTAAAATACGGAAATAAGCGATAATGCCTCGGAAAGGATTGTATACGCTGTCAAAAACCATTGCCTGAAGCGGTCCGTTTGGATCTCCTTTTGGCGCAGGAACACGTTTCACTACTGCCTCAAGGATTTCTGCAACGCCCATGCCGGATTTGCCACTCGCGGGGATGATGTCATCCAGGGTGCAACCAATTAAATCAACAATCTGATCTCCGACGACCTCAGGGTCGGCCGAGTCCAAATCCATTTTGTTCAGCACAGGAATAATTTCCAAATCGTGCTCAAGTGCGAGATAGAGATTTGAAATCGTCTGAGCCTCAATTCCTTGAGTTGCATCTACGATGAGCAGCGCTCCTTCGCATGCCGCAATGGAACGCGAAACTTCATAGCTGAAATCGACGTGTCCAGGTGTGTCGATCAGATTAAATACGTACTCTTCTCCGTCGTCAGCTGTATACAGCATCTGAATCGCATGGCTTTTGATCGTGATTCCACGTTCACGTTCGATGTCCATGTCATCCAAGGTTTGTTCCTGCAACTCGCGGTCCGATATGGTCCCCGTCAAATGCAGGAGCCGGTCGGCGAGCGTACTCTTCCCATGGTCAATATGGGCGATGATGCAGAAATTTCGTGTGCGTTTCATTCTGTGAAATGTGGTGCAAAAATACACCTATACTAGCTGCGTTTTTCAGATGCTTGTTAAGAGAGCGCAAAGACGCAAGTCAATGCATTATATTTACACCCTACGTGCTGTTTTTTTCTTTGCATTTGGAATGCAAAATTGGAGAATAGGTACCGTTCAAATCGAAAACACGAGTTCATGAGTCGTCGCACCATTCTGACATTCGCCTTTGCTTTTTTGAGTATTCAATTGGTTTTTTCACAAGCCACTGAGGAAACGTCTTCGCCGAAGTTTCATGATCAAAGCGCCCAGAGCATTTTAGATAAATACAAATCCTTCAAAGGGGCTGTATTGAACATGACACGGGATGAGTGGTCCGTCATTCGCAATTCAGAAGGTTACAATGAGCAGGATGCCCTAGTGATCTTGAATGAATCCAAAAAGGCTTGGAAAAAGGAAAATGCAGCGTTGGTCCAAGAGCGCAAAGCGATGCGTCAAAACCAACCTGGCGGATGTGACTGCTGGATTGAGCCTGATGACACGTACGAGCAGATCACGACATTTGATTGGGATTTTACGGATGGCGCTGGCGCTAACGTGGATTGTTCAATTGGCCCATTGCAGCTGCCTTGGACCTTTGACTTTTATGGAACAGCGTACGATGAGATTTACATCAATTCAAAAGGCTCTATTTCATTTGGAGATTATTTGATTGATTGGACACCAGAGGAATTTCCGAACACAGTCAATTTGGTGGCGCAAGTAGCGGGGTTTTGGGCAGATTCGGATTATCGCTCATCAGGAGATATTTATTACAAAATCGATCAGGACGCGGTGTTCATCAATTTTGTGGATGTCGGTTATTACAACAACCACGATGATTTGATCAACTCGTATCAAATCATTATTACGCCCACCGACGGTGTTATTTTGCCGGATGGGTCCAACACCCAGATGTGCTATTTGGACATGAATTGGGCACATGGTGACGTTGGAGGATCAGGCGGATGTTGTGGAGACGGTCCTGCAACGGTGGGGTTGGATGATGCCCCTGCAACGGGCGACCACTTGCAGTACGGACGGTTTAATTTCTTGACGGACGATTACAACGGGCCTTATGGCGCTGGTGACGAAGACCAGGACGGTGTCAATTGGCTGGACTACAAAGTGTTCAACATGGATGCTGCGGTGACATCGGGCAACACCCCACCGCTTCCTTCGAATAACTTGGGCTGCGATACCGTTGTCCTGTGTCAAGGCAATGAGTTCGACGTGGATTTGAGTTTTTTGGCCCCGGAAATTGATCAGACGATTACCATGGTTGTGACGGATGCTCCAGGTTGGACATTTACCGCAACAGATGGATCAACGGGCAATGTGACAGGTGTTTTCGTGGGGGATGCCACCAACTTAGGCATCCATGAAGTGACTATATCGGCAACAGATGACGGAAGTCCTGCAGCCATGACAGAGGTGACATTCATTGTTGAGGTGTTGGATATTGTGATTCCTGAACTGTCCATTGAAGGCAATACGAGCATTTGCGCAGGGGGTGAGGCTACGATTACAGCCACGGGAGGTTTTGACGAGATCGTTTGGTCCAATGGAAATGTGGGCGAGACCAATACATACGTGTTTGGTGGAAACTTTTTTGTCACAGGGCAAATCGGGCAATGCGAAACGGTTGAATACTTCTTCATCGATCAGTCGCCTTATTTCTTACCAGACGTCGTCATCGACCCGCCTGCGGTTTGCGTTGGTCAAACAGCGATTGTCACAGTAGATCCAACGGAGCAGCCAGAGTATGATATTTACCAATGGGATGCCGATTGGAATGGTTTGGGAGGTGAAGTAATTGCGGACAATGGAACGAATGCGGAATTAACTGCAGGAACTTACCGTCTGCTCATCACCAACAACGAAGGGTGCCAAGGACAGCGTGTCTTTATCATTGAGACCATCGGATCGTATATCCCAGAAGTTGAGCTGGATGCCTATTGCGATGGAATTCCAGATGAGGTTGTTTTTGAAGGGGGGTATTCGAGCCCGACAGAGGGAGCTTTACTTGTTTACATGAGTTCCAATGAGGAGTCAGGTTGGGGAGGAAGCTATTTGGAATTGATCATCAATGGAGAATCGGCGGGCATCTTGACATCTCCGGATGATTTTACCCAACACACGTATGACATCGCGGCAGCGGATGAAATTGAAATCATTTTCTATGAAGACAGTTCGATTGACACGGATGTCTTGTCGGTGTCGGTTTACAATTGTGGGTTTTTAAATGCGACTCAGATATCAGACCTCACGGTAGGAACGATTTATAGTGGTCCTTCGGAGTGCAACGCTGAGCCTGCGGTTGGAACATGGAACTGCCTTTCAGGGCCTGTTCCTTGGAGCTTTTCGAACACAAATGAATACGACGCAACGTTCTACCCGTCTGATTATGGGCTGTATGAGATTTGCTTCACGGAAGAAGTCTGCCAAACGGACTATTGCTTCGATATTGAAATTACGGAGGAGCCGGATGTCAGCTTGGTGACTTCGGAAGACTTGTTATGTGATGGGGATGAAACCACGGTGTTTGCAGACATCACTGATCTTGGTGGAACGGCAAACATCAACTGGTCAGCGCCAGGAACGGATGGTGTTACGGAGAACACGTTCTCTTTTTCCAACACGACGACGTACAATGCTTCGGTCACGATTACCAATGGATGTGGTTCAGCGCAAGCTTCACTACCCTTGTATTCGCAGTACACGCCTGACCCTAGTTTGGATGATGAAAGTCTCTGCGAAGGAGGAACGGTTTACTTGGACCCTACGAGTCCAGACACGCCAGACTTGGAATTCGAATGGTACATTGATGGAGGCTTGATCCCGGGCGAAATTGCGGAGGAGTATACCGCGGTTTCAACGGGAGAATTTTGTGTGGAAGTCAGCAATTTGTGTGGCCAGGGTGAAGCCTGTGCCGAGATTACAATTGTCAGTGAAATCCCTGCTCCTTTAGAAGACAATACAGTGGACTGTTTAGGAGGGTCGACTGCTGTCGTTGTTCCAGACCTACCGGAAGGCTACACGGTGGTTTGGCCTGATGGATCCACGGATGCCACGTGGTTGGTTGACAACAATGGAGTGTATGACGGAGAAGTCTTCTGTCTTGATTACACAGACCCATTTGGCTGTGCGACCAATACAGTCTGCTCTTATTTGTTCATCGGAATTCCTCCGACAATTGCAGCTGAACCCATCTTGGAAGAGCCGTTTTTAACCATGTGTCCTGAAGTGGAATATGAATTCGATTTGAGTTCTGTTGGCGCTGGAGAATTCGAATGGTGGTTTGACTGCAACGGAGAGTTTGTGTATTTCGAAGATCCAACCGATGGCGTTACGGTCGTGAGCTCGATGTTGCCTGACGACTGCTGGGGATACGGAATTACATTGACAGGGTCGGCGATCAATCCATGCGCTGTTGGCGGAATTCGTCAAGAATGGGAGGTGTTAATTGACTGGTGTGAATTGATCATTCCGAATGTGTTTACGCCGGATTATGGGGATGATATGAACGAGTCGTTTCAAATCACAGGGCTGGAGGTATATGAGGGAGTGAATCTCCGTGTGTACAACCGTTGGGGACAATTGGTGTACTCAAGCAATGACTACAAGAACGAAGATGCGTGGCGACCGAACAATGAGGAAACAGGAACGTATTGGTACACCATGATTTTGCCCAACGGCATTGATCATTCTGGGTCGGTGACACTCTTAAGAGATTGAGTCTGGGTGGCGAAGGCAAAAACGCACTACTCCTGTTCGGCATGTGGACATGAATCGGTCCAATGGGTCGGAAAATGTCCCGGGTGCAAATCGTGGAACACACTGGAGTCCTTTACGGTGAACGCTTCTACAGTAGTTCACGAACGGCGTATGCCGGCTGGAATGCAAAAAGTCATGGCGCGGCCGCTCGCGGACGTTGAAGTTTTGGATGTCGACCGTCAATCATCGGGCGATCACGAGTTGGATCGGGTCTTAGGAGGAGGGGTGGTGCCCGGAGGGGTGGTGCTTTTGGGTGGTGAACCGGGAATTGGCAAGTCGACTTTGATGTTGCAGGCGGTACTGCAAATGGCTGTGAAGATGGATCGGGTCCTCTATGTCGGAGGTGAGGAAAGTCCTGAGCAGGTCCGAATGCGTGCTGAACGCTTGGGTACAGTTCCTCCGAATCTTTACATTTTACCCGAGACCAACGTACAAGAGGTTCTGAAGGAGTTGGAAGAAAACAGGCCCGGAGCGGTGATTGTGGATTCAGTTCAGACCCTGTTTCTTCCGGAAATTGAGTCGGCTCCAGGTTCAGTCAGTCAAATTCGGGAAGCCGCGTCGGCATTGACACGATTTGCCAAGCAGCACCAGGTCCCTATCTTTTTCATTGGCCACATCACCAAAGAGGGCTCTTTGGCAGGACCCAAGGTGCTTGAGCACATGGTCGATGTTGTGCTTCAGTTTGAAGGGGAACGCCATCATGCATACCGCATGCTTCGGGCGATCAAGAATCGTTTTGGAACCACAGCGGAGTTGGGGTTGTATGAAATGCAGGGCAACGGTTTGATGGCCGTCGAACATCCTTCTCACGCTTTGTTAGGTCAAAAAATTGGAGAGGACGGTTTGAGTGGGACAGCCATCGCTGCAGCGATTGAAGGTGTTCGGCCGATGTTGGTGGAAGTGCAATCACTTGTGAGTACCGCCGTTTACGGAACGCCTCAACGTTCAGGGACGGGTTTTGACCTTCGACGCTTGAATATGCTGCTCGCAGTCTTGGAGAAACGCTGCGGATTCAAGTTAGCTTCAAAAGACGTTTTTTTGAATATGGCTGGTGGTTTGCGGATCCAAGATCCGGCGTTGGACCTTGCAGTGGTGGCAGCTATTTTGAGCAGCGCCTTGGATGTACCGCTGCCTTGGGGCACCGTCTTCGCAGGCGAAGTCGGCCTGACAGGTGAGATTCGCCCTGTTCCGAGACTCGGTCAGCGTGTTTCCGAGGCATCGCGATTGGGCATGAAAAGGATGTTTCACAGCGCGCACGCTCGGAACATCCAGATTCCAGAGGGAAGCAATATGGAGTTAGTGGCGATTGCGCAAGTCAGTGACCTGCACGGAAAGTTGTTTTAGCAACGACGCCCTCAGGCGCGACCGGCCACGACCACAACAAATTCGCCACGCGGTTCATGTTCTGTGAAATGAGCCAAAACAGAGGTGACGGTACCTCGGACAGTTTCTTCGTGGAGCTTCGAGATTTCTCGAGAACACGAAACCAAGCGATCAGAACCACAATACTCAATCAGTTCTCCGAGCAACTTCACCATACGATGCGGGGACTCGTAAACGACCCAGGTTCTCTCTTCTTCTGCAAGCGCACCTAACTTTTTCTGACGTCCTTTTTTGTGCGGTAAAAACCCCTCGAAAACAAAACGATCGCATGGAAGTCCAGAGACCACAAGTGCTGGCACAAAAGCGGTAGGTCCGGGGATACAACTGATGATGAATCCGCGTTGAACGGCTTCTCGCACCAACAAAAACCCGGGGTCAGAAATCCCGGGTGTTCCGGCATCGGAGCACAGCGCGATTTGCAAACCTGACTCCATTTGTTGGACCAACCCTTCCACGGCGCGGTGTTCATTGTGTTGATGAAACGCGCGAAGTGGGGTGTCAATTTCGAAATGACGCATCAGTTTTCCTGTGGTACGGGTGTCTTCAGCCAGAACCAAGTCGGCCTCTTTAAGAACCTCGACGGAGCGCGGAGCGAGGTCACCCAAATTTCCAACAGGTGTGGGAATCAGGACCAGGGAACCGATCGAAGCGCGTTTTTTTTCTTTGACTTCCATCAGGCAAAGACTCTGTGGACGCGGTGTATAAACTCGAAAGGAGCTTCCTCCTCGTCATCCCAAGTTGTGATGTGAGAGCAAGAGGATTGTACTGAGCGCATTGCCTCTTCGAGGTTGGCAGCGTTATCCACGGCTGCGCACAACTGATTGAAACGCTCCATGTCGCCCTGCGCCAAGACGGCGGAGAAACGCACACGATCGTTGATGCTAAGCGCCATTTGGATGCTTTCCAGTGGAGATTCATTGAGCTTTTCTAAAAGCGAAGGCCCTGAAGAGGGTGTGTGATTTCTCTCTGGTACATTAGCAGCGGCTTCTTCGACGGCTTCTTCGACGGCCTCTTCGATGGCTGGCTCGGCGACTGTCGCAGTTGTTGCTGTAGAAGGTTCGTACGATGGAGTGACAATCGCCTCTAACGGTTCCGGTGGAAGTGGAATGGATTCTGTTTGCTCAGGAGCGGATGCACTCAACGACTCAGCGGCCTCCAAACAATGCGCAATGACCGCTACTGCAGACTGAACTTCAGAGAGGGATGCGGCAATCTGATCAAGCGTGTCAGCATCGGGGTTTTGCTGAAGCAACAAGGCTGCTCTTTGGCAAGCCGATGCGGCTTGGTCTTGTTTTGCTCGAATGGTTACTAAATGATCTTGCTGCGTCATGAATCAAAGATAAGGGCGTGCTATTGGGAGCTTAGGAACGTTTGAACAATGATTTGAGCAATTCCTTTTCCCGTTGAAAATTGCTCTTTCGGTGATTGCGTTGTGCTTCGCGGTCCCAGCGGTATTCGGGAGAAGCGACATTGCCATGCATTTGGATAAAGAACTGCTGTCCCAAACCGTCGTCTTCTATGGGCCCAAACTGGCCTTCTTCTGTGCTCCGTAAATCACGCATGGCAAAGCCCAGTGTATAGTCCATGTCCCCATCGAAGGCATACGAACCTTCAAGGCTTATGTTCATAGCAGAAGATCGAATTTGCACGGCTGGGATATGCACGGACTGTTTGGCAACATAAAGGGGTGTTTCGAGCGGTTGGAAGACCACTTCTTCGAGTCTTCGAGACAGGTCGTTGGGATCTAATAACGGCGCCATCATGCGGTTGTCTCTCAGGTATTGGGCAATGGCTTCAAAGGCCTCCAGTTTTCGAAGAG
>CAWVYB010000039.1:0-14960 GCA_963934215.1 uncultured Flavobacteriales bacterium | reverse complement strand
CGACAAACAACCTGAGAAGTCACGTGAGAATCAATCCGCACTGATACAATCGCGCAGTCCCCAGACCACGATGTCCACGGGACAATCATTCTGGACGAAGGACTCGAGGATTCGAATACTTGTCGACCATCGAGACCGCTCATTTTCACATGCAAGCGTCCCGTTTTGAAGTCAGAAGAAACGACCTCAAGGCCTTGGGATGTCGAGAGGAATTTTACCTCGTTTTGATTCTCAACTTCTTGGAGGTTCGACGTGACGACCTGCTCAATAAAAACCTCATCCAAGAAGTAAAACGCTCCATATGTGCCCACCGCTCCTGAATAGGTGGGGTTGGGTGCCAACAAGGTCTGTTCATCGGTCTTGAAATTTCCGATGGTGATGAAATCAACGGCACCTTCAAAGGTCAACGTATCCACAATCAAGGTCCACCCTTCTACATCATCAACGATCTCTTCTGTATAAACCTGCGGCTGCGCCTCGATGACCCCGTCACTATTGAGATCAACCGGCCCAGCAGTTAACAAGGCCTGCAACCCTGTAGACGAGAATTCAATGTAATCCGCCAGAGAGACATAGAAACCAATCGCATATGCCTGCCCCGGAATCAGCGGCACATCCAGTTCTGCCTGCACATAATGTCGCTGATTGAATCCTTCAATGGTATAGGCATACAATCCCGCCATGGCTTGCCCTTGGAATGGCAACTGGGTGCCACGGATTCCAATCGGTCCTGAATACGTGCTCACAGGTTGCGCGTTGTAACACGACTCGTCAGCATCGGTAAAGAACATTTGGGGAGTGCCAAGTGTCGGGCTCACCCAATCAAATAAGGTATTGGTGAAATCATTGGGGCCCATGATGCCGCAGAACGGGGCTTCGACCGCTTCAAATCCCGGATCCGGCAGTGTGTTCTGAGCAAAAGCAAGTTGACTAAAGAGAATCAATACAGCCGTAGGCAACCGCTTCATTCTACTCGGAAATACTTGCTTGAAAAATTCATTTATCATTCCGCGAAAATGGCTTTAATTGAACGACTAACCAATTCAGTAAATAACATTGACAATTCTTTTCCCACCGCGAGATGGCCCACCCCCACACACCATTCACGACCTTCTTTCTTCAACCCCTGTAATCAGTTCATCAAGGATGAAATATCTGCAGCGTTTTCCGGCCAATAATGTTCTTGCTTGCAGCGTCCATGACTGACAATCCGTACACCCCGTTTGGAAGTTGTAAATTGAAGGTTTGATTTGGGTACACATTCAGAAAGTGCCGGATCTCTTTCCCTTGCATACTAAATAGAAACAAATCTGCAGCATTGCACCCGGGCCATGTTATGCGCACTGTCCCTTGCGAAGGGTTCGGGTAAGCAATGAACTCAACAGGAGGTGTCACTTCCTCACGCGCTGTGTAGTCGCAATCGATTGCGAAACTATCATCGAGATCAACAATCCAACCGGCTATGGGATCTGCCAATTGCGACGCACTCACTTGGACACACGTGAGGGGATTAAAAGAGCAATCAAAGAAGTATGCGAGATTCTCAACCATGCTGACATTTAGTAATTCCAGCTGGTTGTGGTCACAATCAAGTCCAATGAGACCCGCGCTCAACTCCAACGAGGTTAAAGCGTTGTTGTCGCAAAACAATTCCATCATCAAAGGGTGATTAGACGCGTCTAAAGAAGTGATTTGATTTGCTGAGCAATTCAAGAAATCCAATGAATTATTCTGGCTGACATCCAAGGTGGTCAACTCATTAGCGCTGCAGTGAAACTCACTCAAGTTATCCAATTGTGAAACATCCAGCTCAGCCAATTGATTGTAACTACAATTCAAATCCTCCAAATTAAGGTTCTGGCTTAAGTCCAACATCGTTAGCGAATTCATTGCACAATACAGCATCTCTAAATTCGGATTCTGGCTTAAATCCAATTCCGTTAATTGGTTGAAGGAACACGACAAACTCTTCAAAGCCTCATTACTGGTTACATCCAGTTCATTGAGCTCCATGTAATAACACACCAAAGAAATGAGACCCGGGTTTTGTGACACATCCAGTCCAATCAAAGGGTTGGATGAAACATCCAAGAAGGCAAGGGTCTCGCTGGCAGGCAGCACAACATTGGCTATATCATTCCCAAAAGCGTGGACCTCCTCCAAGGCGAAGTTCTCCGAAAGATCCAACTCCGTGAGCTCTGCATAATTCACCATCAGGTAGGTCAACGCTGTAAATGCCTCAATTCCCGTGAGGTCTGTCACATTGATTGAGCTCGAAGAGGTATACAAGTTCAGCGAAGTGACCGTATCTATGCTCGCCGTCGCAATCGATCCGTTTAAGGGATAACCATCCAAACCAGCTTGGATCAGCAACTGCTCAAAAACAGGATCGGGGATGTTCGTGGTCTGCGAACGACCTGAAACAAAAGCCAAAAGCAGAAGGCATAGAGCTAAGGTTCCAAGAAAGCGTTGCATTCAATAGGGAATTTCAATACCCCTAAAACTACGGACTCTTTGTCTCAACTAAGCAAAAGCTACAGCCATAGGGCCCTGGCTTTCGATTGTGTCATTCAAAAAGCCATCTCCACCTGGAATCGGAAGAGCATGTTGAATTCCTGATCGAAGCTGAATTCGGCGTTTTCGTCTATGAAGCTCAGGTCGGTTTGAACCTTCAAACTGTGCCCTACAACATACTTGGACAATCCGAACGTGTACATGCGCTGCGCATCACGATCGGAGATCAGACCCGCTGCTTCCGGGGTAATGGATGTATAGCGGAATGCCGGCTCCACGTTGTTTTCAAACAAATAGCCTAATTGTACATTGATGCCTTCGCCCGTGTAGTAGTTGCTCAAAAATTCTTCCCCCGCTCCTTCATCTATTTTGATGCGATCACCCAAGGCTTTCTTATTCGCGTATTCACCGGCGACCACCCACCCTTTGTACTTGAACATGAAATCCGCCAGGACGGTCTGCAAGCTATTGTAAGCCGTATCCGCCACGTAGCTTCCGAGGTTACCACGTTCTCGTGCGGCATTCATGTTGTGGTCAAAGGTCACTCCGATGGATAACTTGGGAGTCTGCTCTCGCTTCAAATCCGAGCTGATGTAGTCGCCCTTGCCAGTGAAGGCACCCATCGGCAAAAACTCCAATCGACCGGTATACTCCAACCCACCGTCATTGCCAGCCGTGCGGTTTCGGCCTTCGCCTTGAGAAAACGCCAATGCCTCATTGATGATCATCCCTCCAATGGTGTGCTTGTTGCGAAACTGAATGCCCATGTCACGGTCAATGTTGAAGCGTGAATTGACCAAGCTTCGGTCCACGAATTGCAACTTCTGCGAGGAAATAACCCGCTCACGATTGCCTGGCAATTTGGTCTGTCCCACCCATACCTCAAAATTACCGGCTACTTTCCAGCGCACAAACGCATCGAGGATCAGGTTGGAGGTGTTGTTGGTTTGTTGCATCTCGCCCCCATGGTCACGGTTGGAAAGGCCCAACTCAATCTTGTACTGCAGGTTGGGGTGGTGAGCGAATCCCGAGAATTTAAGTCGTGAACGACGGATTAGCCAATTGGTTTCGACCGCATTGAAATCCATGCCCGGCACTTCCGTGATAAACAAGCTCTGAACACGAGCATTGAATTTCATGGAGAAACTTTCGTCTGCTGCAACAACGGTAACGCCCTTTCCGAAAGTACTTTCGATCGTCTGCTGACCCATGAGCGGGCTGCTAATGGCCAAAAAGCCAAAAATTAAGGCGTGAATAGAATACTTCATGGTTCAATTGTTCTCGAATAGTTCGTGAAAAGTGTAAATCGGTTTGTTTTTAGTCCGCAATCAAGTCCGTTGGAATCACCTGAACATCGGCGGACGTCTCTGCTGAGGCAGGAGCAGCTACTTCCTCCGTGCTCGCTGGAGATGCTCCGTCCATATTGGCTGCATCTTCACCGTAATGAATGGCCAAGACAATGGCTACACTCACCAAAAGACCGACGATTAGCTTCAAGAAATCCTTTGCCACAATGGGGAAAATAGATTTCAAATTACCCTTCTTGGTCAAGCCCGTATTCAACGCAAGTTCACGGCCACAGAGCAATCCCACAAACACCCACGTCGTGGACATGGGGATGTTGTTCATCTGCTTGAAATAGAGCAATAAGAATGCATAGACCAAATCGATCATGGTCGCAGACCTCACATATTTGGTGCTCTGCTTTGCCAGAACAATTTCCTGGATCTTTCCACCACGTTTATAGAAAATATAGCCTAGACCCGCAATAAAAAATACGATGACCAAGATCAGCTGCATCACGGTTAGCTCACGCGGCAAAAAGACGGCGATATTTGCCACGTCATGCGAAAGCCAAGTAAACCATAAGAATCCTGTGGAACACCATTGCATCACACGCCACACCTTTCTTGATTTTTCGCTCACATCATCCTTCTCATCCACAATTTTTGAGATGAGCAGCCACAACGCATAAGCCACCACAGCGGCCAATCCATATCCCATGATGCTTTTCATCAGCATCTTCTCCAGAACGAACGTGCTTGCAAACGCAGAAAGCACTAGGAAAGAAGTGGAAACCGGAATGCCCTTGCGGGTAAGCAATACGAGTGCGAGAGGAGCGAGTGCGTGGTACCACTGTGGTTCTTGGTAAGGAATCTTGGTCAATCGGCCGAATGAAATATCTCCATTTCCTGATGAAACCCAGCCGTATACCAAGGTGAATACCAAAACAGCGGAAGCTGCTGCCCACAGGGTGGTCCATTTGAACTTGTCTCGGTTCGATGCAATCCAAGTTCCGAGGGTCTGAACGCTATCATTTGCGATGACTGAAAAGCCTGCTAAGCAAAATCCAACTACAGTAAAGAGTTCTAACATCAGTGATGGTTTATGGTCCTTTCGGCGTGTTAAGCAAAAGTTACCCGTATGTTTCGTGCCACAAAAGTTGAGTATGAAGCCAAGGTTATCTCTATGTTTCATGTTATGGGATTGTTAACATTGCGTCATCATTCGCTTTGAGCGCAATAACACTCACTTTTTTTAGCCTCAAGAAGCTTTGATGGCAGTATGATTTTGTCGTCCGGCGCTATATTCGCACACTAATTAGCAGACGGCTCATGTCTCCCTATCTCGGCGAATTTCTTGGCACTTTTCTACTCATTTTGATGGGCGGAAGCGTAAATGCGAATCTAGATCTGGCCAAAACCAAAGGTTCCGGCAGCGGTTGGCTTTTGATGTCTTGGGGGTGGGGAATGTCGGTATTCCTTGGTGTTTACACAGCCCTCGAATTGGGCGGAAGTGGACATATCAATCCCGCCATTTCAATCGGAATGGCTGCTTTTGGGAAACTTGACAGCACATTGCTCTTGGGTTATGTGTTCGCTCAGATGGCCGGTGCTTTTTGTGGGGCAGTGGTCACGTGGGCGGCGTTTCGAATGCATTTCGAGGCCACTGAAAACGCCGACCGCAAGCTGGGGGTATTCAGCACATCCCCTGCCATCCGACATACCTTTTCGAATTTCCTAACCGAGCTCATTGGCACATTTGTGCTCGCCTTTGGTGCATTGGCAGCATCAGCGCCGACCAATTCGCTTGGCGCCCTTGACGCACTGCCCGTAGCACTGCTTGTGGCCGGAATAGGAATGGGATTGGGCGGACCAACCGGCTATGCCATCAATCCGGCGCGGGACCTTGGACCCCGCATTGCCCACTTTGTATTGCCGATTTCGGGCAAGCGAGACAGCGATTGGTCCTACAGTTGGATTCCTGTTATTGGGCCCATCACAGGCGCTTTGTTGGGTGTCGGTCTCTATAGCCTTCTTTAAAGCGAAGTCCAAACAATGCAGCGCGCCCAGCGGGGATCATCGCACTCAGAGAATCGCTTCCTAAAGCTCTTTCGTGAAGTTGTAGGACAACCCGAGTGAGAACGTTCTTCCCAAATTGAAGCTCTGAAAATTGTACTCCTCTCCCTTGAATGAGTAAGACCTTCGGAAGTCTGAATCCATCAAGTTTCTGCCCTGCACCTTCACTACCAAGCGATCACCAAACGACTTATTTATGCTCACATCAAGCGCTGCTCGGGGCTGATCGTACACATCGGGTGTACCACCTGGGGTGATCAAGACGAGCTTGGGACCGCTGATGTTGAAGCCGGCGTTCATACTCAAGCCTCCGTCCGCATGGGTGTAATTCAGAATGCTATTGATGATGTAGGGTGACTGGCCGTACATCGGACGCGTTTCGGCGTGGTCTGGATGGGTGGCGCGAATCTCCATCAGTTCGTCTTCCGCAATGCTCGTGGCACTTTGGATGTAAGTAGCGTTGAAAGCTAGGTTGAAAGCACTCAGTCTTTCGCTCAAAAATCCCAAGTTCTTCTTTGCTTCGAATTCCAAACCAAAGAGCTGGGCTTGTTCCACGTTTTTCCACGTGATCTCCGTATTCGCCGCAGTAGAAATGATGACCTGCTCGATCGGATCATTGAAATGCTTGTAAAACGCACTCAACGAGAGCAATTCACGCAAGCGAGGAAACACTTCGAGGCGACCGTCGATGTTCACGATTTTGGTTCGATTCAAGTCCGTATTGCCTGTTTGCTGTTCTTGGATTTCAAAATCAAACACCGAGAACGGTGCCTTTTCTCGAAACAACGGACGTGCCACACTTTGACTTGCAGAGAACCGGAGATTGGTGCTGCTGTAATCTTCCTCTCGCAATTTGAATGTTACGTTCAAGGACGGCAGGACGTCCACCACATTCAAGGTGCCCAAGAAATTTTCTTGGAGCGCGGGCAGCAACGTTTCATCTTTCAGTTTATCGCTCTCCAGCAACATTTCCGTGACCTCTAAGCGCACCCCTCCGTTCAACATGAGCTTCTCAGTCGGCGCAACGTTTACCATGGAATAAACACCCAACACAGACTCGCTAGCTTCATAGCTGTTCTGGATTTCCGTGTCGTCTCGCAGGTAGAGGTAATTCGTCGCCTCAGCAGACGTGCCCGGAATCACGTTCATGTTTTCGTGACTGAAATAGTCGTTGGGGTTTCCGTTGTACTCAACACCTTGAGAAACAAAGCTGTAGCGGTTTTCGGAATAATCGCGTGTGCGACGGACCAATGAAGCCCCCAACATCAATTTATTGTCCTCGCCCCAATCACGCACAATCGGCTGTTCATGGTTCAGTTTTAAATCGAGCGTTGTGTTGTGCATTTGTCTAAAAAAGCGCGTCGGCGACGGATAGAGGTTGTCCTGAATGCTGTAGTACAATTCATTGGACTCCTCTTCGGCCACGGTATAATTGGGGTAGTATTCCGTCAAGTTCTCGCCGTCTGCGAGCAGGCTCAACGCATCCCCGGTGACGTCATTCCCTTCGGCATCGGAGTATACAACACCTCCTGATAGCTCCTCAAAGCTGTTGATGAAAAGCCTCAAGTCCGGCGTTGTTTGTTTTCCAACGGTGTACGAAGAACTCCAGGTAACCTTGTGGTTGCGCTGATCGCTCAACCTATGCTCGCCGCGCAATTGAAAGATGTTCATCCCACGCTCGAGATAACGCTGCTGACGCTGTTGTTGTCCCAAACCGACCGCATCGCTAGGATTGATGCCATCTTGATTGCGCGCATCGTTGATCCCTGATGCGTTCGGCATGAACGTAAAGCCAATTTTGCTATTGCGGCTCCAGTCATACCCGAGGTTGAATAAAGCCGACGTGTAAACGGACCGTGTGCCCCGTACATCAGAAAACTGACGCTGCACGTCCAGTTCACTCTTTTCCGCTGTAGATCCAGTGAGCAAGAACCGGCTAGTCTGGCCGTTCTCGTACAACTCATTGTTCGTTTTGTATTGAAATCCAAAATTGTACCCCAGGGAGCGGCCAAAGAGTTGAGTGACGTTTCCGAAAGCGATGCTCTTCGAAAGGTTTAGTGGCGCCGCGATCTTCAGCGGCTGCCATGTATTTCCGAAGGCTTGCGTTTGCTGAGACAATCGCTGGTTTTGCTGCTCCCGGATGGCCGTCATAAATTCATTGTTGACCTGACTCACGTTGTCAATCCCTTCAATCGCGTCCACAATGCTAGAAATGGAAGTCTGTCCCTCTCCCGAACCAATGTCGGCTGGCGATAACACGCCCATATCATTCAATTCGTCTCCAAAACGGGCCAAGACCAAAGCGTCATAATAATTAGAATATTGTGGCGACAGAATCTCCTCTCCCAAGACACCCTCTGGAATGTCGAGCGCTCCGTTGTCCCAGCCCAAGGCTTGGGTGTTGCCTGCGTAGCTGGTGATGAAGTTGTCGTTGAACGTAGCATTCGTATTGAACCCTGTTGAGGTGGAATAGTTGAAGGTGAAGCTGTCCGGAAAATCCTTGGTGAGAACGTTAATGTATGCCCCCGAATAATTGGACGGCAGGTTGGCGTTCAGTGTTTTGACAACGACCAGGTTGTCAACCAGGTTTGTAGGAAAGAGGTCCATCGACACAGAACTCCTTTTGGGGTCCAACGATGGAATCTCCGCTCCATTCAATGCTGTTCGCACATACCGATCGCTCAGCCCTCTCACCACCACAAAGTTGCCCATGGTGTATACCCCACTGACGCGTTTGATCGCGCTGCTCACGTCGCTGTCGCCATTCTTTTGCATGTCTTGAGAAGAGACATAATCGATCATGGAAGTCTCCTTCTTCTTCACATTTTCCATGTAAACCGCACTCGAGCGATTTTGCCGTACGGCAACAATAGCCTCATTTTCAATGGCAATGACCGCAGATTCCATGGCAAAGTCCAAGACAATGGTATCGTTGTCACCCACCACCACTTCTTGTTGGATGGAATTGTATGCGATGAACCGGCCAACCACCCTATACGTTCCTGCTGACAATCCTGTAAGGGCATAATTACCATCGAAATCGCTCATGGTGCCGTTGCTGTTGGATTCCAAAATAATGGTGGCCCCCAATAGGAGTTCGCCTGTAGCTTTGTCCGTGACCTTGCCCTGGATTGAGCTCTGATTTGTGCCTTGGGCTGCGGCTGCAAACCCTGCGAAAATAGAGAGGGCAAAGACGAGATGGTTCTGGTACATAGCGAACGAATTCAGGGGAGATTCAAGCAAAAAAATGATGGGCGCTTTGATTTAAACTCATTCGATGATGAGACGCGCATGCGATGTTTCAGAACCTTTTTCAACGCTCATGATGTACATCCCTGAAACCGCATCGGCAGCATTCAATTCTACCACGCTGCCTTTTGCAGCATTCACGGTTTGACTGAGAACCAGCTTTCCGGTCAGGTCGACCAATCGCATCACAGCATCGTCCATATTGGCTTCGAAGCGAATGCTGAACGTACCATTGGATGGATTGGGATAAATCTGGAACGTAGAAACCTCTGCCTCTTGAATGTTGGTGCTGCATCCAATAAACCCTCGGGCAGATAGCATCGACCAACCGTCCAGCCAAGTGCACTCCTCAGACGAGTCAAATGCACCCGCATAATCCACTTGATCAAACCAAGGATTCTCTGCTGCGGTGCCTCCAGGAAGCGCTGCGCTGGGCACAAGATCCAGCAGCCCCGAACCCTCACTGATGACATAACTCAAACCCGAATTCATCACCACATTGCTGTTTCCCGCAAATGAAGCTTCGAATGCGGCCGCTGATACAACTGCAGCTTCCGTTGAATCTGCAGCGCTCGACCAACCTGAACCCATGGTTATGGTGAACAAATCGCTTGCTGCTGCATCCAATCCAAGGCCCGTACACCCGTCGAACACATTGCCTGCAAACGCAATTTCGTTGTTGGCAAAACGCTCATAGGAATCTTCTCCAGAAGCGAGCTTTTCGATATCAATACCTCTGCCCCAGTTGTAGAAAATAGAATTGTGGTATTCTCCTCCTGCATTGTCCCTGAGCGTCAAAGCTCGGCGACCGGCATCCGCTCCTCGGCCAATGTATGTGGCGTTGTAGATAACAGGATGTGCATACGGCAACCCATCTTCCGGATCTGTGCCTCCATCGTGCTCTCCACCGCGGTCACCTTCACCTTCCTCTTGTACTGTGCACCAGAATTGCCCATATCCTCGCCATCCCTCGTCATAATCGAACGAATCATCTGCACAAAAAGCGGTGACCACGTGTTTGATGGATGCGGTGCCTCCGAAAAACTCAACTCCGTCGTCTGCATTGGAAATGACTTCGATGTATTCCAAAGTCGTTCCTGCACCTACACCTCCCAATGTCAAACCATTGATCTCATTGCCTGCACCGATGTCAGTCCCTCCGTGGCGAATCGACACGTATGTCATCGTTCCACTGCTGTCTTCGTCCTCGTTCCCTCCGTATCGGCCACGCGATTCAGTATCTGGAATACCCTCGATTTGTGTTTCGCCGGGCGAAGAGTTCAACTGGGCCTTGCCCAAAACAATCACGCCACCCCACTGGCCGCGAACATTAAATGGCGTGGATCCATCGAGCGCGTCTGCTTCAAAAGTGAACACAATGGGAGCATCTGCTGTTCCGTGGGCTTGAATTTGCCCCCCCCGAGCCACCACCAAGGCCGAGGCATCAGCACCTGAACCGGTTTGACCTTTGATGACCGTTCCAGGCTCAATCGTGAGCACGTCGCCTTCATTCACAAAAACAAAACCATCCAAGATGTAAGTGTTGTCGTTCGTCCATGTGGTTGTACCTGTGCCCGAACCATCATCAGTAATGATGACTTGTCCGGAAGCAGAGAAATCCGTGAGAAACAGGAAGAGAAAAGCCGCAACACAAGAGGTAAAATGTTTCATTTTGACTGTTGATAAATGTTCAGAACCAAAGGTCACGAGCGGGTTCTGCTCGGCGATTAAGCCAACGTTATTTCAACATTAAAAAAACATCATGAGGAGCCTTGCACGGCAGTAGCATCAACGCGCCCGCAGCATTGAATGCACTCTTCGTGGCGCTTCTAGTCTCCGGAATGGGATTAGGACTGGGCGGACCTACCGGATACGCCATCAATCCTGCCCTGGGTTTAGAGCCGCGATTGGCGGATAGGCCGACTGTTAACAAGTCAAAACCCCCGCTACCAATGGCAACGAGGGTCTTTAAACGTTCAATTTCCTCACATCATCTTGGATGGAATTCAACTCGATTTCTTGTAAAACGAGGATAAAATCCACGTTTCATTCGCGTCTTCTGGTGACAGTAAATCCAAGCTGATATCCTCTTCGATCGCGCGGTTTTTAAAATCTTCAATGACATCGCGGACATCCACATCCATGCGAAGTGTTCGCGAAGCGTCCAAAACAACATGACCACCAGGCTTCACCCGCGAAAGCGCCTGCCGCAATCCTGCTTTGTGAAGAAACGTGACATCTTCACTCAACTGCAGTTTCCACGTACCCGGTTGACCATCCACACCATCCTCTTGATGAAAATCCACGAATGGACGCTGGTAATGATCCAACAAAATGCTCACGATGCTCACGGCCAAGCCAATTCCAATTCCAATCAACAAATCCGTAAACACAATGGCCAATACGGTCACAACGAATGGGACAAACTGACGCCCCCCATCCTTGAACAACTTCACAAACGTTTGAGGTTTGGCCAACTTGTATCCCACAACCAATAAAATCGCCGCAAGGCTGGATAGGGGAATCAGGTTTAGCACGTTTGGAGCCAACAAGAAGAAGCCCAACAACCATACTCCATGAAGAATGGCACTTGCTTTTGTTCTTCCTCCCGATTGGATATTGGCCGATGAGCGCACGATCACTTGCGTAATTGGGAGCCCCCCGATGAGACCACTCACCGCATTGCCCACCCCTTGAGCCACCAATTCTCGATTGGTTGGAGTCATGTGCTTGTGAGGGTCCAGCTTGTCGGTTGCCTCCACACAAAGTAACGTCTCAAGACTCGCTACAATGGCGATGGTGACACCAAGGATCCAAACTGACTTGTTGCCAATAGCACTGAAATCAGGCACAGTTAGGAGATCTCCCAATTCACTAAAGTTCAGCACAGGGAGTTGCACAAGGTGGTCGCTACTCAGTCCATTCTCTCCACGTGTCAACACATGAATCCCCACCCCTAAAAGCACTGCAACCAAGGATCCTGGCAAAAACTTAATCAGCGCAAGACGCTTCATAAAGGGCCGTTCCCAAAGAATCAAAACGACCAAGCCCAAAGACGAAATCAATACCGCGATTGGCTGGATATCAGAAAGCATCACAATGAGTTCGCTGAACGTGTTCATTCCATCAGACTGGACAAATTCAAGATCTCCTTCCGGGTCCGAATCATAACCTAAGGCGTGAGGAATTTGTTTGAGGAAAATGATGATCCCGATGGCAGAAAGCATTCCCTGGATCACGCTAGACGGAAAGTAAAGTCCAATAATTCCTGCACGCAGAACTCCCAGCAGAATCTGAACGAAACCGCCGATCACAACAGCAAGTAAAAACGTTTCGTAACTGGGAAGAGATTGAATGCCATTGAATACAATGACGGCCAAGCCTGCCGCAGGCCCAGAAACGCCTACATAACTTCCAGAAATGGGACCAACAAGGATTCCTCCTAAAATTCCAGCGATGAGTCCGGCAAGTGGGGGCGCTCCAGAAGCCAAGGCGATACCAAGACAAAGGGGGAGTGCGACAAGAAATACAACAATGGAAGCAGGCAAGTCCTGCTGGAAGTGCTTAAACATGATGGAAATAAAAACAGAGAGATAACACCAATGGCGTCAGGACGTTCCTGACGTTTTATGTCATGGGCTCTAGCCCGTGTTATCCCATTTCTGGAGGTTCCCAAATCCGAGCTGCAGCCAAAGCCAAGCTGCTCGAAGAGTTTCCGAGGCGATGCCCCGATTTTAACCGCAAATTCCGTGCATTTTCTGATCCAAAAGTATCGCAATCATCGACTTCCAGAACCTTTTTCTTCTTCGACTCCTTGGACTCGTTCTCCTCTCCTGATTTCGATTCCTTTTCAGACTCACCTTCCTCTTGGTGCGGATTGCAGGGGAAGTCCGCTGCCAATTCGAACTGACCAAAATCGCTTCCGATGAACACCTCCGCAGAACGAACAAAATCCTTTATACCAAAAAAGGCAATCAGGACACTGAAAGTAATTATAGCGGGGGATTTAATTTGACTCATCTTGAGATTGAAGAACAAAAATAGACTGTAATTGGTCAAGTCACGCTGCGATCTCTCGTAGCTCCATTGACCTTTTATCTTTCTTAACCACCATTAACAAGCTTCATCATCTAAGCTACAGGTTTCATGATGAGAGGAAAACATCTCTGCACCCTATGGGTTAATCCCCTATGCAACGCAAAAACTTTCCTCCAGATCGCATGTGCACAACATGCCTCAGGCCATTTTCTTGGCGGAAAAAGTGGGAGGATTGCTGGAACGAAGTGAAGTATTGCTCGGAGCGATGCCGTAAAGCAAAAACAAACGCAACATGAAGGAATTGGACATTCCAGCAATGGAAGAACTGCAAACGCTCGTAAAGGCTCGAGAAGTTCGCCTGATTCTCGGAGACCAGTTGAACTTTGGACATGATTGGTTCACATCCAATCCAGACCCTGAGATCACCTTTGTTCTGATGGAAGTGCGCTCCGAAACCGACTATGCGCGCCACCACATTCAAAAGGTCGTATCCTTTTTTGCCGCTATGCGTCTGTTTGCAATGGACTTGCATCAACAAGGCCATCGCGTTCTGTATCTTACACTAGACGACCCAAGGAACCTTCATTCCATTCCGGACAACTTGGAATGGATCTGTTCAGAAGCAGCAGCTACTCAATCGGCTTGGCAACATCCCGATGAATACCGCATGGATGAAATACTCGCGAAATGGAGCGCCATTTGCGACCGTCAGGGCTGGGACTGGAGCATTTCAGATTCCCAGCATTTCTTCACCCAGCGCGAAGAATTGGCCACCTTTTTCAAAGGCAAAAAGACGTATCGCCTCGAGACGTTTTATCGGTCCATGAGGAAAAAGCACAACATTCTCATGACTTCGGCGATGGAGCCCGAATGTGGGGAATGGAATTTTGATGCGTCCAACCGTCAAAAACTCCCCAAAAACCACACGCTTCCTCCTCCCAAATTGTTCCAAAGAAATGTCAGCACTCTGGTCGCGCTTTTGGAATCCAGCGGGGTGGAAACGATTGGGCGGATTCGGGCGGATGCCTTTCCATGGCCATTGACTCGAGTGGAAGGCCTCGAGATGTTGCAGCATTTTGCCGAAGAATTGCTCCCGTTTTTTGGTGACTTCCAAGATGCCATGACCACCGAATGCTGGACCGTCTATCATTCACGATTGAGTTTCTTGATGAATGTCAAACTGATTTCGCCTTATGAAGTCGTTCAAACGGTTGAGCAAGCCTGGCGTGATGATCCTGAGCGGGTGCACATCTCTCAAGCCGAAGGATTCATTCGTCAAATATTGGGTTGGAGAGAGTACATGCGAGGTGTGTATTGGGCGGAGATGCCGACTTACGAAACCCTGAATTTCTTCGACCACCAGCAGCCGCTCCCATCGTGGTTTTGGACAGGAAAAACCAAGATGAAATGCCTCTCGCATTCGATTGACCAAACGCTCGAACACGCCTACGCTCATCACATCCAACGTCTGATGGTCACAGGCAATTTCGCCTTGCTCGCAGGCGTTCATCCCGATGCGGTTGACGCTTGGTATTTGGGCGTTTACATCGATGCCTTGCAGTGGGTGGAAATCACGAACACACGTGGAATGAGCCAATTTGCAGATGGAGGCATTGTAGGCTCGAAGCCGTACGTGAGCAGCGCACAGTACATCAAAAAAATGGGCCCCTATTGCGGCAGTTGCCATTACCGTGCTCAAGACAAAACCGGGGCCTCCTCCTGTCCGTTCAACAGTTTGTACTGGGACTTCCATGTGCGCCATCGCAGCAAGTTGGAACGCAATCCCCGCATCGGCATGGC